>JACRIL010000024.1 GCA_016235825.1 Planctomycetota bacterium
ACCCAGATCCTGGCGTGCTTCTTTGCGTATCAGTTGCTGCTGCGGTATAATGAACGCTGTGGGAAAAAAAATGGACAGCTACAATGGATAGTCGATGGCCTGTAATTATCGGACAGCCTCAACAAGTTGCACGCCCTACTTTTAAGCCCGTCAGGGCGTTTGATAATAGCCCAGGGTGGAGCGCAGTCCGCCGTAAGGCGGACGAAGCGAAACCCTGGGAATACTCGTCATTCAATGAAGTTCCAAATTCCCGATCCCGCCACCGGCAGACGAGCCAAAATTCCAGGCAATTCCGGCCGAAGATTTTCGATGAAACATTCATCCGCAGCGGAAAAAGCAGGGCCTGCGTTTGTCTTTTACAACAACAGAACATTGGATCGGCCATTCTCATTGGACGCGGCATTCGAGGATTTTGCCGTTTCAGCCGTGGCGCAAGCAGAGCTTTGAAAACTTATCTAATGACGATTTGCCCCCGGGTTTCGCTTCGGACGGCCCGTGGCCGTCCTACGCTTCACCCGGGGCTACTATCTGTCGGCCCTGCGGGCCTTAACTGCGGCGACATGGACTCCGCAAGGTGCGCGGAATATGGATTCATCTGTCGCATCGCCCTCCACTTCCGCCTTCACAAAAGATGGAAAGGATTTAACCGTGGTTCAGAAACAGACTGATGTTGTGGATTTGATAAACGGCGAGGCCAAAGAGGTCTACACGCGGATCAATCGGGGCCAAAAGCCGCAGATGGCCCTGCCGATCCGCTCGCTGGCCAACGTGAAGTATCATCCCAAGGAGGGTTTTTTTCAGCTTCATGGCAAGAAGAAGGTCCGCACGCTGACAGTCGGAACGGTCAAGACGTTCGCCCAGACGCTCAAGATGCTGGCCATGAGCAAGGAACTCGTCCGCACCGAGCGCCACTCGACCAAGCGGGAGGCATACTACCAGGCGTACAACTGGAACCAGGCGGCGTTCACCTGCCAGGAGGAGTCCGACACGGTGATGGACGACGTCGAGGCGATGCTAGGCGTCAACCGCGAGCGGATGCACTTCCGGGCCGACGAGCACGGCGGCGAGGTGGCCGGCGAGCTGATCGTGCTCGACCGCGACAGGCGGACTGGCAAACAGATCGAGATCAACTGCGCGGGCTTCGGCAGCGGGGCGTACAGCGTGCCGACCGTGGTTGAGGAACTGGGCTTCCGCACGAAGGCCAAATTCGTGCTGGCCGTCGAGACCAAGGGCATGTTCGAGCGGCTGGTCGAGGAAAATTTCTACGACGACCACAACTGCATCCTGGTCTCGATGGGCGGCGTGCCCAGCCGGGCCTGCCGCAGGTTCATCCGCCGCCTGGCCGACGAAAAAAAAATCCCCGTCTACGTCTTCACCGACGGCGACCCCTACGGCTATTTCAACATCTATCGCACGCTCAAGGTCGGATCGGGCAACGCGGCGCACCTCAACGAATATTTCTGCGTCCCGCAGGCCCGCTACCTGGGCGTTACGCCCGACGACATCATCGAGTACAAGCTGCCCACCCATCAGCTCAAGGAGGTGGACATAAAGCGGGCGCGCGACGCGATGAGCAACGACCCGTTCATCAGGCACCACAAGCCCTGGCAGGACGCCATGAACAGGATGCTCAAGATGGGCGTCCGCGTCGAGCAGCAGGCCCTGGCCAAGCACGGCCTGGAATACGTCGCAAGGCAGTACCTGCCGCGAAAGCTCAAGCAGATCGACAAATTCCTGCCCTAAAATATTGCGGGTTCTCATCCCAAAAACGTGGTGAATTCAATGGGCATTTTGCCGCATAACAGCATTGTTAACAACGTGCCCAGGCGTCAGCGGAAATAGGTGATATTGGATCAGTTGTGGAGGATCACATCAAAATTCGAGCCATCTTTCCGGCACGAAACTTTTCCAGCACCGTCAGGTGCGGCATATTTATAGCCCAGGGTGCAGCGAAATCCGCGGTAGCGGATGTAGCGAAACCCTGGGAACAGATCGCCATTCATCAATTTCTTTTCGATCCCGCCGCGGGCGGAATTGGCGGAATATCGGAATGCCTCGGCCGGGGATTTTGGGTGAGTTATTCATCTGCTTTGGATGATGAGGTTATTTTCCCCATGGCAATCGAAATGACTCGCCAAAAATATTGGCCGGAGTGGTCCGGGATTCCGGCACTTCTGCCGTGGCGCGAGCGAACATTGGAAACTTTTGAATTACGTCTTATCCCAGGGTTCCGCTCGTCCTCCTTCGCCAAGGCTTCGGAGGACTTCGCTCACCCTGGGCTACCAATATTTCGCACCTATGGTGCTGAAAATATGTTTTCATCAACCGTGGCGCGGATGGAAATTTGAGGATTTACAGAAAGACGTCATTCCAGAAATTTGTTCGGTCGGCCTAACCAGATAGGGAACAGGATGGATTTGCCGAGCATAATATCTGCACAATGCCTACCCACGTTTTTGGGAGGAGAATCCCATTTTTATTCCATCCGATGCTTTCGGCCGCACTAATCGCGCAACCAGGCAGACAACGCAGGCAAGTGCGGCGGCGGCGAGATATGCGAGGGCCGTTTCGTACCATTCCACGCGGCGCGGGGCGACGTAATCGCTCATTCGGGTGATCTGGTACATCACGTCGGATGTGAGCCAGTCGAAGGCGGAGACCCGTATTTCGTTGATGCAGGACAGTATTGCGAAGAAGGGGTTGACGGCCACCAGCCAGGTCGCCGCGGATTGATTGGCGGCGAGATTATCGCCCGTGAGCCACCAGCCGGCCCAGAACGGGCTTGCCAGGGCGACGAACATGCAGGCGGAAGCGGCCAGGGCCATCGCCGACCTGCCGGCCGGCGAGCGGCATGCGCACACGAAGGCTATCGCCAGGATGTCCATGGCGGCCAGTTGGCAGTAAATTTTTACCGCGGCGGCGAAGGTCAGGCAGGCATGTCCGCCCTCGTCGGCGGCGACGAGCCACAGAACGATCAGCACAATCCCCGAGGCGTCGGCGACGGTCCCGCATCGCATCATGGCCGACCATGCGTTGCCGCCCCACGCAGCGGCAGCAGGGGCCGCGACCGCAAGCCAGACCGCCGAGACCGCCATAGCCGCAACCAGCGCCCTGCCCGCCGGCACGTCCATCGCCCTTGCCAGCCAGTATGCCCCCAGTTCGACTATAACCGTGGCGACCGCGGTCGCCAGCATGGCCCAGCCGTCGTTGAGCAGCACCTGCCTGAGAAATGAACCTCCCGCCGCCGCGTTAGGCGGGCCTGCGGAAGCGGTCAGATTATCGGCGGCCTGGCCCATCGCGGTTACTCGCTGGGCGGCCTGTAGTTCGCCCCGCCGGGCTGGGTCGTCGGGCGGTATTGTTCAACACCCTTGTGCAACTGGCCCTTGTATTCCAGCCAGAGCGCCTTGACCCGTTCGAGTTCCTTTATCTCCGCGTCGATCTGCTCCAGGACAATCCCGGCATCGAAGGACGGCTCCTTCATGAAGTCGCGGGGATTGGCAAATTTCTCCTTCCAGTCGTCCATCGCCTGCTTCAACTGCCCGGTGGTCTGCGGCAGCAGGTCCAGCGGAGGCGCGAGATATTCGTGCTGGAACTCCCTCACGCCGCCGAACCGCAGATTGTCCTCGGCCACCGTGATGAACCTGGCGGGCGCCCGCGAGTCGATCCGGATGATTACCTGTCCCTTGTCGTGCCTGTCCACAAATTTGCCCGCCCATATGGGCAGGTCGGCCTGCGTTACCGGTTTGCCGTCCATCATCATCCTGCCGTTGCGGTCGATCTCCAGAATGGCCCGCGCGTGGGCCGCCTTTTCAGCGCCGGCCAGCGGGGTGATGGTGATCCGAACATCCGTGCCCGAAGGAGGCATCGCGTCGGTGTTGGCCTCGAACAACCGCATGGCGTTCTTGTCGGAACTCTCGAAAGGCACGTCGATCACCGAGGACGCGAAGTTGGAGACCGAGACTATCTCTCCATTCTCGTCGGCCAGATACCCCCCGCCGGACAGTATGCTCGAACCGATGAAAATCCATTTATCGGGCGACTTCTGAAAGGAAAATTTCCGCCCGCCAAATCCGGCCTTCAGCCAGTCGATGGCCCTGGACGCCAGAGGCCGTTCCATATAATTTTTCTGCGCCCCATTGACGATCCACGCGCTGGTCGGCGCCTGGCGTTCCTTGCCGTCCTTGTCCTTCCAGTTGAGGGTGATGGCCAGTTCGGCCCCCCGCGGCGGGATTTCAACGCCGGGCCAGTCGTCCTCGGCCGGGAAATACTTTGCCGGCTTGCCGGGCGTCAGGCCAAGCAGAAGCAGGCAGACGTGCAGGTCGGACGGCTTGGCCCGAGTGCTCATCATGCTCTCGTAGTCCTTGGTGCCGCTCTTGCAGAGCAGGAACTCCAGCGGGCCTTTCGTCAGGCAGACCTTGGCCTGCATGGTGATCTTGCGGGCATCCAGGTCGAGTTCCAGGCCGTTCATGCGAATGACCCGCCCGGCGGGTCTGGTTGCCGGCGATGAAGCCGGCCGGCTTGTCGCGCCCTGGTCCGCTTTCTCCGGCCCGGCAGACGCCGGCATCAGCACAAGAACCATCAAAGCCCCGGAGATGACGCCAAACCTCAGAATTCTGTTCATGATCCACGCCCTTTGTCTGCCGGGTTTCCCAAAAACCGGGATGAATAAAAGTTGCCCATGCTCCTATCACTACAACGCTACGAAGGCCATTTTGTCCGTCTGATGGGCGGATCCAACAGCCTTATTTCGCCCCTACAGGGCTTTGCGGTCAGATTTTCGGTTTTCCCAAGGCGTTGCCCTTGTCATTACCCACATTTTTCGCACAAGAGTGCACTTGCCCGAAAGCCATAACGTGCCGCTCCTACGGAGCTTGCATCATTCTGTTCCGTCGCTGCTATAAACATGATGCTCCTACGGAGCATTTAATCCGTCTGCCGGGCAATAAACCAACTCGCGACGAAGATCGCCGGGCAATTTTTCAAATGCCATTTCCGGCAGATGTAAAAGTGCTCCAAGTGCCGTAGGCACGGCATGTTTATAGTAACCAGCTACCCTTAAAACAGCAAGCTCCAGAGGAGCGGCACGTCTTTGCTGATGTCTTGAGGCCGTAAAAAATGTGGGTAATGACAAGGGCGTTGCCCTGGGCTGTAATTTGCCATCTTTCAGGGCGAAGCATCCATCGGCGAACCATTCCTGATGCCCCCTGCGCGAGCAGGGGGATATTTGTTGTTTTTTTCCAACCACAAAGACAACAGCGTCCCCGCATTTACATGCGGGGCTTTAAAAAATAACCCATCGGCCGTCTCATCATACTTTAAATCGCCGATTTTACAAATGTCGGCCAAAATCGTACAGCCCCAAAGGGGCGCAATATGAAAGCCTGGGGCAACGCCCCAGGAAAAAGTGCACCCAAACATTCAAGCCCTGAAGGGGCGAAATAAAATGCTCCTTAATCCATCAAAACCGCCCCCGACAGCGGCGGCAAAATATGCCGCGTAAAGCGTCGTAGCGTTGTAGTATCAGACCCGGGTTCATCCGGCCTGATATCTTATCAAAGGGCGTTCCTTCCTGCCATATCCGCGGAAAAAAATGCGGAGATCAACTATAACATCTGCACTTCGGCGGGATTAGGGATATGAGGAAAAAACATAACTGTTTTTTGTCAACGCGGCTTTTGCACAAATAAACGGCAGCCGTGCTGATTTGCCGTGCAATAAAAAACGGGGCAGGCTGTCAACCTGCCCCGCGTTGGTTTCAGAAAAACATTTTCAGCCCATCACGGGGTAGTTATCCTCAGGCCGATGGGGCCTACAGGAATCCAAGCACCGGGGAGAGGAAGGGCAGCCCAAAAGCCGTCAAAATGCACCTCCGCATTTAGACCTTCCGGCGAGTGAGATCTTGCCGCCGATCTGCAGGCATACCAGGAGGTAAAGATCGACCCGCCTCTGATAACCCGATCGGTGCCCACCATTATTGTTGTCGTCCATTCCCAGACGTTGCCGTACACGTCGTAAAGGCCCAGCGGATTGGCGTTTTTGCCGCCGCAATTATGCAACACGCCGCCGCTGTTGCCGCCAACGGCATAAGTGCCGGCGAGAGCGACATCCTCATACCAGGCGTACATGAACAACTCCGCGCTGCCGCCGACTCCGCCATCGGGAACGTGCTGGGGAACGGCCCCGGGATCGATCTCGGTGAAGCTGTAACGGCTGGTTGTGGAGCCGCGGGCGGCCTTCTCCCACTGCTGCTCGGTGGGAATCGAGACAACGCAGGAGTTGATCGTACCCAGCCTGGTGCAAAAGTTCAGTGCCTCGGCATAGGTCATTTGCTGGGGATTTTGCGGGTTGGCAATAGGCAGCACAAAAACGGTGGGATCGCCTGTTGAGGATAACACTTTGTAATATTCCCATCGGGAAACTTCGTATATGCCGATGTAAAAATCGGTGGTGGAGTAGCTCTGCTGATTCAGATCGAGGCAATTGGCGTCGCCATCTGTCGGCTGCAATACACTGATTGCCGTTATTTTCCCGGTCTCGTTGGCGGGCGAACCAATCGTGCTGGTTCCGCCGGCAATCAGCCTTACGGTCATATACCCGCCGGTCGCCGACTTGTCAGCGTTATCTATCCAAAGTTGTTTCGTAGATGCGGCGCCCGTCCCGGTGCCAGTCCCGGTGCCAGTGCCTGTCCCGGTGCCTGTCCCAGTTCCCCAGCCAGCACCACCGTAAGGCGAACCCTTGGCGGATCCCGCCTTTGGATTGCCGGCCGTTCCGACCTTGGATACGCCAGCGGAACCTGTTTGGTGAATCGAAGCGGTGCCGCCGAGCGTCGGCCCCGGACTCGCAACAGCATTCGGCGTGGTGCCGGTGGCAGGCTTAATGCCGCTGCCGACCGGATTGGTCTTGGCACCGGCAACTGCGCCGGCCTTGGGATTGACCGTTCCCGGAACTGTTACGCCTGGTTTGGGAGTCTGGCCGAAGACGCTTGCCCCCAAAAGAACCATTCCGGCAACCGCCTGCACCGCAAGTATCCTGATCGCTATTTTCCCGCTCATGCACAACTCCTTCTCAACAGTCGCTCAAACGCCTGCCGGCCCTATTTGGTCGGGCCGCAACACCCGGTATTTGCTTTAATTATACACTCCGGCGAAATCCCGTTCAAGGTAAAAGCCGGCGGCCATACCGCAAGTCATACAGACTCATGCCGCCGCCTTATTAGTGTTATCGGCAGATACAAAGGGTTCAGAAAAATATTCCTTACATTGAAATAACCATATCCCACTACTGCAAGGAATCTAATATACATATTTCCCTGATAATGTGAAAACCCCACAAGAATTGTCGCATAATCATCAAAAAAGGCGGCGGAATCCGTGGACCCCGCCGCCTGTAAATTCCTAACTGCTTGCCAAATAGTGCGTTACGGGAATTGATCCTGTTCGTATTCCGATTGGATTATTATCTTGGGTTTGATCAGGATCAATAGCGTGCGTTCATCCCTGACCTTGGCCCGGTTTGTGGAACCGCGGTTGAGAATCGGGATTTTGCTGATCACAGGGACGCCCATTTCGCGTTCCACTTCGCCGGCCTGTTTCTGTCCGCCCAGCAAGAGCGTGCCGCCGTCAGGTATTGAAACGGTTGTTTGGACTTCCTGTATGGAAACTGTCGGCAGGTCGATGCCCTGCGAACTTCTGTTAATGGCCGAAGTGGTGATCTGAGGCCTGACCGTCATGGTTACGTACCTTCGATCGGCCGAGACCGTAACATCCGCGTCCAGCACGCTGCCGGTGGGCGCCCAGGACACGGTATAGTTATTGCCCACGGCGCTGGTGCCGGCGGTCTGGCTGATCATGGATATATATGCCTGCTGGGTCGCCACAAGCACATATGACCGCTGCCCGTTGAACAGGGTTACACGAGGCGCCGTAAGCTGCCTTGAAGAGGAATGCGCCTGAGTCGCTTCCAGCAGGAAGTCCACCTGGACGTCGTTAAGGAACGAGCCGGCTATGGTCATGCCGGTGGTGGTGCCCACAAGGTTGCCGATATTGGTGCCCACGGACGTCTGCATGCCTCGCGTGAAGTCGGCGGAACTGAAGTTGACCGGTATGGGCGTCATCTTGCTGGTCCAGCGATGCTGCTCGGCCCACTGCGGGTTGCGGGTTTCGCCGGTCCAGGGGGCGCCGTTTGTCGGGACGAACGCGCCCGTCCACGGGTCCCAGACCTGGCCGCCGTTGATGGCGCCGGTCGCCGGGTCGCGGACCAGGTTGGAGCCGAGCCTGGAGCCAAGGTTGAAGTAGAAATCCAGGTCCACGCCGATCCGGTTCAGATAGCTGCTGTCTATGGTGATGAAACGCGCCTCGATGGCCACCTGGAGGGCCTGAGCCTCGCGGAGACTCTTGAGGACTGTCAGTATCTTGCTGTGATTCTCCGGCGTCTGGGTGATGATCAGGTTGCCGTTCAGTTCGCTCATGCTGCCTGTGCCATCAGTCCATGAAGCGTTCGCCACGGTATTCTGGATCATGTCCTTGATCCTGTTGACCATTTCATCCCTGGTCGGGCCGGTCGGGGCGTTGTTGCCCCCCCCAAAAATACTGCCGCCGCCGTTGGTGCCGCTGGTAACGTTTGAGATGTCGATCCTGGGCCCCTGGAAGGATGGAATGCTCATTATCAGGTCGCGGATGTCGTACACCCTGGGCGGACCCTTGTCCCTGGCCAGGTCTTCCTTGGTGGATATCTCGATCACGCCGTCGCTTATCACCCATCCGATGGCCGCGGTCGTGCCGCCGCTGACATCGTTCAGGATCGAGTCCAGGCACTTTTTGATGGTAACGTTGACCAGACTGATGGTGAGCAGCTTGTCCTTGCCAATGCCGGCGCCGGTCAAAGCGGTCCAGCGCGGGTTGAAATTCAGGTCTGAGTGGTCCCGCAGAAATTGTATCGCATCGGAGAACTGGACGCCCGCGAAGGGAACGTTCTTGAGCCTCTCCTCCATCTTGAGCATGACCTTGCGATCCTCGGCGGATTCCTGATTCGCCTGCTTGGTAAGGGCGTCCCGTCTGGCTGAAAGCTGTTTCCAGTCCTTGGGGAACGTTATCATGGCATACCAGGGAACCTCCGACCAGCGAAGATCCACGAACTGCTTGTGCTCCTCGATCTCCTGAGTCCTGTCAGAATCTTTCTCCTCGCGCAGGACGATGTCGCTGTTTATCATTCCTATCAACTGGTTGGCAAAGTCGTTTTGAGGATCAATGTGAAGTATTTCCTGGAGGATGTACACAGTTTCCTTGAATTTGCCTTCTGCCCGCAGGGTCATGGCCCGCTTGCTAAGCGTGTCGATGGTCCGTTGGCGGGTCTGCCTGGTGGCCAAGTCCCGCCTCCGTGCCTCTTCATTGATCTGATTGATCGTCTTCTGGGCGCGATCGCGGTTGAAGAGGTCCTTCTGATTGGCGATGTGGTCCCTGAGGGTTTCAATGGCCGTCATCCGTTCGGAATAGTCGCTGGCGGAGAACAGATGCTGGTTGTTGCGGATGATCTGCTGGGCCTGCTGGGCTTCGCGGTCCGCCGACTCGAAGTTTTCCTTCCTTCCACTTTCGGCCTGCCCCTTGGCCAGTTCCTCGTTGGCAATGGTCAGAGCCCGCTTGTAATCGGTCTCGACGATCGCCTGCTGGACGCGGAGGCGTTTTCCCATTTCGCTGAGAATCTGCGTGCCTGTGCCTGTCCCGCCGACAGCCAGTTGGGCGTCATCCCTGAGTTTTTTGGCGTCCTGGGAGTCCGGATTCAGAAGCAGGGCCCTGTCAGCCAGATCGGCCGCCAGCATCGCGTTTCCGTCGGCAAGGGCCTTTCTGCCATCGTTAACAAGTTCGCTGGCCCTGATGCGTTTTAACTGATCCTGGGTCGGCCCGACATTTTCGGTCGCCGGCGCTGTCGCCTTGACGGTGGCCGATCCGGGAGTCTCCGCGGGCTTCTTATCTTCCGGCGGAGCCGGAGCTGGAGTCGGCGCGGGGGCCGGTTCGGTCGGAGCTGGTGCGGGCGCCGGGGCCGGTGCGGGAGTTGGTGTGGGCGCCGGTTCGGCTGGAGCAGCCGCGGGGGCGGATGCCGCCGCGTCAGGTGCGGCAGCCGGAGCGGGCGCCGCGGGGGCTGCTTCAACCGGGGCAACCGCCGCCTGCAACTGAATGTCGCCTGTGCTTATGGACGCGACCACCGGCATATCGGCGGATTTATCCTGGGATTCCGCCGCTTGCCTCTTCTGCCTGATCGCCACAAGCTGATTCTGCGCTTCCTGGCGTTTGGACGCCGGCAGTAACTGGCAGTCGACGGCCTGACTGAAGCCGGCCTGGCTCTTGTCGAGGTCCGACGACTCCATGGCGGCCACGGCTGAATCGAAGGCGGCCGCGGCGGCTTCCTGCTGACTGATCTCGGAATCTATCCTGGACAAATAGCCTCGCACCGTCGCCGCGTCGCTCTCGGTCAGTTCAAGCCAATCTATCCTGCCGAAGGTCTCCCTGGCGACAGCCAGATCAAGCCTGTTGTACTGTGCGACTGCCTGATCCAACTGTTCCTTAGCCTGGCCTTGTCCCTGGGTATCGCCCAAGACGGCGCCTGCCGACATCACAGCCGCCGCCATTACGATCACCATGCGGGTGCATCGCTCAAAGTTCCGCACTGCCATGCTCCTTTCCGACTCTATCGGTTTGGCCCTGCGAGGCAAACCTGGCCTTCAAGGCCTCGCATAATGCCTTCGGTGTTTAAAACTGTCAACAGGATGACGCGATTCTAAAACAACCTGGACGAACGACAATCTTTTCGCGCAATCCGGTTTTACTCACAGCCCCACATCTTGCATAACCTATTTTATTTTAATTTTTTACCGACTTATATAACCTGTTGATTATCGGACGGATAAGATACAATAAACATGCTGCCAAAAGCAAGCTAAATCATGTTATCGGTTATCAGCCCGCACAATATTGAGGGCTTTTATCAAATCCTGATGTCATCTCTTGATGCTGTCGGGCCTGAATATCTTCGTTCTAAGCCGGCCTGAATCTTCCAGATACAAAACTTCCACCGCGTCGCCGGAAACCATCGTAAGATCGGTCCTGCTGGACACTTTTGTCCTGTCCGTCTTTACAATGATCGCGCCGGTGTCGAAAGACACGTCCACGGCAATATTTCCACCTTGCGCACTTGTCGGGTCCTTCATTTCCTTCCTGATGGTCCTGCTTACAGCCTGGCCGGCCGCGACTTCCATATCCAGCGAGACATTCTGGCCCAGGCACTCGGTATCGATCTTGACCTTCACAAGATCGCCCACGGGATTGTTGCCTATGATCCTGAAAGTCGCGCCTCTGTATACCGAAACCGGCTCGGACCAGGCGCTCCAGTCGGTGGCGATTATGAGCTTTTTGGCGTCTTCCTGGTTGTCGAGCACGTCGTCGGTCGCGTAGGCGGGATTGAGGAAGGTCATCCTGACCCGATAGGTGTAGTTTTTAAGGCGTTCCAGCGGCTGGTCGTGGCGCCATATCAGCACGTTTCCCGCCGCCATCTGCTTGTCGAGCGAGTCGAATATCTTCGCGTCGATAGCCGACTTGACGCCTCCGGGAACGCCCGGCATCGTCAAAAGGCGGGCCTGCATGAACTCCTTCCAGGACATCCAGCGTTTTGCCCCCCCGTCCTGCACATAGACGTCCCAGAATTCCGGCTGGACCATCTGGGGCTGCCATTTTTCGGACCAGTTTTTAATCGCCTGTCTGACCGGTTCGGCCTTGTCCGGCGAACCGTCCCATTGCTCGACCTGGGGAATGGCGCTCCCGGAGCCTCCCGCGGGCGCCGTGGCTGCCGAAAACAATCCCATCTGGCGGGGTTCGCCAAGCGGCGTGCCGTCGTCAAGCACTTCCCGAACCTGGGCCTCAACCCTGTATATCACGACAGGCACATCCTCCGGCATCATGCTGGGGCGGAAAACATCCTTCCAGGCGCTTTTCAGTTGGCCGATCGGGTACGAAAGGATTATATCGCAACTGGCCAGTTCAATCGGCGGCTTGACCCTCGGAACCTTATAGCTGGCAAAGACGACCGGCTTGTCGGGCGTCCGCACGGCCGCCACTATCTGCCTGTAATCCGCCTTGCCGGGTTCGCGCATGATTATCGGCGTGGGCAGAGGCGACTGGATCTCCATGCCTGCGGCCGCCACCTGGGAGAAATCCTGTATCTTCCGGTTTTGCTGGTTTTTTATCGCGTCAATGAATCGCGGGACAGGTTTGTCCGCCGGATTAATGTCATCGATCTTCTTTTTGATCCTCTTTGCTTCCTTCAGAATGGCCGCGTCGACATCGGCCGGCCCGATCTGGCTGCCGCCGGGCGCCGCCACGGTCCGGGAGGACGACACCACCCAACTGAAAAAGGCGTAAAGCAGGAAAAGCCCGCATGCGCCGAGCACCAGCTTTTCCACATGCTCTTCGATGAAGTTCACTTTTTCACTGGCCATACCTCGATGCTCCTTGGCATTTCATTAACGCATTGTGCAGTTTTATGGGGGGTTCTTCGGTTTTACTGGCGGGGCCGTTCCGACGGGCTTCCAAAGGTCTCTTTCCCACGCCGCCTTGAAAAGAATCTCGCCTTCTATCGTGAAGGTCCAGACCGGCTCAAGCCCGTAGTCGTACAGGGCGTCCGCGGGCACCGCAAACGCCTCGGCCTGAACGCTCGTAAGCGTGTGATAATTCAGTTTCAGCAGATTGGCCTGAAACAGGCCCAACTGGCTCATGGGCATAATCAGCCTGATCCTGTAACCAACCATGGTCTGTTCGGCGTTCGTGGCCCTGCCGGTCAGAACGTTCGGTGATTTACGATCAAAAAGTATCTCTATCTTCTCGACCTTCTTGACCGCCGAGTACATGACGCATGGTTTATGCCCGCTTTTCTTGATAAGTTCCTGCGCCTTGGGCGAGGCGAGGGCCTCCTTGTTGGTAGATGAGATCGCCTCGATTATATCGTTGAGAACCCAGAGAAAAATCTGGGCATTTTTCAGGTCTTCAAGTTTTATCTCGGACGAGTCTTCGAGGCTCGGGAAAAGGTTTTCGACGGCCTCTTTGGAAAAGTATATGTCGCCCGATTGGGCCGCTCGCCCACGGACGGTCTGCCTTGCAAGCTGCCTGGCCCGTTCGTCGACCGACGGACCCGCTGGGGCGGGCGCTGCGCCGCCCGGCGGAACGGTAATAACCGGGGGTCTGACCGGCGTAGGCGTAACAGGGGTCGGCGCAACAGTTGCCGGCGTCGCCGGGGCATTGAGCCGGTCGTTGTATTCCACGACCTTTTTCCAATAAGGCATCAGGGCTTCCACATCCGCCGCCGTCGGCTCTTCCGCCGGCCTGCCGATGTCTTTCATCAGCTTTTCCCTGTTCCGGTTGTATTCCTTCCTGAAATACAGCCACAAGCCATATTGCCTGAATTTCGGAATGTCGGGCGGAAACGCCTTCACTTTGCCCAATTCCGTGTGGGTCAGCTCGATTATCTGATCGGCATACCGCTTCCTGTTCCAGTCGATTGTGATCTGCTTTGATTCATTTTTCTGCGTGTTGATGCCAGTTACAAACCCCTTGTTTATGTCAACGCTTTTATGGTTGGGCGGGTCCTTTTCGTTTTCACATTCCTTCAGGAGATTCTCGGCTTTATCGCGATCCACCAGGCTGTTTGCGACGCTCTCGGCCGTGCCGCTGGCAAGAATCAGGAAAACGCAGCTCAGCAGAATTGTTCCTGCCACCACGCCTATCAGAAACTTGTTTTCCTTGAAAAACTGCATCGTTTTTATCTCCCAATTTCTACTTTTGCGAGGCAACCACAGCCGGCAGGCCGTTGCCGGTTATCTCCACCGTCAGCACGATGTTGACGACCGAATCGACGACCGGTTCATAGCCGACGGACTTGTCCTGCGGCGTAACGACAGTCGAACCAGGCGCCTCGTAATGGCCTTCGGGGGGCGGACCGCCTCCTTCGGGTCCCGGCGGCGACCCGGGCGGAGGCGCCGATGGCCCCGCGGCCGCCCCGCCCACCGGGGTGATCGTTACCATAAGGTCCTTTTCTCCTCCATTAAACTTGAATATCTGCTTGAACTGGTCCGACTTGAATATTTCGGGTATTTTACGGAGGCAAAGACTTCTCAATTCGTTCGTGTCCACAGCGCTCTTGAGAGGAGTGTAGCCGCTGATCTCCAGCTTGAGACTCTTTGACTTGGGACCCGGAACAATTGTGGGAATGATTTTTGTCGTATAAATTATCCACCGTTTCGACCGGGGAATCTTCGTCAGGTTTGAGATCAGGTCGTTTCGCTGTTTTATCATCGCCGCGTCGTCAATCGCGGGTATTGCGGAAATCTGGGACAGCATCTTCTGCTCGCTGCGATCTTTGGTAACCTCGTCGGTTATTTTATAGACCAGGCTGAACGTGGACGGCCAAAGGTCCCGGTAGCCGAACAGGTCCAGATTTTCCTGGCAAATCTTTTTCTCGGCCTCGCCGCTGCTCTTGAACTGGTTATTCTCATCTCTGTAATGTTTGAGCGTCTCGACGATGCCATTGGCCTCTTTAAGGCTGGCGTCGCCCTTCTCCAGGGCCGACAGGTCTTTGTGCTCGCCGATGAAATTGCACAACATGCCGACCGTCAAGACGCCGCCGGCCGCCATGAACCACATGTTCTTCTTGGCCCAGCGGCGCTTGCGGACGATCTCCAAAGGCAGCAGATTCGTGTCTATTGCCGTCAGGCCCAGGGCCTGAAGAGCCAGCCCGTAGGCCACGCCGAACGAAGGCACGTTTTCCGTGAACGCCTGGGTGCTGGTAACATCCGTGGACTTGACCCGCAGATAGCTGTCCACGCGGACAATGTTGATATTGAGGTTCTGCTCGAAGAATTTCTGCAAGCCCGGCAGGCGGAAGCCGTTGCCAAGGCCCACCAGCAGCTTGAACCGGGCCTCGCGATGCAGCGACGTATAGAAACCGATGGACCTCTGAATCTCCTGGACCAGGTCGGCGAAGATCGGCCTCATCGCCTGGAATATCTGCCGGGCGTACTTGCTTGTGGCGGCGGAACGCTTGAGCTTTTCGGCCTTGGGGAAGGACAGCTTGAATGACTTGACCAGGGCCTCGGTAAAACTGTTGCCGCCGATCTGGATCGTCCGGGTCCATATCCTCGGGCCGTCGGCAATCACCAGATCAGTCTTGTCGGCCCCCACGTCGGCCAGCAGCGTCGCTCCGTCGGGCGCGGTCTGGCCGTCGAATTTCATGTAATTGTACAGGGCCAGGGGCGCCATCTGGACCACGTCCACATCCAGTTCGACCTCCTTGAAATGATCCAGGACCGCGTCGATGTCCAGTTTTTTCATCGCGAAGATGCCGACCTCGACGTCCGGAGAATCCTTGTCCTGGAACGTCTGCCAACGCCACTGGACCTCGTTGATCGGGAAGGGAATCTGCTGCTCGGCCTCGAAGCGGACGATCTCGGGAACCTTCTTGGGCTCCACCGGAGGCAGCTTGACGAATCGCGTAAAACTGCTCTGGCCGGGCACGGAAACCGCGATTAGCGAGCCGGTTACGTTGTTGCGGGCAAGGAACTGCGCAAGGGCGGTCTGGATCAACTGCTTTCTGTCGGCGGCGTCGGCGGCCTGGGTGAGAATCTTGGAATGCTCTATCAGGTCGAACGCGTCGATCTGAAGTTCGCCCTCGATTTCGCGCAGCTTCATTGCCTTTAGAGCGCATTGCCCTATGTCGATGCTCCAGACACTCCTCGGTACCGCCATAATCGCTCCTTGACATACGTTCCGCCGCCCGAACAACAGGCCGCGGACGATACGCACGTCCCTGAAAAAACGCTATTATGCCTTTTTCAGGCGGCCGGCGCCAAAAAAGACCGGGCAGGCGCGGGACCGCCCTGATATACTTTACCTTAACATCGGCTAATGACGCTATTTTCAATAACAACTCTGGGCTGCAAAATAAATCAGTACGAAAGCGCCGCCCTTTCCAGCCGGCTCAAGGCCCTGGGCCTGGAGCAGTTTGAGGCCCCGGGCATCAAGGCCGGCCGCCGGCCGGACCTGGTAATTATCAACACCTGCTGCGTAACCGCAACGGCTATGCGGAAAAGCAGGCAGGCTATCCGGCGGCTGGTTCGATCCGCCGCGGGCTCATTCGCCCTTGTTATCGGCTGCTACGCCACTTACGACGGGCGGCAGGCCGGGAAAATCCTGGCTTGTCTGGGGCTTGACCCCGGCAAGGCCTTCATCTGCGGACACCAGGACGACCTGGAAAAAATCCTGGCCGAACTGGCGAAAAGGCTTTGCGGCCCATCGGATCGTCCGCCGAATAATGCGAGGTCGATAATTCTCCCCGCCCCGGGCGCGCCATCCATGAAATCCCCTGAGCATCCTGCCAACGGCCGGCGGACGTTTCAAGAGGATATTAAAGCAAAAAGACTGCTGGCCGTCAAGCGCAACCCGCCCGGAATGAGCAATTTAAAGCCTGTTGATAATTTCCCCCGCCGGCAGCGGGCGTTTGTGAAGGTTCAGGACGGCTGCGACGCCTTCTGCTCATACTGCATCGTGCCGTACACCCGGCCTGTCGTGCGGTTCAGGCCCGCCGAAGAAATTGTCTGCGAATGTGAAAATCTGGTCCGGGCCGGATACAAAGAGATCGTGCTTTCCGGCGTTTTTCTTGGGGCCTACGGCCAAGCCACCGCCATCCGGCGAAAATGGACGCCCTGCCGGCATCTGCCGGAATTAATTCAAAAAATCGCCGGAATTGACGGACTTTGGCGCCTCCGGCTCAGCAGCCTGGAGCCGCTTGACGCCACGGACGAACTGCTGGCCGTCTGCCGAAACCTGCCGAACTTCGCCCCGCATTTTCATCTGCCGCTCCAGAGCGGCTCGCCGAAAATCCTCCGGCGCATGAACCGCCAGTACTCCGCCGCCCAGTATCGGTCCGCCGCCGACCGCATCCGCCGGACCTTCGACCGCCCAGCCATTACAACAGATATTATTGCAGGGTTCCCCGGCGAGACCGGCGAAGATTTCCAACAGACGCTCGAAATGGCCGAATACTGCGGCTTTTCAAAAATCCACGCCTTTCCGTTCAGCCCGATTAACGGCACTGCGGCGTGGAACCATCGCGGCCAGATGCCGCCGACTCACGTCGTCAAAGCCCGACTGGCCGAATTAGCCCAACTCGAAAGCCGGCTGGCGATATCCTATCGAGCACAATTCGTCGGCCAGACAGTCGAGGCCATCGTCGAGGGACAGAACGATTCCGACAGCGATGCCGAAGGCGTTCAGATCGAAACGGCCAGCCCCGCCGGCCGCGGCAGGCCGGCGAACAAATCCAAAAAGACCCGCAGGCAGCGCCAAGCCCTCACAGACCGCTATCTGAACGTCTTTTTTGATCCGCCCGAAATTTCCGAAATCCCGGACCTCACAGGCAGCGTAGTTTCACTCGCTATCCAATCCCTCCACCCCGACGGCCTTGCTGGCTCTTTTGTGAAAAAAGAGGAATCAAAATAACGGACGCCGGGCGCGTGATTCCGGGTGAACTTTCTGCCGGTCCTGATATAATCCCGCGTCAAGAATCTGTCCCGCCAGAAGAGCAGCGGGCGTCCGGGAGACAATATTGATGCAAAGGGTGATGCGATTGACATTGGGGTGTCTGGTCGCGGCGGCGGCGGCCGGCGCGTGCAGTATGGGCCTCAAGGGCCTCGCGGCGGCATCGGATTCACAGTCTGCAACGCAGGCAAGTTCCCAACCCGGCTCAACGCCGGCGACATCAACCCAGCCGTTTCAGCATACGCAGGAATATCGCGGGTTCACGCTTCAGCTTCACATCGCCGACCCCAGGCATCCCTACGACAAGTGCATAGACGAGATCGCCAAATCGCCCGGGGCCGGCCTGATCTGCCTGACCGTTACGGCATACATGGAAAATTGCGCCTCCAACGAGATAAATCACGACCCCAAAAAAGTCCCGTCGCCGGAGATGGCCGGCAACCTGATCTCGCACGCCAGGAAAAAGGGCTTGCAGGTGATGTTCATGCCGATCGTCCTGCTTTCCAATCCGCGAGAGGGCGAGTGGCGAGGCAAGATAAAGCCCGACAGTTGGGACGCATGGTGGAAGGCCTACGAGGAATACGTCGTCAAGTACGCCAGGGCCGCCCAGGCCGCCCGGGCCGACATCTTCTGCGTCGGCTCGGAGCTGATCTCCACCGAGTCGCAGACCGACAGGTGGCGGGGCGTGGTGGCCGCCGTTAAAAAAGTTTTCACCGGCAAGCTGACCTACTCGGCCAACTGGGACCACTACGACCCGGTGAAATTCTGGGACGACCTGGACCTGGTGGGCATGACGACCTATCACGATCTTTCCGGCGGCAAGGAGCCGACCGTCGAACTGCTGATGGAGTCGTGGCGGCCTATCAGGGAAAAAATTCTCGCCTGGCAGGCCGGCGTAAAAAGGCCGATCATCTTCACCGAGGTGGCCTGGCCCAACCAGGAGACCTGCGCACAGTATCCGTGGAACTACTACGCCGCGCCGACCAAACCCAAACCGCAGTGGCAGGCCAACTGCTTCGAGGCGTTTTTCCGCACCTGGGCCGGCCAGCCGAATGTCGCGGGGTTCATCGTCTTTGAATGGTGGGCGCACCCCGACAAGCCGATCGGCCCGGCGGACACCTCTTACGCCCCGCAGGGCAAACCGGCGATGGACGTCATCAACCGCTATTACGCCCGGCTCGCCAAAGAGGCGGCGGAAACCCCGTCCTCCCGGCCCGCCGCCCGGACAAAACCGGCGGCCGAAAACCCGCAGTCAACGCCGGCCCGAAACGATGAGGCCCGATTCATCCCCCGGCCCGATTGACGCGCGTTACCCCCTGCTCTGCGACCATCATGTTTGACGACCAAAATAGCCTCGTCACAGTCCGCAACCGCTGCCAAAAAATGCCCCTAATTTTTATACAACAAAAGTCGCTGATCCATCACTCGATATCATAGAACGTGTATATCGTCTAATTCCACGACAAGTTCTTTCTCTCCGTGAATGACTGTAACTTCAAGTGAAAGATCAGACCGTCCTTCTTCTTGTGTCCACAGAGGCATGACTATGGACCATTTGCAAGGAGAACTATTCTTGACTTCAATAATTTCCATAAACTGCCATGCACTATCTGGCGGGTCCACAAGTATTCGCCCATAATCTGAAATAATGCCTTGAATTTCGTTCGCGGTTAGTCGAGTCGCGTTGGTTAGCGACTCAACGTCTCGATATCGTCGAGCAACAAGTAACGCTATCAGTTCCTGAATCGTCTTCTGAATATGTTTCTTCATGGCTTTGTCACCGATTGGCTGGTGGGCGGGTGGCGCGGCTTGCTCGCAAGCCGTGTTCCAAAATCCGAATCTATACTGCCGCCACGTCTGGCATCTGATCCCAGGTTCGCCCTTGCAGCAACCGTCCGGCTTTCTTCTTGTTGGTGCCGCCCCATTGCTTGAAGAAGAAAGGGACATTGACCGCAAGACATTGATCGCGAATATCTGTCACCCATCGCTCGTCCACAGGCCGAGCACCTGGACCAGATTCTCCGCCGACGATGACCCAGTCGATCCCGGTCAGGTCCAGGCCGGGCAGCGGACCGAGCAGTGGTTCCAGGGAAAGGAACTTCACTGCGGCCCGCGTCTGGCGGAGGTCATCGACCCGGGCGGTGCAATCGGCATTCTCGACGGTGGTGCCCATCCAGATGTGGTCGGACCATTCCAACTGCGGGTCAAGCTGGAGCAGCCTTTCAGACCGTTTGGTAAGAATCTGGTACTGATGCCAATCGGCGCGGTTCATCATGTCAAATACATCGAGGATGAACTCAAGCGGAACGTCCTTGTGGAACAGGTCGCTCATGGAGTTAACGAAAATCATCTGGGACGTCTTCCATGACAGCGGAAGCTCCAATACGTGACGATGAACCTTGAGCTTAAAACCCGCAGCGTAATTGGCCTGTCCCATGGCTTGGAGGCGCCGGGCCATACGCTGGGCATAGCAGTTCTGGCAGCCGGGGCTGATCTTGGTGCATCCTGTTACTGGGTTCCAAGTGGACTCGGTCCATTCGATGGCTGATTTGGCACCCATTTATATTTTCTCCAAAAGATGGTTTGCGATGTTTACGGCGATTGGTGCGCCGTTTTTATTTCCAACGGCGAAGAACAACTGAAAAAGAGGTGTTCCTCGACTATTACAGAATATACGAGGTTTTGGAGCTACTTTGGCGAAAATGGTCTCGAGTCGTTTAAGATAGAACTTTCCGATGCTGTCAAAATTGCATTTTTTCTGCACTGTTTCCAAAGATTGCCCGAAAATATCCGCCTCTTTGTGAGTGCAATAAAATTGCTCAAACCAATCCTGGGTGCCGAAAATGCGATCAAGAGGAGCACGGAATGCTTTTGCAGGATCGTTTGCCAAGAGGCGATTCGCAGCCATCAGGGGAAATAGAATCCATACATCTATAGCCTTGGTTCTGGCTATGGCCTCAATGGTTGTCCATTCGACCTGGGTTGCAAAGGGGTCCAGAAATACGACAGCCCTCATCATTGAAGTCATATTCTTACAATATTTCTGAACATATTTGTTCGCATCTCCTTGCACGATCTCAACATTACCTGCCTTGTCAGGGTGTGATTTTTTAAGCAATTCCAATTCCGCAACCTTTTCAGGATCAGATTCAACAAAAACATACTTGTTGAATGGCGGATCGACCTCCAATGCCAATTTTGCAGATCCCTTCAAGAACATCTGTGCATCGGATTCTTCGATGTCTTGGAAGATTCCAGGGCAAGCAATTAGTTTTCGTGATCGTTGTCTATAACCCGTGCCGGCAAATGCATCAATGTAGACTCGTGTGAAGGGTTGCTTTTTAAGAGCATTGTTATATGCCCTGAGATAACCGGCTAGGATATTGAGCTTCTGTTCGGTCCAATCACCACCGAAGAGCTGAAGTTGGTCATTTGACATTGGATTTTCTCTGTTCTATTTGAACCTCACAAATTGCGCGCATTTTTGATTCGGATATCACCATGATTGTCCTCATTTATCGTGAGTCTCCTTCATCCGATCTTCCATGCAGTATTATACCTCGCCGCGGCAAGTTCGGGCAACAATTTCCAATCGCTGGTTCATCCCACAGATTACAACACACTGCCCTCCGCTGCCGGCTTCGCCAAGGCTACGCCGGACAAGCCGCGAAGGACAGTGGCACCAGCCTCATGGCCTCATTTGTTATCTTTCGCCCAGTAGTCGACAGGCCGGACGAGTTTGCCAAAGCTGGCCAGTCCGCCCTCTGTGGTCTTCCAGATGGCCGAGTCGGTTGAGGTCTTGTCCTGCGAGAAGCCGACCACGAACTTGACGTCGATGTCCGACGGGTGGTCATAGACCAGGACGTAAGATGCCCGCAGGCGGGACAACAGTTGCGTACCGTCGCTATCGACGGTCCTGTCCGGCCGGCCGAACTTCGATTCGATCTCCTGCTGCCCCATGCCGGCAGAGACGGTCATGGTGCTGACCCGGAATTTCGCGAGCTTGTCCTGCACGGAGGGAGCTGCGTCGCCGCCCTGCTGATTGGCGCACCCGGCCAGGCCGATGAACACAGCCGCTGAAACGGCAAGAATAAGATTAGCACGATTCATCATTGTTTTTCTCCTTGTTTTCCAGTCGGCTGTTTTGTTGAAAAGCCGCACCGATCTGCCAGCGTCGTGTAACAGGCCCCCGCTTCAGCGGGGGTTCCGCGATGGAACAGTTTAGTGTTGTTTTGTGATGTGTCATTATGTCCGATTGAGGATTTTCAAACAATCTCTTATTCATTTAAAAATGCCGCGATCTGACAAATCAATACATCACAACAACCATATTATTGGGCATTCGTTCACCCCCGCTAAAGCGGGGGCCTGTTACACGACAGTTCCTGACTCAAACTGCGAAATCTGATTACCTTGCACTCGCAGAATAAAACGATCCGCATCCTGCTAAAACTTCGCCCTGTCAAACAATCCAGGCCCGACAAATCAGGCCTAACAGCCCGTTGAAAAAGTCTCTTTACAGTAGCATGGACGTCTCGTCCATGAGTATCAGGGGCGTCTCGCCCCTGAAATGCCCAGAAAACAGCAAAATCCA
>JACRIL010000028.1 GCA_016235825.1 Planctomycetota bacterium
ATAGGAACATGCCGATCTAGGGTTGGAGATTGGCTCCGGCGATTTGGGCAAAATCGACTGGATGGCTTGGCGGACTTGCACCGGTCGGGGCGGCCTGTCGAAATTACGCCTCTGGAGCGGCACCAAGTGATTGCCACTGCCGCGGAGTCGTTACATCCGCATGAACACAGAAGACAAACGCTCGTTGCAAGAACCATCAAGCCGGTGGCATGTCCGGATTTAGCGCCGAGAGGTATAAATCGGACGGCATGTTCGCATCTGTTTGCGAGCATGTGCTTTTTTCCCATCATTCCGGCCAAACCGATCGGCGGCATACCGACAGCCCTTTCCTCAGATCATCCCTCTGTTACAATAATATATCCATGTCGGACGTAAAATGCCAGACCGAACGCCGGGGTAATGGGTCAGTTACAGAGGGATTGTGGTGCGGGCATCCTGCCTGCAACTCCAGGAATAAAAAAATACAGGCGAGACGCCCGTGCTACTGTGAGACGGCCTTTTTCAACAGGCTGGTAGGACGGCGGCACCAGTCAGACCCGTTCACGGGGCTTTGCCCCGCCGAAGGCGGGTGTAGACCGGGGCCTTTGGCCCCGGGATGTTGATCGCCGCCAATGGCTGCCCCAAATTTTCGCTCGCGCCACGGCAGATGAGGCTGAATTCCGGAACGCCCCGGCCGATGGCCTTCGTCGATTCATAAAGCCGTTTTGGAATGAAACGGCTGTCGAAAAATGTTGTCCGGCTCTGATTCACAAAGGTATAATACTCCTTGAAAGGACGGACGGTGGAGTTGACGGCAAAAAAAGAACATAGTCACATACAGATGTGGCCATGGCATCCGTTTTTACCTCCTGGCGCGATAACCAAAATTGGCATCGGTCTGTTGTGGATAGTTTTGACAGGTTGTTTTTTTGGTGGATGTGTTTATCATTCTGATCCGGCAAAAACTCTCAAATGCGTCATCAAAGATCAAGTAACAAAAGAACCATTGAATATGATAATAGCTGTTTCATATTCAACATCGGGAAGCATAACGGCCAGATCTGCTTCGGGTTGGAAAAAAGCAAACATCGATAAAATCGCGATAGTTGAAGGAAAAGATGCGAGGATTCAAATTCCGGATTTCTACACTTGCATATCAGACAATACCATAAGTTACAAAAGTCGCGATGTCATGATATTTTCGCCCGATCATTGGCCAAAGATTGGCTATGGCGAAAATGTTATGCCCGGTGATGTTTTTGGTCCAAGATGGTATTTGAGTAGCGAGGAAACACATCTTGTTCCATTGAATCTGTCTACTACGAACGCCGTGGAGGATGAATTCCATGGGCTCAACGGAGTGTCTGACTTTAAAGAAGTAATCGGAGATGATGATTTTTGGAAAAAACTCAGGGAAAGATATAAGTTCGAGCTGGATCGACGGCAGATTGCCATGATTGCCGAAGTAATGCTTGCGGCATGGGAGAAATTTCAACAACTGTACCCGGAGGGAAAAGAGGATTTTCTGGAGACGATCGAGTGGCTGAAAACTGTCAAGGCCGGCAAATGATAATTGGGTAGGATTTTTCCGCGCTCACGTTGATATTTTCGAGCAGATGACAGTGAAGTCGTGTGGGAGGTAGTCGTTGACAATTTTTATATCACCGGGCAGGTGGGCCAGCCACAGGGCGGCCTGGGCGGGACAGAAGCTGCGATACCGCTTGTCGCTGCCGGGTGCGCGGGCGTTGAGGAGGTTAAAGACCAGGTGCCGGCCGGCCAGGTCGTACAGCCGCCTGACGGCCCGCGGGGTGAAGTCGTCGTTGTTGCCCATCTCGAGGTTGAACGCACCGGAGCAGAAGACCACGTCGAATCGGCCTGGCCCCAGTGCATCCCGATGCGAATCGCCATCGCTGAAGATGTCGGCCAGGACAAGGCGGGCCTGTGGATGCTGCCGGCGGGCGTGGTCGAGCATTTCCTGGAGGATGTCCACGCCGGTGTAATGGGCGTCGATGCCGCGGCTTTGAAGGAATCCATATAAATCGGCCAGGCCGCAGCCGACGTCCAGGAGACTCGCCCCGGTCAGCGGAACGTGCTTTGCCAATATTTCAAACCTGATCTGCTGGCTCTGCTGGCTGGCCCAGTCGAGCTTCTGGTAATTCTGCCCGCTCTTTTTGATGAGCGGCGTGTAATGTTTGCGGATTTTTTTAATCTTGCTCATTTTGAATCACGCTGCCCCAGGGTTCCTGGGAAATTTCGGCCCTGGCGATCAGATCATTGTAGAAATCCTGACCGCCCAACGCCAGCGCCCACGGCAGGGGTGCGCCGCGTGAATCCCAATAGTCGAGTTGCGACGCCTGCCAGTCGCGGTCGATCTGCCGCAGCGTCTGCCACGCCAGTTCCCGTTCAATCTGTTTGGCCCGCCTGGAAAGTTCCTGGATTTCTCCGCCCTTTGGATCGACCTTGGCGAGTTGCCTGCGGCGGGCGTCGAGGCTGTTGAGTTCCTCAGATTCTTGGGTGAAGGTCTGCTTCTGCCAGCCGGCCCGGCCCTGCCGGTCGCGGAAAGATTCCAGCCGGTCCGCGGCCTCTTGCATGATTCGCCGCCAGTCGGCCGAAAGGCTGTCGGCGGATATTTCATCCCGGCCGAAATAGGACGCAAGATGCGTGGGCAGATGAATCAGCGTCTGGCATCCGGCGAGGCGATCCAACAGCCTCATCCGGACGCGGGTGATCGGATTCAGGGGCGTATCCAGCAGGCCGGCAGTGGAAAGTTTGGAATAAAACAGGTGCGCTGCCGGCATATATGACGACCCGCGGTAGGGCAGGGCGAGCGATTTTCCATCCGGCCCGGCCGTCGCCTGCATAACCAGCAGGACGGCCTTGCCCGCAAGGGCGATCACGCCAGCCCCGGACAGTTGTTCAAGGGGCAGCCGGCCGTCGGCTTTCAGCGGGAATGTCTCATCGCCAAGCTGGATGGCAGGGTCTTTCAGAAAAGCCTGCGTGCGGACCTGCCGGCCGGCGCGAGACAGAATCGCGAAGAAGGGAAGTTCCCCGGCGTCAACATCCAGCCGCTGCACGCCCACGCCGGCCTCTTCGACCGCCTGATTATATAATTCGCACGCCTGCTCGTACCGTCGGGTGAACAGTTCGAGCAGGGCGATCTGCGATGTCCGCCGCCGGATGGAAAAAAGTTCCGAGGCGAACCTGATATCCGTCGAGCCGCCCAAGTGCAGTTCCAGCCAGGCGCGATAAAGGTCCACGAGCCGCAACACCGGATTCGACCGGGCGAAATCCTCGACGAATCTGTTCTGCGATGCGAACCAATCCGTCAGGCGCTCTTGCGGCTGGGGTTGCGGGAATCTTTCGAGCATCTCCCGTTGGGCCAGCTTCATCAGTTCCCGCAGGTGTTCCACCGTTTCAGCCAGGCCAAGGTCGCCGATGACCCTGTGATGCCGCCGGTCGCCGGCGTAGCTTGAGCCGGTAAGCTGCCAGTTGTCGGCCGGCGAGAATTCGTCATAAAGTTCGTCCACCGATTTTTCGAGTTGGCGGGCCAGCGCGGCGGTCTTCTGGGCGGTGAACGGCTCGAAGTCGCGGATTTCCACGGGAAGACGGCCCAGAAAACCGCTGTAAAATGCCGCGGCCCCCCAGTCCTGCCCGCCGCTGCGATAGAACCGCTCGCGGGCGATCCGCATGGGCTGGTCGGCTTTTGCCCCCATGGCTGTGAAGGCCACGTCCACGTCTTCGACGAACTGGCAAGGTTTGTGTCCGGCGGCGGCCAAGGCCGAGAGTTTCGGGATTACGTCCCACAGGCTGGAGCAGTTCTGGTCGATGCTGAACATCGGCTCAGGCCCGGCGGCAGCACGTGCAGCGTTTCGGCAGGGCGATTCGGAGCTGATCGCCGTGCAGGCGGCCCCGGCAGATGAACCGGACGATGGTGTCCAGGCAGAGTTCGTCGACGGTCAGGTCGTCTTTGAGTGAGAAGAAGACGCGAAGCACGTCGCCGCTGTGTGCGCGGACGAAGACCGGCGTGTCGCACGATCTGATAGATTTGTTCCAGTTGAACCTGATGGCCGAGAGGATCGCCGCAGACGCCGAGCCGGTCCCGCAGGCGAGCGTCTCGCCCTCGACGCCGAACTCGAACGTCCGGACCGCGATGCTGCCCTCGCCCAGCACCTGCACGAAGTTGACGTTGGCGCCGCGGGGGGCGAAATATTCGTGGTTGCGTATGGCCGCGCCCAGCTCGGGCACGTTGACCGCTTCGATGTCCTCGACGAAGCATACCGCGTGCGGCACGCCTGTTACGACGTGGTCGCACATGATTACCGTGCCGTTGAGCCGGAGTCTGACGTCCCGCCTGATGTCCCGCGGCAGGGGGATGCAGACGCGGATGTAGTTGCCTTCGACCCTTTTGCCGACGACGACGCCGGCCGGCGTGTGGATTTTGACTTCGCCGTTATCGACCCAGCCGCCGTCCATCGCCCACGCGGCGAAACAGGCCGTGCCGTTGCCGCAGAGTTCAACCTCGCTGCCGTCGGGGTCGAAGTGCCTTGCCGCAATGTCCGCGGCCTGGCCGTCGACGCTGCGGCAGGCGAAGATCATGCCGTCGGCTCCGACCGACATCCCCCGCCTGCAAAGCGTGCGGATAAAATGTCCACATCTCCGTTTGTCGGCCAGCAGCCAGTCCAGTTCGCCGTCGCGGTTGTCGATGCAGATAAAGTCGTTGCCGCTGCCGGACAGCGTCAGAAATTCCAGGCCATTCATGTCGTCGTCGGTTGTCATCTGATTCACCTGTCCCGCCGGTCATTTGCTGGGGTTGCATCTTCCATACAAGTATACGCCGCAAATGCCGATTTGTAAATGCCCGTCAATAGCGGATGCCGGAAATCCGCCGGATCGAATCAGCTTTTTTTCCCGCGCAGGCCGCCAAGATCGGAAATGGCCTTGAGCATGTCGTCCTGCCACACCTGCTTTGCCTGCGACTTGGCCTGCGTCTGCTGGTCGGGTTTTGCCGGCGGACTTTCAAGATCGGAAGCCGCCTTGGGATCATTTTGGGGCGGAACGGGTTTTATGCCTGACTTTGCGGCCGAATCCGGTTTCATGGGCGTTGTTTTCGTGGTGCCCAGGTTGTCGGATTTTGCCGGCGGAGCGGGAGGCGGAGGGATCGGCTTGACGCCGGACTTTGCCGCGGCATCCTGTTTTTGCGACACCGTTTTCGCGGCGTTCGGGTCTTCGGCTTTACCCGGCGGCGCGGGCAGATCAGGAATGGAATCGACGACCGATTTGGCCGGCGGTGCGGATGGCTGGGGAATCGGCTTGACGCCCGACTTTGCCGCGGCGTCCTGTTTTAACGACGCTGTTTTTGCGGTGCTCAGGTCTTCGGAGTTGCCCGGCGGGGCGGACGGCTGAGGAATCGGCTTGACGCCCGATTTTGCCGCGGCGTCAGCTTGCGGCGGCGTTTTGTTCTCGGCGGCTGGCTTTGCCGGGGTTTTTAAATCCGACGCGGCCCTTGGATCCTTGACAACCTGCGCCGGCTTGGCGGACGACCTGGCTGACGGGTCCTTTTTCTCGCCGGCCGCAGGCATATCGGCCTGCTGTCCGGGCGGTTCGGCGTCGGCGCTGAGAGCCGGACTCGCGGGCTGCGACTCGGCCGGCGTTTTGAACAGGGCGTCCATCAGGCCGTCGGGCACCTTGAGGGCCGGAGCGTCCACGGACAGGCGGATCAGAAAGGCCTGTTTGCAGGCCGGGCACCGGCAGCCTTTGCCCAGCGCTGCCGAAGGCGCGTACAATTCCTTGCCGCACTTGGGACAGGTTACGATGCTGTCAGGCATATCGTACTCCGGCGGAACTTTCTGACCGGTCTTGCAAAATCGCCCGGATGTATCAATAAAAACTCCCGCGGGACGCCAAACATTCGCCCGCGTGTTTCCGCATTATCAGGCATTATACATTTTTATCGCCGATTTTTAAATCTTTTCTTGACGCCATCCGGAAGGATTCCTTGTCTGAGCCAGCCGGAGGCCGGTGCGGGTTTCAGGCGGGCCTAAAGCTCTTGATTTGGAAATGTCGATAAAGTAACCTGATGATATGACTTGTGCTGCGCGGATATTGCGGTCTGGATGTCTTTGCGGCGGAGATGGAAATGATCGACTTTAAATGCCAGCGTTGCAGACAGCAGTTGAGCGTGCCTGACAGTCTGGTCGGCCAGCAGGAGCAGTGTCCCCATTGCGGCAAGACAAACATTGTGCCGTCGCAGGACCAGGCCGCTAAAAATCCCCTTACCCGCAAAGGCCCGACCTCTCTGGACACGATCAGTTCGTGGCTTCAGGGCACGGATTTTTCCAGCCTGGACCTGAACGCGCCGGCTGCGAAGAAGAAAAACGATTCCGCCGCCAGGCAAAGACCCGCCCATCATAAGGGCAAGAAGCCGCCGCAGACCTGAGGCGAGGCTGCCCGATTTTATTTGCGGACTCCGGCGGGAAACGGCGTCAACCCTTGGCGCCAAGGTCTTTCAGAAAATCCTCGGTCTTCTTGTCCTTGGGTTTAACCTGAGGCCGGGTGGGATCCTTTTTGATTTCCTGTGCCGGCGTGAATACCTGAAGGGACATAATGGCTGAGTCGCTGGATGCGATCCAACTGGCGATGGTGTCGCCCGAACTGGACTGGGGTTCGCCCAGCAGCTTGTCAAGATCGGTCATGGACATGCCCGGCACCGACATCGATTTGCCGCATCGCGGACAGGTCTCGGTCTTGCCCACGAGGCAGTCGGGCACGCTGATCTGCTCGCCGCATCCCTGGCATTCAAATTCGATCATCGTCGGCTCTCCGGAAAGGCAAATGCCTTTCAAATCCATTCATGACGACAGGCCCGTTCCCTGGGCATTCATGAATTATAAACGCTGACCTGCCGTAATTCCAAGCCCATTTGCGCGCCGGCGCCGGCCGAAAACGCGAATAATCCGATTCGGGAGCGGATTTATTGCGATTTTCGGAGACCAGGACGACGAACTGCCGGCAAAGCTTTTTTACCGGCCGAGTCGATCGGCCATCTGAAGACGGCCGGAAAACGGCCTGGCGATTCGGCAAGGCGTTCGGGGTGTGGCGGCACGGTTTTCAGGATCGGCGGCGCGACGCGGCGAGGATTTTGGATTCAAGTTCCGCCCGGCCGGAGGTCAGATCGATTTGGATTTTCAGGGCGGCCAGGGAAGTTCCCACGTCTGCGTTTTTAAGTTTGATCAGGTCCTTTTGGGTGGTAAGCAGAAGGTCGGGCTTGCACTGGCCGGCAAGGGATTTGATGCGGGCAAGGTGGTCGGGGTCGTAGGGGCAGTGGTCGCCGAAGGCGAGCGTCTGGATAGGCGGTGCGCCGAGCCGGGCGACGGTGTGGAAAAATGCGTCGGGGTTTCCCAGGCCGCAGAAGGCGAGGATTTTTCTGCCGCGGAGATTTTCGGGGTTTTCAGGCCGGCCGGCCTGATCGACGATGGCGACCGGTTTGTGAACGGCCTGATGGATGCTCGCATTCGGGGCAAGGCAGGTCAGGCGGCGGATGAGTTTGTGCAGCCGGTCCGGGGCAATCTGGTCGGACCGTGTTACGACAAGTGCATCGGCGTCGGCGAGGGCTTCACGCGGCAGTTCGCGGAGCAGGCCTGCCGGCAGGGGCCTGCCGAATCCGAACGGATTGGTCGCGTCGATAAGGACGATATCCAGATCGCGCGCCAGCCGCAGATGCTGAAAGCCGTCGTCCATCACAAGCACGTCGGCCCCGTCCGCTACGGCCTGGCTGGCCGATGCGGCCCGATCAGTCCCGACGTAAACTGCCGCGCCGCAGGCGGCCTTTAGAAGCTCGGCCTCGTCGCTTGCTCCGGCGGAGGATTTATAACCGCGGGTCAGGATCGCCGGTTTTAGATTGCGGCCCTTGAGCAGATCGACCATCCATGCGACCATCGGCGTCTTGCCCGTCCCGCCCGTCGTGATGTTGCCGACGCAGATCACAGGTTTGGCGGCGCGAATGGCCGGCAGCAGGCCAATCCGGTACGCCCGACGCCGCGCCGTCATCAGAATGGCGTGCACGCAGGCCGGAATGGTAAGAATTTCCCGCAAGGCCGCCGCCAGCAGGCCGCCCCGCCCGGAAAACATCCTGATCGCCAGTTCATGCCGGTTCATTGTCATGCTATATCGTATTAATAATGAAAAATGATTTGATCGCCAATGCGGCAAAATTCATATCCTTATTTCGCCCCTTCAGGGCTTACAGGATTTATTTGGTCGATTATCCCAGGGCGTTGCCCTGGGCTGTCATATTGCCGCCCTTTCAGGGCGAAACTTTTTTCGTTCACGTCATGAAACCTTATAAATCGCGAATTTTTCAAAGTCGGCGAAAAGTCGCAGCCCCATAGGGGCAAAATATGATAGCCTGGGGCAACGCCCCAGGAAACCAGCCGCCCTAATATTCAAGCCCTGAAGGGGCGAAATAAAATTCTATGTTTAATTACCCAGAACCTGTTGGACAATTCCGACATACATAAAAGAATGGCAATTTGTTGCATCGTTATTTTTTAACCCCGCATGTTAATGCGGGGACGTTGCCTTTTTCAGTTTTTCCACACGACGACTTTTGCCGAGTCTCCGGCATGGAGCACGGACTTTGCGGCCAGTTTTGTCGAACCGAAGCCGGCCAGGACGATCTGTGCCAATTTCAGCCTGCCGCGGATGACTTCCAGAGCGACCTCGACGCCGCGGGCGGTCTTTTTCTGCGTGCACGTGCCATAAGCGTCGCCTGTGGACCAGAAGTCACGCCGGCCTTTGCCGATCGCCGGGGCGAACTCGATTACGCCTCTGCCGCCGTCGTACCGGAAGCCGGTCAGCGTCGGCACAGCCGCCCACGAGGACATGGCCCGGCCGTAGTGGTGCCCGCATTCCGGCTCGTCGAACGGATTTCGCTTCCTGCCGTCGTGCCGGTCTCTGACGGCGGTAAAAACCTTCAGGCCGTCGCCGACCAGTCCTTCCTGCATCATGCCGACCGCGGCGGTGTATTCCATGCCCGTCCAGGCCTCCAGGAAATACGGGTTGGGCCTGAGGGGCCTCTTGCCCAGCGGGTACGTGCAGACCAGCAGGGCCTGCTCGTCGTTGAGGGCGTAAGACCGCATGTTGTTGAAGTGCCCGAAGAGGTTCTTGCGGAAATTGAATTTCATTATGCTCCGGAAGGTCGTATGGACTTTTTCCCGGTCGAGCAGGTACCCCAGGCCGCAGATGTGCGCCATATATTGCCCTACGAGCTGATCGGCCAGGCACCCTTTGCCGACCTGGAAGTCGGGGCTGGCTAAATCGTGTGCACCCATCTTGAGTATGAGGCACTTCAGGACGCTACGGCTGTTTTTGATCGGCACGATTCGATGCTCGTAATACCGGCCGTTGAAGAGGTGCCTGTCCATCCATCGGCTGCCGCTGTCGAAAAGTTTGCGGCAGACCTGCGCGAATTTTTCGTCGCCCATGCGCGAGGCCATTTCTTCGCCGGCCCGTAGAGCGCCAAGATACCAGACGTTAATCTCGGGGTTTGGCCCAAAATATTCCACGTCCATCGTGTTGTGCTGGCAGCCTTCCATCACGCCGTCCTTGTCGGCATCCCACGAGCCTTTCAGCCAGCAGAATTCCAGGGCTTTTTTCGCGTTGGGCCACAGGGTCTTGAGCATCGTGTTGTCGCCCGAGAGTTTCCAGTCGCGGTAGAGTTTCATCAGACAGCCCATCTGCCCGTCGGCGGCGGCGGCCTTCCAGCTTGGCACGCCCAGCGGCAGGTTCACGCGGAAGCTCATCATGCCGTCGGAGCCGGTCGCGTGTGCGAATTCGACCGTCCGCATGGATCGCGACAGCGGGCCGAACAGGAACGCCGTGGCCTGCTCGTAGTTCCACACGTGCGTGCACGAACCGTTGCAGCAGCCGTTCTTGTCGTGGCACCCTTCCCACGTGAAGAATTTGCCGTCGGGCGTGCGGAAGCATGTCTGCGTCCGCAGCGTGCTGGCGTTGAACAGTGCGGCCTCCTTTACAACTGCCGGCAGATCGCTGCCGCAGAAGGCTTTGACGAACTTGACAGTTCCTTCTTCCAGTTCGACAAGCCTCGGCGCGGTCCGGGCGGCGGCGTCCCAGGCGTCGCGATACCGGCTGGTGTAATAGTTGCCAACCACGTGCTGGTCGGGGCAGGTCCTGCCGTTTCTTCTGTAATGGCCTTTGAATCGCGGCGGAACCTTGTTCCACGTCCGCCTGTTGGGGTAATACCACGTCAGCAGGAATGTAACCGATCGGGACGAGCGGGGCGGAACGACGACCTTGACTGCAAGCGAACAGTTGGGGAACCGCTCCTTCTTATGTTCGCGGTCTTCCAGAGCCCCGTCAGCGGAGAAATCATCCCAGAAGTCCAGTATCGGAACATTCCACCGCATCTCTTCCCACGCGGTGCGATACGTGACGCCGGCTTTGGCCGTCGTCGTCAGGGCCATTGTGCCCCAAGCCTCCGACCAGACGTCCAGCCCGGTCGATTCCATAAAGATGCCCTGCAATCCTCCGCGTTTGCGGAAGCTGTTGCGGTTGAGCACCTTCGCCTCCTTGTCGGGTGCGGTGGTTCCGTCCTGGCCAATGTAGTTGGGCATGCTGCCGCAGACCGAGGCCTGAACAGGCAAGCCTGTCTTATTGACCAGCACGTATCGCAGGACGGCCACCGGTATGCCGCTGTCGTCAGCACCGGGCGGGATAAACGGGTTGAATGCCTCGATCCGCACATCGAGCGGCATGTCAAGATCGCCCAGCAGCACCTGCGCCAGCGGATACGCCGCCGCGAACTTGCACGACCTGAATCTCGGCAGGCCGTGATTGGGCGCCCAGCAGCCGGATTGGCCTTCAAACTCGCCTATCGGAACCAGTCCTTCCAGAGCACGGGTTTTGGTCTGTCCGTCCGCCCTGGTCCACAGTGCAAAAAACGCCCCACTGCCGGGCGTGAACCCCTTGGCCGGACGGTTGCCCAGTTCCCAGTCCTGCAGGTTGCCTCTGCCGCCCAAGCTGACCGTGCCAGTGCCTATCCCGCCAAGCGGCATCGCGATTCGTCTCAGGTGATTTTGATCGTAAATTTTCAACACGGGCCAACGGCTGTTCAGTTCCACGCTCATTTGCAGTCTCCTTGTATTTTTAAATCAACTGGAATCCAAGGGCCTTGAGGACGGCCCCGGCGATTATCAGGCTGCCGATGGCGTTATAGTGTCCGCCGTCGGAATAAATGGTGTGGAACGTGCTCTGCGCATAAAGCTGGCCGGCTTTCTTTTGCAGCGTCGGGCCTACGTCGACATGCATTCCGCCGTGCGACCGGACGATGCCGGCGAGCGCCTTGTAATATTTCATCCTCAGGTTGTATTTGTTCTTCTTTTCAGCAGGCATTCCGACGCAGGGCTGGAATGTCAGAAACACGACTCTTGCGCCCAATTTTCCCGCGCGGGCGACATATTGCTCGCAATCGCTGGCGTATTGCCGCATCGGAATTTTTCTGGCCGAGTCGTTTCCCCCGTCGGTGATCAGCAGCCAGTCGGGCTTGTGCGGGGCGACGAATTTGTCGAACCGCTCGAGCATGCCCCGCATGATCGAGCCGCCCACGGCGGCGTTGTGGAATTTCAGGTTCAGGTCCGGGCGCAGGCAGAACAGCAGCCGGGCGAATTCATCGGCCCATGTTATCCGCCAGTTCAGCAGGTCCAGCAGAGGCCATGTGTCCAGCGAAGGCTGAGTCCGCCGGCTTGTGGCGCTGTCGCCGTCGAAGACGATTGTCTGGCCCTTGCGAAGCAGAAAACTTTTTGGAAGTTTGCTCAATTTTTTCTCCTCTGGTTGAATGGGACTATTTTTTATTCGCACGGCCGGGCGCATCCCGGCCGGATCAATTCCGCAATTTCGTGATGATGGCATCGGCCATCTGGCTGGTGCCGACTGCGGTCGGGTCGTCGCGGTTGGGTTTCATGTCGTAAGTTACGTTTTTGCCCTCGGAGATGACCGCCGCCACGGCCTGTTCGAGCTTCCTGGCGGCCTGGTCTTCCTTCAGGTATTTGAGCATCAGCATGCCGGAAAGAATGACTGCCGTCGGATTGACCTTGTTCAGACCCCTGTATTTCGGCGAGCTGCCGTGCGTGGCCTCGAAGATAGCCCGTTTCTCGCCGATGTTCGCGCCCGGGGCGACGCCCAGCCCGCCGACCAGCCCGGCGCACAGGTCGGAAAGAATGTCGCCGTAGAGATTCGGCAGCACCAGCACGTCGTACAACTCCGGCTTCTGCACGAGCTGCATGCACATGTTGTCCACCAGCACCTGGTCGAACGCAATGTCGGAATACTGTTTTGCGACTTCCTCGGCGGCGGCCTTGAACAGCCCGTCGGTGTGCTTCATTATATTGGCCTTATGGACGGCCGTTACCTTCTTGCGGCCGTTGGCGCGGGCGTACTCGAACGCGAACTTGACGATCCGCCGGCTGTTCTCAGCGCTGATCGGCTTGATCGACACGCCGGTGGTCTCCAGGCCGGTTTTTATTTTTTTGTCCGCTGACAACCGGTTGATGATCTGAATCAGCTCCGACGTGGCGGGCGTGCCTTTCTCGAACTCCACGCCGGCATACAGATCCTCGGTGTTCTCACGAATGATGACCAGGTCGATATTGTCGAACCTGCTGCGGACGCCCTTGTATGTCTTGCACGGCCGGACGCACGCGAAAAGATCGAACTCGTGCCGCAGCGCAACGTTCACCGAACGGAAGCCCTTGCCGATCGGCGTGGTGATCGGAGCCTTGAGCGTGGCGTCGCAGCGGCGGACGGTGTCGAGAGTCTCGCCTGGCAGCGGAGTGCCGGCCTTTTCCATCACCTCGATGCCCGCCTGGCAGGCCTGCCAGGCGATCCGCCCGGCCCCCGGCGTTGCCTCAAGGGCCGCGTCTATGCAACGTCTGGCAGCCTCCGCCAGGTCCGGACCGGTCCCGTCGCCGGTTATCAATGCCACGGTATGCGTCTTTGCCATTTGTTAAATCCTTGTCGTAGTGTAGAATCACTTGCGGACTCAAAGGCAGGCAGTTTAGCATCGCCGGCCCGGCCGGTCAACGACGCCGGCGAAATAGAGGCAAGTGCCAGCATGCCCGTAAGCCGGCAACGATTGCCTCACGGATTGGCCGACGATGGCAATGGAAAAAAATGGCGAATCGACACTTCGGTGAAATTGGCGATGTATGGAAACACCTGGCGTTGGCGGAAATTTTGGCCATTGAGCAACCCCAACAATACCGGGAATCGCACGCCGGGTCGTCTGAATATGTGCTGACGCATTCATCCGCAAGAGATTATGGCGTTTTCCATTTCCTGGCCAATTGCAAGCGATCACCCATACTTTCGCGATGTCATTACCGCCGCTGTCTGGCTGCCCTCGATGACCCGGCCGGCGACTGCAATTATCCGGGTTCTCCATATATTGCCCTCTCGGTCCTGGGTAACGTTTGCAGCAAATTTCTTTTCTGCGGTACCGACGGAGAGAGCCTGAGGACTATCGAATCACGCGCCGTCGCGATGGGATTTTCAAAATCAGACGTAATCGCCCGACAAGAGGATGGAATTGCGGCCCTGACGAACGAAATCTTCCCAAAGTCCGAAAATGCCGCGGCCTTGAAAACATTTGTCCATCTCGATCCATATGATCCGTTCCTGGAAAATAACGATGGCCTGTCCTGCTCTCAACTTTTCTGCCGCCTCGGTTCGGAAGGACACGGAGTAATGTTTTGGTACGGCTTTGAGTCGCCCAAAGCGCATGTCACGTTTTGGTCCGGGATGAAAAATGCAATCTCTGCGGGCATGAACCAAATAATAACTGGAAGCATATGGGCCGTTGAAGTATCACCTTATGCGATTTCAACTGGCATATATGATGACAGCGGGTCGTATATTGGTTGCGGCGTTTTGTGCTGCAATCTTGCCGACAAGACATTCGGAGTCTGCCGAAATCTGGCGATGGCGCTCGGAGAGATTTATGAGAATGCCGTGTTGCCGGATGGTCGGCCAGGCAAGCTCCAAGTTGATGTACGTGAGAAAATATCCTAAGCTGGCCGGCGGCATCAATTGCATGGATTGGAGCTTTGCATAATGAGCGAACTGAAAGACAAAGAATATCTGGTCATGGTCCAGTGCGACCTGGTCAAGCAGCACTGCTCGGGCTATTTCTGCGAGAAGGCCCTCAACGAGCGGTCCGGCGGATTCGCCGAACTGGACGCCGGCAAACGGTACAGGTACATCCAGATAACCTGCGGCGGCTGCTGCGGCAGGGCGCTGCACAGAAAGCTCATGCACCTGGTCAAGAAGTCGGCAAAAAGCGAGGGGCTTTCGAGGGAAAAAATCCTCGTGCAGTTCTCATCGTGCATCTGCCTCGAGAACTACCACGGCCCGGCCTGCCCGCACCTGGATTACCTGCGAACCATGGTCGCCAAGTCCGGCCTGGACCTCCGCGAAGGCACGAAGATCAGCAAAAAGGCCCAGGAAAAACGCCGCAGTGGAATCTACAAGTCGTAGACGTTAGCGAAGGATGTCCGGCAGTATGCAACAGGATACCGCTCAGACCCGGATGTTCACAGATTGAGCCGCCTTTTCGGCCAGGTATTGCTGGACTTTCTCGATCTTCTCCTGGAAGGCGGTCCACTCTTTTTGGCCGATCCTGCCGTCGCCGTTTGCGTCAAGCTTCTGGAAAAGTGCGGCCACGTTTTTGTCGCGGCCGGGCGATATGGTTTTCGGATCGTTCTTCAGCATAAACGCCTGAAGCTCGGATTCGTTGATCGAGTCGTCCGAGCCGGTGTCTATGCCCGATATCTGGTTTTCCGCCAGCTTTGCCAGGTCGCCAAGACGCCGCTTTCGCCCTGAAACAACGGGGGCGACATTGCTCTGGGCTTTCCTGCCGCCAAATAGAAAGTCTAACGGATTTATCTGCATTTGCCTGTCCTTTTTAACCTGTAAAGTCTTGCCGGTTTCACGGGAATCGTTTCATCTTCTAACCCTCGGCGAAGCCGTAGGTCCTGGCCATCCTGGCCAGTTCTTCTTCCGGAATTGCACCGGTTCCCTCCAGATCGACCTCGGACAACCTCGCCTCCGACGGCTTTGGCAATCCGTTGAAACCATTCGTGTTTTCGGCCGAAATACCAAGCGCAGCGCCATTCGGCGCGTCCGAGTTGCTGACAACAGAATAATTGCCGCGAGATTTAACTGGCGTCATGCCATTATCCTTTCAACAGTTTGCCCGACTTCATGCGATAGTTTTCCATCGATAGATAAGCAAACTGTATGCCGGGGCCGTCCGAAAACGCATTCCTGACTATATCTTCTTCGGTTGACTGGAGTTAACGCTATTATATCTGTCGAACTGCTGCAGAACGCAAGTCCGGCAATCCAGAGAATATTTCCGCCAGTGGATTCGTCAAATCCGAACATCGCAGGGATGCGGCAAAAGGCGGCTGCCTTGTCCTTCAGACCGTTCAACGCCGCCAGGGTTTTCACGTCGGCCTGTATCACGGCCACGCGGTACCTGGCCAGCGGATTCTTCTGCTCCAGGACGATCACCCTGCCGCCGGCCTGAAAAAATGATCTGCAAATCCTGCGGCATCGAGCTGCCCATGCCCCGACAAAGATTAGCTTGAATGGGCCGCCAACTCCTTATATAATAGCACTTTCCATGAATGATAGGGGCTGTCATTATCGCAACCTGGCTGTCTTGAGCGGGTGTGCGTGGATGCTGGCGGCGAGCCTGATGAGCCTGGAGTCTTTGGCCCAGCAGGACAACAGTTCGCCGACGCCGCTGCCTCCGCCGCGAATCGAGGGCAGCGCGGCCGGTCGCACGGACGACAACGCCATGCCGTCGCGACTGTCAAATCCGCGTCTTTCCGCCCAACCGGCGACGATGCCGTCGGACGGCGATGCACGGCGCACCAGCCCGGCCGATCAGCCGGCTGCAAAGCCTTCGCAGACGCCCGATCAGCCCGGCAGGCAGAGTCCCGGCCAGACCGCTCGTCCCACCCCTGCCCCGACCGATACAACCGGACATGGCAGGCCGGGCCGGCCAATTGAGATAACCCCGCAATCGACTACCACCGCTCCGGCCGGCGGGCCGGTAGCGGGCGCGTCCGGCGACCAGAGGCCGACCGATTACGCCCGGCTGAACGAAATTCTCTCCTCGCGTTCACCTGTTCCGGTAACCGAACCGAACCGTCCCGCCTCCGCCGGTCCGGTCAAGCCCGGCCAGCCGCCCAAGCCGCCCCTGCCGGTCGACGGCACGATGCTGGTGGATTATATGGGCAAGATCGGCCGCGACCAGAAGACCGGCTGGTTCACGATGACATTCGACCATGCCGAAGAGCAGATCAACAAGTCCCGCAGGCTGCTGCCCAACGCCCTGCTGGAAAGGCTGCTCGAACTGGCCGTCGCCGACCCGTCAACGGTCTTCCGGGTCTCCGGCGAGACGCTCGTCTACGGCAATCACGCCTACCTGCTGGTCCGCACGGCCGAGATTTACAGCTGCCGCGAGACGGCCGATGAAGCCCCGCCGCCCAAGCCGCCCGTCAAAGCCCCGCCCGCCGGCCAGCCGCCAAAGGAAACTCCGCCCGCCGCGCCTGCCGCACAGACCCAGCCGGCCGAGGAAGACCCCGCCAGCCCCGACGAGATCATCAAACGCATGCTCAAGGACCGCCCCGGCCAGCCGGTCATCGCCCCGTCGCCGAATACGGTCGATACCCCCGAGCGGATCACCCAGCCCCGGCCGATCACCGATCTTATCGCCCAGACCCAGCCGGAGGAGGAAAATATCCAGCATGGCAAGGCCTCGATGGTCGTGGATCGCGTAACCAGGATCCTGCCGCACAAGCTCGAAGGCTGGCTACAGGGGAGGTTCGAGTCCGACAACACCTTCCAGGACCCGCCCATGCTCCTGCTGCCCTGCCTCATGCTCGAACGGATCGACGCCAAATTCGAACGCGGGGCAAAGCTCAAGGTTACCGGCGAAATAACGACCTACAAGGGCGTCAAATACCTGCTCGTCCGCAAGGTCCTGCCCGAACGCAACATGGGCCAGTTCTGATTTGATGATTTACCCGCAATCCGATATATTCCGGCCATCGATTTCCTTTCAGGAGAAACAATGCCGCCGATGAACATTATTTACATCCACTCGCACGACACGGGCAGATACATCCAGCCTTACGGCCACGCGGTCCCGGCGCCGAACATACAGAAGTTGGCGGAACAGGGCGTGCTCTTCCGCCAGGCGTTCTGCGCCGGCCCGACGTGCTCGGCAAGCCGCGCGGCCCTGCTGACCGGCCAGTGCGCCCACTCGGCGGGCATGATCGGCCTGGCGCATCGCGGCTTTAGCCTGAAGGACTACAACCAGCACATCGTCCACACGCTCAAAAAGGCTGGCTATCATTCCGTGCTTTGCGGAATGCAGCACGAGATAGGATTTTCACGGAATCCCGACGCGCTGGCGAAACTCGGTTACCATGAAAGACTGGACGCCGGCGACAACATGGCGGCCGGAGTGGCGGGCGCGGCGCACCAATGGCTGAAAAAATCCCCCAAGCAGCCTTTTTTCCTCTCGGTCGGGTTCACAGAGACGCACAGGGATTTTCCGCCGGCCGGCCCCTTCGAAGATGAGCGATACACGCTGCCTCCGGCCCCCCTGCCCGACACGCCCGAAACCCGCCGCGACATGGCCGAATTCAAAATCACCGCCCGGCGGTTCGATTCGGCTGTTGGATTTGTTATGGGCGCACTGGACGACACGGGCCTGGCGCAAAACACGCTGGTTATCTGCACCACAGATCATGGCATCGCGTTTCCGGGCATGAAGTGCAACCTCACCGACCACGGCATCGGCGTCATGCTGATTATGCGCGGCCCCCGCGGATTCGCCGGCGGCAAGGTTATCGACGGCATGGTCAGCCAGATCGACGTCTTCCCGACGATCTGCGAACTGCTGGGCCTGTCGCGGCCGGCCTGGCTCCGGGGCAAGAGCATCATGCCGCTGATTACGGGCCAATCTCAGGACGTAAATGACGAAATCTTCAGCGAGGTTACCTATCACGCCGCCTACGAGCCGATGCGGGCCGTAAGGACGAAACGCTGGAAGTACATCCGCAGGTTCGGCGGGCGGACCGCGCCGGTCCTGCCCAACTGCGACGACAGCCTTTCCAAGACGCTCTGGATGGACAACGGCTGGAGGAATCGCCAACTGCCACACGAGCAGCTCTTCGATCTGGTCTTCGACCCCAATGAGACGGCCAATCTCGCCGGCGACCCTGCCTATTCAAAACCGCTGGCCGAGATGTCAAAACGCCTCGACGACTGGATGAAACGCACCGACGACCCGCTCCTGAAGGGCGAGCCCGTCCCCGCCCCGGCCGGCTCGCAGGTCAACGACCCCGACGGAATTTCGCCCAGAGAACCGGCAAAAACCATCGGCGAGTGAGCGAATCAGCTTCCTTGGTTTGCCGACTGGACGAAATGTACCGACGACCTGCTTTGCGCCGTTGCCTGTGGGACAACCTTGTGGATGTTTTGCCAGTCTCAATCCTTCGCTGGCGTAGCTTTCTTTGAAATTTCGACAATCGTATCAAGCATCTTTGTAACCTCGGAATCAACCTTGGCTTTAGGTAGGAATTTGACCAACTGGCAGTATTCGCTCTTCCTTAGAACAAGAGGCAAAGAAAGTCGTTTTGAAAAGTCCTCGAACAATGGCGCAAGAAAATCGTCGGATGCCTTGATATCCTTTGACCAAGGATCCGGTTTGCCAAGTGTCTTTAGCGCCTTCGATACTTCCTGAATTGATTCGATCATGGCTTGTCGGCGGCGATTCTGTTCGGCATGAGCAAAGAGATCTTCAGGTAGTTTTCCGATGGCAAAAGCCATGAGTACATCTTCAGAGCAGAAATAGTTTTCGATCTCTCGTCGAGTCCACATAAGTTCCGTCAGTGGGGCATCACCCTTAAGTTCCTTGTCCAGATGGTCGAAGATCGCAATTCCCATCAAGTCCTTCTTAGCCTCCTTGAGACCGTAGAAATGTTCTCTGGCCTTATTAGGAAGGTTTCCGGATATATAAATGACAAAAGGACGCTCTAAATACGCCTGTGCGTCATGATTCAGCAATCGGCCAAATTCCTGGAGAATAGCCAGGTCTGTTGCGGCCTCCAGGTAAAGGATCCAACCAGTTTGTTGCGCCTGATAGTAATGGTCGAACCCGATTTCCGTAAGCGCCTTGAGAACTTGTGTAGGCTGGTCAGTCAACACATGAGGTTTTCCGACAAAAGCAACGACTTGACCTCGTGTCGCCGCTTCATTAAGCACAATTTCCGAGTGGCTGGCCGCTATGACCTGGGCACCTTGCATTTCGGCGGTTTCCGTGAGAATCTGATATATCTGCCGCTGGCGGAGAATCTCCAAGTGGGCATCCGGCTCATCCAACAAAAGGACGGTTTGGGGATTGGCTTGCAAGTACGCGAGCAACAATAGTGTCTGCTGTAACCCTCGACCGGAAGAGGATAGATCGAGGCGCACTCCACTGGGTTCCTCATATTCCATCATAATTTCGCCACGTTCAGATACATGTTTTGGTGGCAGCAATTTCACCCCGAACAATTCGCGAATCCGATCACTGAGATGTTTCCATGTCTCATGTAGATCGTCTTTCCCATATATCTGAAAGCAGAGATTACGCAGAACCTGGGCTGTCTGTCCTTCTCCAAGCAACACGTTGATTCTTCCTGGCTCCCACTTGGGCTCTGTCGCAGCCAGACCAGACATCGGGGGAAGATACGCCACCTTGACATCCGCCGCAGCTTCGGGAATGGAAGTGAATTTCGCATCTTGGATAGGATGTTCATCGAAACCATCTTGCCGAATCGGGCGGCAGACGAAAGATTCTTCATTCGTATAGTCAAATTCCAGCCCGCACGACCACGACACGCCATCCGCAATACCATCCAGGACGATGTCAATTCGGATATTTCGGGTACGTTCGGCCTTTCCATTGGCACTCTTGACGCTACGGACGTGCATGTCACGCCAGAGCAGGTTAGCACTTGGAACTGGAATTGAAATGAGATCGCGACGGTTGATGGCAACACCGGGGCGTTTCTCAGCGAGAGCCTTGCCGCCTCGCTTTGCAAGCCACTGATGCAGGCCCAATTCCCAAAGTGTTAAAGCCTGGAGCGCTGTGGTCTTGCCAGAGTTGTTGGGGCCGATAAATACAACCGAGCGGCCCAGTTCTACATCCATTTCAAGTTTCTTGAAATTCCGTACCCTCATTCTGGTTAACATTTCTGAATCCTTTCACAACCCTTGTTTATTTGTGCCATAAGACCTTACCTATTTGGCGGTCCTTCGCCACTGTACGTTCTGTCTTGCCATACTTTATTCTCGCGCAGTCTCACCCTTCATTGCTTATGGCGATGAGTTTTTCGAGTGTTGTCTTTGCCGCGCCGGAGTCGATGGAATAGCCGGCCTGGGCGATGGCGTCGTGCATGTCGCCGGACCTGTCGGCGACGAGTATGGCGGCGGCGGCGTTGAGCATAACGACGTCCCTTGCCGGCCCCCGCCGGCCGGAAAACACGGTCCGTATCAGCTCCGCCGATTCAGCCGGCGAGTCCACGAGCAGTTCGCCCAGGTCGGCCCGGTGCAGCCCGAAATCCTCCGGGCGGATCCAATAGTTGAATATCTGGCCGGCCTGGAGTTTGGAAATCTTCGTCGGGGCCGAGATGGAAATCTCGTCCAGCCCGTCGTCGGAGTGCACGACCATGGCCCGCAGCGAGCCCAGCCGGCTGAGCACCTGGGCAATCGTCTCGGTGAGGTCGGGGTCGAAGACGCCCATCACCTGCCGCCTTGCCCCTGCCGGATTAGTCAGCGGCCCCAGAAAGTTGAATATCGTCCGGATTCCCAGTTCCTTGCGGACCGGGCCGGCGTGCTTCATGGCCGGGTGGCAGACGACGGCGAAGCAGAAGCAGCAGCCGGCCTGTTCGAGGCAGCGGGCCATTACGGCAGGCGTTACATCGATCTTCACGCCCAAGGCCGCCAGCACGTCGGCCGAGCCGCTGGCCCGGCTGTTGGTCCGGTTGCCGTGCTTGGCCACCTTCACGCCGGCCCCCGCCGCGACGATGGCTGAGGCGGTCGAGATGTTGAACGTCCGCACGCCTGTCCCGCCGGTGCCGCAGGTGTCCACGATCTGGTCGCTCGGCCCGGGCACCTTGAGCGAGTGCTCCCGCATCGCCTGGGCCGCCCCGACCAGTTCGTCGGGCGCCTCGCCCTTGGCCGAAAGGGCCACAAGCAGCCCCGCGATCTTAGCCTCCTTCCACCCGCCGGACATTATCTGATCGAAGGCCCAGCGGGCCTGCTCGGCCGAAAGGTCCTGGCCGTCAAGCACCGCGTTCAGAAGATCGGGGTAGTTCCACTTGCCCATGTTCGCCCTTGCCGCTGTTCCGGCGGCCCTTGCAAAAGCCGCCATACCCGAATTATAGTGTCTGCACCGCCGCGGGCAACATGTTAGGCGATTTCCGGCGGAGCGAGAAAACCATGAACCATGTCGAGCGATTCCGGGCGCTGATGGGCGGCAGGCCGGTGGACCGCCTGCCGAAGATCGAGTGGGCGTCCTGGTGGGACAAGACCGTCGAGCGGTGGAAGACCGAAGGCCTGCCCGCCGATATGAAGGACTCATTTGAAATCAGCAAATACTTCGGCCTGGACCCGTACAAACAGTTCTGGTTTCATCCATCCACGCCAAAGCCGCCCCAGCACGGCGCCGGCATTATCCGCAACGAGGACGACTACGAAAAGATACGCCCGGACATATACAAGCCGCTCGACTGGGCGGTCGAGATTATGAGGCCCTTCGGCCAGCCGCAGGCCCGGGGTGAGGTTGTGGTCTGGCTGACGCTGGAGGGATATTTCTGGTATCCGCGAAGGCTGTTCGGCATCGAGGGCCACCTGTACGCCTTCTACGATTACCCCGAACTGATGCACAGGATAAACCAGGACCTGACCGATTTTCACATCCGCTGGCTGTGCGAGTTTGCCAAGGTCTGCCCGCCGACCTGGATGACGCTGGCCGAGGATATGTCGTATAACCACGGGCCGATGCTCTCGCGGCAGATCTTCGACGAGTTTCTGGCCCCGTACTACCGGCAGATAATCCCGGTGCTCAAGGGGATGGGCACGACCGTCATTATCGATTCCGACGGCGACGTTACGCAGATGGTCCCGTGGCTGGAGTCGGTCGGCATAGACGGCGTGCTGCCGCTGGAGCGGCAGGCGGGAGTGGACGGCTGCTCGCTGAAGGCGGCGCATCCGAAATTCTGCCTCATCGGGCATTTTGACAAGATGACCATGCCGCTGGGCGAGCATGCGATGCGAGCGGAGTTCGAGCGGCTTGCCCCGATGATGAAGGCTGGCAGGTTCATTCCCAGCGTCGATCACCAGACCCCGCCGGGCGTGCCTCTGGAAAATTATCGGATATTCCTGCGGCTGCTGGACGAATACGCAACAAAGGCCAAGCCATGAGCGCGGATAGCCGGCAAAAATATATCGGCCGCCCGCCGCTGGTCGACAGCCACGCCCATAGCGAGTTCGCGTATTGCGGCCGCGGAGTGTCGGCGCAGGCGGTTATCGACCGGACGCGGCAGTGCGGGCTGGCGGGGGTGTGCATAGTCGAACATGCGCCGCAACTTTACTGCCAGTCCGAGGATTTCTGGGAGGCCCGCCACGTCCGCAATCCGCAGCTTTGGCACGAGGAAAAATATTCCCGGATGGCCGAGTTCCGCCGAGTCATGGCGCCGCTAAAGAGCGATTTCGTGCACGTCGGGTTGGAGGTCGAACTGGATTGCCGGGGTGAACTGACTATCAAACCGGAGGACCGGACCTTCTGCGACCTGGTCGTCGGGGCGGTGCATTTTCTTTCCCGGCCGACGCCGCAGATGACCGATGCGGAACTGGCTGACGAATTCATGCGGACCTGCCGCGGCCTGATCGCCGGAGGGATCGACATCCTGGCCCATCCGTGGCGATTTTTCATGTCGGCCCGCAGGCCCGTGCCGACGGAGCTTTACCCGGACCTTGTTGAGATGCTCGCCGCTGCGAAGGTCGCCGCCGAGATCAACCTGCACCGCTATCCGTCCGACTGGACCTTCTTCGCCCAGTGCGCCAGACGCGGCGTGAAGATTTCGCTGGCCACCGACGCCCACGAGATGCACGAGGTCGGCCGGCTGGAGGCCCACCTTGCCATCGTCAAACAGGCCGTCGGCTCCGACGACCCGGCAAAACTCCAGCAGGCCCTCTGGTATCCAAAGAGGTTTTAGACGATTCCGGTTGGCGACTCGGTCAGATTTCGTGCCAAATGGGAGGAATGGGTGCCATTGGCCGCATCTGTTTGCGGCCATGTTCTTTTTTCGACCAGCAGATATATTCGACAATTGCATCAAGTCCGGACAGTTTTTCGTGGCAACTTCAAAAAAGCACACGCTCACAAACAGATGTGAGCGATGGCGCCCGGCAGAAAATAGCCGGGAATCATAATCGTGCCGATTTCAAAGTATGGGCAAATCAGCACCGCGAGGTGCGACAGAAAGTAGCCCAGGGTGGAGCGGAATCCGCCGCCAGGCGGATGAAGCGAAACCCTGGGAAAAAGTCGTCATTCAAAAGTTTCCAATCCTCGATCGCGCCACGGCAGATGAGCCGGGATCGCAGAACGCCCCTGCCGATGATCTCGTGCTCGAAAAGTCATTGCAGGCGAGACGCCCGCACCACAATAAAAGCCGCTTGATGTCGGCGAAGCTGGAAATCCAGCTACTTTTTTTGCGGTTTTGGGGCGGTTTCTTCGAGCGTGGCCTTTCGGCGGAGGATGTGGTGGTAATGCTGGGCGAAGCGGTGGGCCTCGTCGCGGACGGCCTGGAGCAGCCGCAGGGCCTCGTCGCGGCGCGGCAAGCGGACGGGGCCGGCCCGGCCGCTGATGAAGATTTCCTCCTCCTTTTTAGCCAGCGAGATCAGCGCAGGCGGACTGAACTCAAGGCCGTCGAAGGCCGACAGCGCCGCCGAGAGCTGCCCCTTTCCGCCGTCGATCAGGATGACGTCGGGGAACAACTCCTCAGCCATGCCGGCCAGCTTGTATCGCCGCCAGACCACCTCGCGGATGCACGCGAAGTCGTCGTTGCCGGCGACGGTCTTTATTTTGTACCGCCGGTACGACGGCTTGAACGGCTTGCCGTCGATGAAACAGACCATCGCCCCGCACATCTCGCCGCCGCCCAGGTGCGCGATGTCTATGCCCTCGATGGTCCGAGGCGGGGCGGGCAGGTCGAGGGTTTCGCCCAGCCTCTTGAGCGAGTCGGTCGGATCGATGAAAAAAACTTCCGGCTGGACGTGCTCATCGACCAGACCGCGGAGTTGCAGGCTTTCCAGCGCCCGCATCTCATCCCGCAGGGCGGCGGCCTGCTCGAACCGCAGCGAGGCGGAAGCCTGTTTCATCTTCTCAGCCAGTTCCCGCCGCAGCGCCGTGCCCTTGCTGTCGAGGAACTGCTTGAGCCTGGCGATCTGGCCGGCGTACTCGTCGGGCGAGACCTTGTCGGCGCATGGGGCTGTGCACTGTTTGATGCTGTAAAGGATGCACGGGCGGAAGTGCCGCCGGGCCGGGTCGTCGCGGCTGATATCAAGATTGCATGTGCGGAACTTGAAGACCCGCTGCATCAGCGGCAGAGCGGCACGCAGCTCGGCCGAACTGACGAACGGCCCGTAGAGCCTGCTGCCGCGGACCTGCGGCTTACGGGTTATGCGCACGCGCGGAAAATCCTCGCCGCTGGTAACCTCCAGGTAGGGAAAGCTCTTGTCGTCCTTCTGCTGGGCGTTGAATCGCGGCTGGATGTCCTTTATCAGCCGGCTCTCGCGGAGCAGGGCCTCGACCTCGCTGTGGCATTCCAGAAAGTCGAGGTCCGCGACGAGGTCTTCGATCAATCGGCTGATTTCCGGCCCGCGGCCGGCAAGCAGATCGGCCGACGGCTGAAAATAGCTGGCCACGCGGCTGCGGAGACTCTTGGCCTTGCCGACGTAGAGGACCACGCCGGCGGAGTCCTTGAAAAGATACACCCCCGGCCCGGCCGGCAGCTCGCCCGCCTTCTCACGCAGCTTCTCCAGGATCGCCCGCCGTTTTTCAGCCATATGTTAAAGCATATCCCGCCGAAGGGTGAATGGGGAATGCGCTTCCGCCGCGACGCGGCGGATGAGACTTTGAATATTCCACAGATTTCCTCCGCCCCGCCGGGGCGGAATACAAAGATAACCTTTTTCCACGGGTTCCGCTCCGATCGCCTGCCGGCGATCTTCGCTTCACCCGCGGCTACAAACCTTCGCCCCTTTCGGGGCGGAAATGCCAAGTTCGACCATTTTTCGCATATACACAAAATGGTTGGCCGGGTGGCACGGCTCGCAAGCAAGCCGTGTTCGTTAATTTTCGTTTGCATCAACACAGTTTGCAAGCAAACTGTGCCACCTGCCCGGGCCATTCGCTCCGCCAGGAGCGAAAGATTTGTAGCCCGCCGCGTGAGCGGCGGAGGATGCTTTGAATATCCCACGGATTTCCTCCATCCGCCCGAGCCATTCGCTCCGCCAGGAGCGAAAGATTTGTAGCCCGCCGCGTGAGCGGCGGGACCCATGACGAGAGAAAACTCCAGCCCCGACAGGGGCGACACCAAATTGGATAATCATGCAATTCGGGGGCCGACGGCATATCCTGATTTAGCGCCGAATGGAAAAATGGGTGCCATGCAACGCCGCGAACTAAGCGGCGTTGCATGGCACCCGTTTTTACCTTTTGTTGCGTATTTAAACATGCCGCCCGCCTCTCAATTTTTCTTTTCTTTCCTAACGCTCCGGATCATTTTTCGAATTCGATATTTGTAGAGCATTTCCACCCAAAATGGAGCTTTCGACCTATAATAAACATCCTCAACTTTTTGTTCAGGCATTTTCCCCATGATTTGTTCGTACATATGTCTAGCAATGTTATTCCCAAGCCCCTCGTCTTCAAAAAGAACCTGATCACTATTCTTGAGTATAAGTCTCAATATAAAATTGGCAAAGTGGGGAGCGGCTACCTGCTCATCCCGTACTCTATGCAACCAATTACGTAAAACATCCTGATGAAATCCTGTTCCAGACTTTGGTTGAATTACACATAAAAAGTCGTTTTTTTGCTGGGGATACTGTGGAAAGACCCTTTTTTGATAACCATCATGGAACACACCAAGACTACCACGGTCAGGATGATATAGCATAACACTATATTCAGGCATCGGGTCCAAACCGACATTTTCAACCGTTAGAGAAATCCCTGCGCCCAAGTTGACATCCATGAAAAAACCAAAATTAATTCTAAAAAGAGGGATCGACTCGATTCGCCGCCATATGCGATCCACAAAAACACCGATGGCCGCTCCGACAAAAGCTGACACCAATGTCCCGACACTTAAAATGCATTCTGTTTCAATCATGATTTATGTCTCCAAGATAAATGCTTGCATAGTCCGGAAACATTACAACTTTTCTATTATTAGCCGTACAGGAGATGGAGTACTGTATATTGTAATTTATGACTCACGCGTTGATGAGGTTATCCTGATCGACGACGATGACCTTGCACTTGATGCCGAGGAGATATTTTTCGACGTTGTCCCATTCGACGCTTCCGGCCGGGGGTTTCCAGAAGCTCTTGCCCTGGACGAAGACCCTGGGCAAATCGCTTTTTGACCCCAGTGTCCGCGAGATGGCCTTTGCGACGACCTCCGGGGCTATGTCCCGCACGCAGTAGGCCCGGGCGTGGGTGCATCGGCCCTCGCAGTGATAGCAGTTCAGAGGCAGGCAGACCACGCTGGTCAGCGGGGAATACGGATGGAACCGCCCGAACCGTCCGCCGTACATAATGACCACGTTGGGCGTGCCCATCGCGCAGGCGATGTGAGCCAGGCTGGTATCGACGCCGATGGCCATGCGGCACAGTTGGACCAGCGCGGCCGACTGGCGGACGGTCGTCTGGCCGGTCATGTCCACCACCTTGCGGTCCATGCCGATGTAGTTGGCCGTGGTGAGGTTGGCGATGTTGACGTGCCTGTCCTCGTCGGTGCCAAGGCAGATCATGAAGCTGTCCTTGGCCAGGATGGTGTGGTCGATGGCCTCGCCGAACCGCAGATAGACCTTCTGGAAATGCCCCGCCGCCGCGAAGAACGCGAAGCATCTTTTCGGATCGAGCGCGTTGATCTTCAGGAAATTGGCGGCCCACTCGTGGTCCTGGGGCGTCAGCCACATCACCGGCTGAAGCTCAGGGGCCTCGAAGCCCAGCCCGCGGACGAAGTCCCTGTGCCGCTCAAGCTCGGGCTTCCATTTTTCCGGCGATGGAATGATGTATTTATATTGCTTATTGGTTTTCTCCCGCAGGTCGGCCGTCATCTGGTCGGTGTCGCCCTCCAGGGCGATGGTTACGGCCGCGTCGCTGGCCAGCGCCAGGGCGTCGGCGTAAGGTTCGCGAGAGCAGATCGAGTTGAGGGCCACGTCGGCCTTGAGCTCGCGAAGCTTCAGAGCGATATCGTTGACGTACTGCATGTCCATCAGCGATTTCTTGCGATCGACGAAGAACAGGTCGTCCACGAACGGGCAGGCCTCGTAAAGCTCGCCGACCCGCTCCTGGCAGAGCACGGTGATGCGTGCGTTGGGAAAACGCTTGCGGACGTAAGGCAGCATGGACGAGGCCAGGATGTTGTCGCCGATGGCGTCGGTGCGGACCCACAGGACGTGCTTTGCATCCGGCAGGTCGAGCTTGAGCGGGTTGACGATCTGCACGTCGGCCGGGGCCGGGGCGTTTTCACCGGCAGGCTTAACCGCTGCAAAATCACCCTGATTTTGTGGCACGCGGAACGACCACCCGCCTGCCCTCTCCGCCGTCAGCATCGGCTCGACCTTCAGCGATTCGGCGCGATCGACCATCGCGGCGTCCGTAACCCAGGGGAAGAACTCGCTCAGTCTTGCCGGGAAGGTCTTGTTGTCCTGAAGTCGCCGCCAGTGCGCAACGGCGTCTTTATAGCCGTAGTAGCTTTCCTTGAACTGCAATTGTTCCTCAAGTGCATAGGCGTAATGCTGGAAGATCAGGCCGGCCCGCTCGGTCTGGTCGTGCTGGATGGGGTTTATGGCGGCCACGTTCTGCCAGTTGCCGTCGGGCATCTGCCTGGCCAGGAACGGCGGCTCGTGCGCCGCCCACGTGTCGCCCGGCCGATACCGCCACGTCCGCAGCCACTCGCCCCCGCCGTGATTGCCGTAGCAGCCCCGCGTGCTGACGAGCCGGTCGGGCCCGACGAAGAACCAGCACCAGTACAGGGCCGAGGTCTTGTCCGGCTGGTCGATGAACATCTGCCGGGCGCGGACGATCTGCGGGGCGGTCCACAGTTCGTCGGCGTCGATCTCCCACAGCAGGCAGCCGGCCGCGATGTTCGCCAGCGGGGCGTTGACCATCTGGCGTTTGCCGTCCCAGAATTTTCCGGGCGGCGGGCGGTAGATCGTGATTTTATCGGGATGCAGTTTCGCCAGGCCGTCGAGATATTCGGTCGTCCCGTCGATGCTCAGGCCGTCGCGGTGCAGGCCGTCGGGAACCTTGCCGCCCAGCCGGACGCTCCATGCGGTGTCGTGCTTCAGGTCGGCCACGCCCTCCATAACGTGCCAGTGCCAGTTGAAGGGCAGGTCGCGCAGCGCCTCGATGTGCCAGCGGGTGAACGGCATGCCGTTGAGCACGATCGTGAAGAAATGGATCGGCAGGTCGGCCTGTTCGGTCTGGTCGGCGGCCGGCCCGCCCGGCGGGGCGAACTCGACGGGCTTCTCGAAATATTGCCTCAAAAACGGCTGGCCGCCGGCAAAGTGCCTGAACCGCACCGGCTCGTCGCAGGGATTTTTCAGATACTGCTCGTGCGTGGGGACCTCGCCGGCGATGATCGTAACGTTCAGGCAATTGGGCAGAAACTCGACGTGCCTGTCGAATTCATCCTTTGGCAGTTCGTCGAGCGTGTTGATGAGGGCCTGATTGTCGAGGAACGGGTGGGCGTCGCAGTCGGTTCGCTCGTGGACCTTTTTGAAGAATTCGCGGGTGAAGGGACAGACGCGAGCGGCGAAGACGCCGTAGTTGATCATTCCGGCCGAATCGCGGGCGAACGCCACGCTCTTGAGCGTCGTCAGCTCCACGTCGCCGCGGACGATGGCGATATCGGCGTCCAGATATGCAATCAGGTCTCCGTCAGCCAGTTCGTCGAGCAGCCGCAGGACGTAATGGGTCTTGATCCAGGTCGGCTGGGGACGGTTGAGTTTTTCATACTCGGTTATCTGGCGATACTCAAAGCCGTGATGCTTCGCGTATTCGCGGAACCTCGGCCCGGAGTAATTTTCCAGAACGTCCTTGAGATGGGCGGTCCCAATGGCATAGAGGACCTTTCGCGGGCCGGCATTGGCGGGTTGGACCGGCTGCGGTTTGGCGGGCGTTTCCTTACGCCCGCCGGCGGCGATGCGGGACATTCCGATCTGGCCGTTTATCCGCAGCAGGCCGCTGACGTGGTCCAGCCACTGATCGAAAGTCCTGGCCGGCGGTTCGTGGATGCTCGCCGTCTGCTCTTTATCCGGCGAGGAAATTTCCTGAGGCGGCTTGCCCGTCTGAATTGCCTGCACAAGCCCTCGAACCCGCCGAAGCTCAGAATGCTCCAACTTCGGGAACTGGGCGGCGTACCTGGCCGCGTTGGCGACGCTGCCGCGACACAAGGCGGCCAGTATGAAATATGCCCACTCGACAGGATCGGGCGGCTGCTTGCTCCGCAGCCTGGGGGCGAGCATCTTGGCGATGGCCGACATCGCCGCCGGCACGCTGCCGCGACAAAGCAGCGTCATCGCGTCGGCCAGATTCGCCCTCGCCTGGGCTACATCGATATTTTCATTCGGATCAGTCATGGATTTGTTGAATATTTTTATTCAGCCCCAAAGGGGCGCAATATGACAGCCCAGGGCGAAGCCCTGGGAAATTGGTCGCCTCTACGGTTAAGCCCTGAAGGGGCGCAATAAAATACCCGTCAATCCCAGACATATCGTTCATCGCATTGTATGCGATATTTTTTTAACAACTCCCGATATTCTTCCTGAAACGTCCGGCGATGGTGATGTTCTTTCTGCCGATCAATGTATTCGATCAATTGTTTCAACTGGGACTGACCAATAGAAAATGCCCCATATCCATTCTGCCAGGCGAAAACCGGAACGCCTTTCGTCTTCATCCATTTCGAAGAACTCTTTTTGATTTCTTCCACGAGGTCGCTGACCGCAATGGTACGCGCCAATCCACAGGCAATGTGAATGTGGTCTTTAGTTCCACCAATGCGGTGCGTCTGACATCCGCAGGCCGTGCATGTTGCAGACAGATATCGCCACAATTGGTCCTCAATCGCAGGCAGAATCAGCGAATCTCGATTCTTCGTGCTGAAAACCAGATGCACAAGGATATTTGACAATGATTGAGGCATAAATTTTACGATCAGTTATTTCGCCCTTTCAGGGCTTACGACTTTTGGGACTTTCGCGACCCAGGGCTTCGCCCTGGGCTGTCATATTTTGCCCCTTCGGGGCGGTGGACAAAGCTGCATTATTGCTCTTTGCGTCGTTAATGCAAAACGCACATAGCAGCCCGTTGAAAATGTAGCGTGGGCGTCTCGCCCGCGTGTGGCGAGGGCATCCTGCCCTCGCATTTTGTCATTTTTCCTTGGTTTTCCGCAGGCGAGACGCCTACGGCACACGCGGCCAAGATGGCCGCGCTACAAACATCGCCTTTTTCAACGGGCTGATAGGCCGAAAATGCCCATTTAGCCGGTTTGTGTGTATCTGTGTGTTACTTTGGCCACGCGAAGAGCAATAAAAACAGCAATCAAATAAATTGAAATAAATCCTCGATCAATTTTTTTTGCCAACGCATTACTTTTTAAATTCTTCTATCTGTCGTTTTAAATCTTCGACGACATCCAGATACACCTGCGGGTGGACCATGTCGAGGTCTCTGGGATCGGAGACGATTTTTTGCGCTGCCAGTCGCGGGAATTTGTGCAGCGAGTCGGCGTGGGCAAAGATTAACAGGTTCTGGGCCAGGTACGGATCGACGGCCGGGTCGGACCAGAACATCCGCCGCAGGCTGTCAAATACGACAAAACCATTCCTGACGAAGCCCATCCGCCAGAAGCTCGGCCACAACTGGATGTTGCCAAAGTCTCTGATCTGATGCGGGATCGGCGAGGTGGTTATTATCACCGGGGCAAGCTGCGCGAGACAGTCGATGAAGATGTCGTAGTTCCTAGGCCGGATGGTTTGCGGAATGTTGAGCGCGATGGCCAGGTCGAACGTCCTGTTGAGTTTGAAACTTTTATGCAGGTCGAGAGTGGTTACGATCTCATTGGGAACCTGCAACTGGCAGGCGGGAAAGCCGCTGTGATGCAGGCCGACGCAGTCGGCCAGGCCGTTCTCGCGGAAGGCCGCCAGCCACGATCCGTCGCCGCAGCCGACGTGCACCACGCCGGCCGGCTGGCAGAGATGCAGGATGTGCGGGACGATCTGCCTTGCGGCCCGGTTTTCCATCGGCGGCTGATATTGCCTGGGATATGGCGACGGCTCGGCCTTAGCCGCGGCCTTCTCGAACCGCCTTGGAAATTCTTCGCCTACGTTCCACGGATCGAACGCGGCCAGCCTGCCGGCTTCAAAATCGGGACTGGCGAAACTTTTGGCCCGCGTGTTCAGCAGCGCCGCCGCGTATGAAAACGAACTGTTGGCCAGCGCGAGATGGTCGGCCTGGCTCATGAGGAAAAAATCCGGATAATAAGACGCCAGCGGCATCTGGATGCCAAATGTATCGGCGGTCAGGGCGTTGAAGGCGTGAAAATACGGCACGACCTTCTGCGGCTCGTCGCTGGCGATGTAGAGGACGGGCTTGCTGAGACCCGGCCAGATCGACGCCACCCAGTCGCGGTACCATTCCCACGGTGCGACGGGAAATTCTTTGGCGTAGCCGAAATCGCCCCTCCGCAGGTGCAGGCAGACGAGCGTGCCGTCGCTGCGGATTCGTCCGATGAGTTTGTCCAGATCGGCCTTCAGTTCGGCCGCCGGCTCGAAGAGCGATCGGAAAAAATCCTTGTGCGGCCCGGCGTATTCGCAGAAACCGTGCAGGAAACTGCCCCTGAAACCCATCGGCCTGCGTCTGCCGGGTTCGGCCAAAATTTTCACCGCGCTTCTGCCGGCCGCGATGTCCTCGAAAACAATCTCCGGCGCAAACGGCGGCTGGGGATCGGCGTGGCCGAACAGCATCCGGCCGATCCACGGCGGCGTGCGAACGTCCATGTCATGGACCTTCGCGAATATCCGCAGAAAGGCGTACTGGAAAATCTGATTTGCGAATCTGCCGTGGCAGCCCAGGTCGTCCATGGCGACAAACGGCCTGCCGGCGTCGGCCTGCGGTTGACTTTGCAGCGTCTGCGCCGCGGCTTCGACCGCTTTGAGCCAGTTATCGACCGTGCCGACAAGATATTCCTGCGAGCAGGCCTCGAAGGTCGTCCGCAGACCGGCCAGCCAGTCGCGGAAGTCGTTTATTCCCGCGCCGCCGGGCTGGCTCGCCCGGCCGGATTGTTCCGGCGGCTCCGGCTGGCCGCGCCGGCGGATGATTCCCGTCAGCCGGCGGATGCGGTCGAGTTGGGGGCTTTTGATATCTTCGAATCGCTCGGCGTAGTTGCAGGCGTGCGAGACGTCGCCCTGGCAGAGCAGGGCCAGCACGAAACACGCCCACTGGTCGGGATCGGGTTTTCTGCCCTCCTTGAGATCGGCCGTTACGCCGGCGGCGATGACCTTGACCGCGGCGACGGCTTGGCCGTCGCGGAGAAGTTCCATCGTCCTGGAGATTTCCGGCGGGTCTTGCGGCATGGATTCTATTTTTTCGCCATCTGTCGGGCCTCGTCGAGGCTGCCCCAACTCTCGTTGAACGCGATGGGAATCAGCGGCTTGGAATATCCTTGGAAATGCAGGATGTGCATTCGCACGTCGCCGTGCCGCTCGTGCCGGCAGAACGGCGTGCGGTTGATCATGCGGATGGCCTTGACGTTGTTCATCATCTCGAACCGGCCGCAAGTTTCCTCGCCGCCTTCTGGGCAGGCCATCTGGATGTTATGATCGTAGGCCTCGCCGTCGACGACCAGGCCGATCTCGCCTACCCGGCCGGGATTTTCCTGCCCGTACATCCTGAACGCCGTCATGTCGCAGATTCCGCCGTCGCGCCGCGAGCGTATCTCGTCGGCTTCGGCCTGGAGCCTGGCCAGTATGTCCGGCGACGTGTACATCCGCATGATGTAATCGCAGAAGCGTTCCAGCCCAACCCTGCTGCCGATGTAATTGCACTGCGGACTCATCCCGTAAGTTACGGTCAGGTCGTATTTGCCCAGCCGGTCGTTCTCCTGCGCTACGTTCGTGTAAACCATCACGTCGCTGTCGAAGCAGACGCAGCGGTCCTGGCCGATCTGACGCAGCAGTTCGAGCGTCAGGAACCACCGCTGGAAGCAGAACCGCTCATATGCGTCCGGATTGGTGTTCATGTGGCGATAGACTTTGTCGAACTCCGCGACGCTGTGGCCGAGGGAATTGATGTCCACCTTCACGACGTAGTCGTCGTACTGGCCCTTGTCGGTAATCAGGATAACCGGCAGGCCGGGATTTGTCAGATGCGCCTGCGCCAGGATATACGGCAGGTGCGATTCCCGCGGATCTTTGCTCTGGCCGTGATAATGGATGAACACTATGGGCAGGAACATGGTTTTCCTTTGGTGGCACCCTCAAGCGCAGCGACTTGTCCGGCGCAGCCCTTCGTAGTCTTGGCGAAGAAGGGGCGAAGCCGGAAGCGCAGCTTGGGGGTGGTTTGTTGGCTGAAAATTTGGTTTCCAAACACCCCCAAGCTTCGCTGCACTGCAGCTTCGCTTGAGGGTGCCACCAACTAATGTCGGCGAAATCCTGAAGCCCCGACGGGGCGCAATATTAAAGCCTGGGGCAACGCCCCAGGAAATCGGCGTACACAAACATTCAAGCCCTGTAAGGGCGAAATAAAAATCTCTGTTCAAACCCTCAAACTCGGCAGGCATAATGCGGAAAATTACTCACATTTTCTGCTTCGTCGCGTTTTAGTTTCAGGTCTTGGCCCGGTCGGCCATTTGTCTGACGCATTCCATGCCGGCCTGGGCATCGCGGTCGAACGGGTTGCGGTCGGCGACCGCCTGCCATGCGTCGTGCGACTTGCCGAGCTGGCCGGTCTCCATCAGCAGGCAGGCGAGGTTTTTGTAGGGCGCAATATCGTGCGGGCCGAGCCTGATGGCCTCGTGGAAATGCCCGGTCGCCAGATGGGCCAGAGTCATCGACTGCTGAAAGTTCAGGACGCCCAGGTCGCTGTGGGCGTCCACATGCCGCGGATTCTGCCTGGCAAACTCCGTCAAGGCCTCGACGGCCTGATCAATCTTCCCTTCCTTGGCGAAATTCAGGGCCTTGAGATGCAGTTCGGGATTTACGGTCTGGCCGGATAGATCTTCCGGCCGGCCGGCATCCCGCGGGGCGGCCTGCTGATTTGCGGCCCGCAGTTCATCATTTGCCCTGGCAATCCTGTCGTCGACCTCGCCATCTGAACGGCTGGCGACGGCGTCAAATTTCAGGCCCAGGCTGTACGCCTCCTGCAAAATGGACTGATCGTCCGGGCACATCTGCATTGCCTTTTCGTACAGGCAGCGGGCGTCGTCCCTGAGGGCCAGCCCGATCAGCATCACGGCCAGGTTTTTTCGCGGACCGCTCTTTGCCGGATTCAGCACGAAGGCATATGTCAGCCTGTGCAGGGCCATTTCGCGGGTTCGCCGGGCCATCTGGGCCAGCGCCCAGCCGAGGTTGGACCTGATCTTTCCGTCGGCCGGAGAGACCTGCGACTGTTTCTGGAGCAGGCCGACGGCATCCCCGAACCGGCCGGCCTGGATAAGTTTGACTACCTGGGCATCGGCCTGCTGGCGGGTCTGGCTGTCGCACGATTCCTGAATCCCGCTTCTTTGCAGATGCCCGGCCGCGGCGGCCTGTGATTGCGGGGCGGTTTGCGATTGCGGGGCGGCCGAGGGTTCCGCGGCCTGCCCGCCCAGCGAGCCGACATCCGGCCGGGCCGGCTTTGCAAGCGATATCACGGCGGGCCTGTGTTTCGGCGGCTCGGCCAGGGCCGGCTTAACGGGCCGCATGGACATGTCGAGCACCTCGGCCGACAGCGGCACGCGGAGCAGGTCGTCGGCCCGCCTGGTTGCCCCGCCGGGACGCAGGCCCATCACAAATATCGCCTCGTTTATTATCTCGGCGAACCGTCTGCCGTAGGCCTCGATCGCACGCTCGTTTTCGCTCCTGCCCGCCGCCTCGCGATCTGTGTCCGGACCGCAGCGAAGTTCGCCCCAGCGATCCGCGATCTGGCGGGCCAGGTCCGCCGGGTCGCGCCGGGCAAAATAATGCCCGTAAGGCGGCGCCTGCTCCTTGTGGACGTCCAGGTCGCTCATGAAGATCGTCTTGCCCAGCAGCCGGGCGTCTTCAACGACCGTGCTCCAGCCCTCGAACAGCGACGGCTGAATGACGGCCATGCTCCTGCGAACCAGCGCGATCTGCTCGCCGCGAGGTATCTGGCCGAGGATCTGGACGTGGTCGATTATTCCGAGTTGTCCGAGCATCCCCTTGAGCGACGGGAAGTATTCCTTGTTGCGATATTCGTCGGTATTACCGGTACAGACCAGCCGGGCCATTATGCCGCGACGGTGCAGATCGGCAATGGCCTGGAAAAGCGTGCCGTGGTTCTTGTGCATCCAGAACTGGTTGCAGCAGATCAGGTAATTCGACGGCAGACCGTATTTCAGCCGGGTTTCCTCCGGGTCGGGCTTGAACCAGTCGGCTTCCGGGATCGTCTGGAAATGCAGGATTCGCGTTACGGCCTTCGAGTGCGGGAAAAACCTGCTCCAGTCGGCGAGGGCGCTTTTGGAACTGAATATCACCATCGGCGCCCTGGCGGCGATCGCGCTGAACTTGTCATCCCGTTCTTTGCGCTCCTTCTCCGAAAACATCTCCGGCATGTGGATGTGCTGGAAATCGGGTATCCAGGTTATCGACGGAAAATTGGAATGCTGGATGTCGTTGAGGACCGGGACGATCAGGTCGAGGCGGCTGAAGAAATCGGCGGACGTCGGGCTGACGACGGCCTTCTCCCGGAACCTCGTCATCTTCCAGTTTGCCCCAAGCTGTATGATGCCATCGACCAGAGGCAGGATGTCGGCGTAGAGGTCGATGTGGGCGGCGTAGGGTTCGGTCAGCCAGAAATATATTTTCGGGCGCTCGGTTCGCGGCAGGCGATAGACGGCCTTTATCAGATTGCACGCCCAGTACACGCCGCCCATCCAGTTGGCGTGCCCGACAAACGGTATGCCTACCCGAACATCCTGAATCACCGGCTGATTTCCTTAATCATTGGCCAAGATGTTCCAAAATTTTGCCATTCTGCCGTGGCGGGGTCGGAAATTCCGGAACTGTATTGAATGACAGTTTTCCCCGGGTTCCACTTCATCCGCCTGGCGGCGGACTGCGCTTCACCCGGGGCTACTATCTGCCGGCTCTTCGAGCCTTCAAATTGGCCGCACTGAACTTGCAAGGTATTATTGTCCCTTATTCCACTACAAATTACTCATTTCATCTGCGTCATAACAGATTGCTTGAACCAATCGCAATACTGTTTGAGGCCTTCTTCAATTGATATTTCCGGCTTGTAACCCAGGTTCAGCAGTTTACTGATATCCGCCCGCCAGTTGACCGGGTCGCCCGTTCGGACCAAGCCTGTGAATTCCACCGGTCTGGCGCAGCCTAACAGGCCCGAGAGCAGTTCGCATAATTGGCGGATCGTAGTTTCCTGGCCGCTGGAAACGTTAATAAGTCCGGCGAAATCGGCCTGGACGATCCGCTCCAGCGCTCCGGCCACATCTTTGACATGCATAAAATCACGGCTTTCGTTGCCAGTGCCGTGCGTGACGATCTGGTTAATCTTAGAATCGACTATCTTTCCGCTTTTACTATCCCTGCCAATTGTCGCAGAATAATCGACCTGGATACCACTATCATTTATCTTCCCGCAAATGTCGTAGATCACCTGCCTGCGGAGCGGATCGCCGTAAACCGAGAACAGCCTGGCCGTAACCGTCTTCATGCCGAAGATCGACGCATACTCCTCGACCAGCAGTTCGCACATCCTTTTGTGGCTGGCATAAGGCGAGATCGGCCTGCACGGGGCGGTCTCGGCGATGGGCAGGCTTTCCGGATTGCCATAGACCGACGCGCTGGAGAGCAGGATGAACCTGCACCGCGGCGCCCGCACCCGCAGCGTCTCTAGGACGAACGCGCAGACCTCGACGGTCTTCTGGAAATCGCGGTACGGCTGCTCGATGGAAAACGGCACTGACGCCGTGCCGGCTGCATGAATCACCACGTCGGGCCTGAACCAGTCGACCGCTCGCTCGAAGGCGGGGTCGGGCAGCGTCATCGCGGCGAGCAACTCCAGATTCGGATACGCCACTTCGCCCGGGCTTTTTGCGGCGAACCGCCCGACCGCGCAGATCGGATAGCCCAGCGAGCCGAAATGCCTGGCCGTATGCGAACCGATGAATCCGCCCGCCCCGGTTATCAGCACCCGCGGATTGCCCATTTATTTCACCCTTATTCCGAACGCCACGCCGTAGCCCTGCTCGGCGAACTCGTAGGTCGCCAGGAATCCGCATTCCCGCGCCGCCCGCCGCCAAACTTCGAGAAGATACGGATGGGCCGGGTGCGAGATGTCGTCGAAGACTATCGCCCCGCCGACGGCAAGGTGCGGCAAAACGTCGTGCAAATCCTGGTACGCGCCCTGCTCGGTGTGGTCGCCATCGACGGTTATCAGGTCGAACGTCCTGCCGGGGTTCTGCGAGAAAAATTTCGGCAGCATCTCGTGGCTGTTTCCGTTGACGACCTGGAAATGCCCGCGGAAGCCGTGCTTCTGGACTTCGGCAAAGACGAAGTCCGGGCCGGGATTTTCCATGCCGGCGTAATTCTGTATCCACATGTCGCAGGCGGTGATGTCGACCGTAGGGCAGCCGCGGACCACCGCGCAGCACGACCGGCCGCGACGCACGCCGATCTCAAGGTAATTCTTCGGCTGGATCAGTTTGCTGGCGGCGTAGAGCACGTTGGTTATGTCCAGGTAGAACCAGTGCTGGCCGTACTGCGTCAGACACTGGCGATAAAAAGCATCGACGTAGGCGACATACTGGTCGGTGGCGAGCATGGCGTGCCAGTTGAGCAGTTCCTGCCAGACCGTAGTGCTGGCGGCGATCTTGGCCAAGGTTGACGGCGTCAGCAGCGTCGGACCGTAGAACGCAAATTTCAGGGCCTCCGCCCGAGAGATGGTTTGCACGCTCTGAGGCGAGGCCTGCGGCGCCGCTGACGCCTGCTTTGCCGGAATAGCCGGTTGGGCCGCAGGCTGCGGTGAGGCCGTCGGCTGCGGCAATGCCGGAACGGCCGAGGTTTCCACCTGCGCCGGCGGTCGTCCTGAAACTTTTTCCAGCTCCGTCAGGATATCTCTGGCCTGGCGGAAGTCGGGATACTTTTCCACCAAAACCTTCAGCACCCCGACGGCCGGTTCGAGGCGCCCGAGCCTGGCCATCGCCACCGCCCGCCCGAAATCTATCCGATGATCTTCCGCACCGTCCGACTTGAGGGCCTCGAGCTTCTCAAGTCCTTCGAGCGTTTTTCCCGAATTGATCTCGTCGAATGCCTGCCTGATTTTGTCTTCCACGACCGGCTCCATTCCAGCAGATTATCCGCGTTTGGATTTTTTCAGCCATTTCGCATCCATCTTGTCTTTTTCTCTGCCCGTCGCCTGTTTGTTTTTCAATAAATTATGAACTCGGCGTTTTGCCTTTTTAAGCACGACAACATGTCTTTGTAGTCTTGGTTCAGCATTAATCTGCTCCTTGAACGACCAGCAATCCAGGGTCAGTCTCCACACGACGTCCATCCCGTTTTTAACCGGCGGCTCGTTTGAATGAGCCTTGTCGTTGACGATTTGTATTCTTTTATCCATTGTCTTCTCAAAAGCGGCGGTTTACAGGCATCCTCTGCCTGCAAGCAGCGGCGTCATGCCGCCCACGGCGACTCGAGACCTGAGTATCTGCCTGTATTGTTCCCGCGGAGGCATGCCGGCCTTCATTCGGGCGGCGACAATCTCCTCCTGCTGTTCCGCGCCGGCGACCTTCTGCCACTGGTTCGCGGCCGGGTTGAACATCTTTACGACGCGAGCCGGGTTGCCCACCGCGACGGAAAACGGCGGGACGTCGCACAGGACGACCGCATTGGCCCCGATGATGCTGCCCCGCCCGACCGTGAGGCTGCCGACGACCGCCGCACCCACGCCGATCCAGCAGTTTTCCTCAACGATCAACTGCCTGTTGGCTGTCGCCGGCTGGACCGTATACGGCAGGTAAATATCGCCGAAAGTATGGTCGGCGTCGATGATCGACACCCGCGGGCCAAAGAGGCAGAAATCGCCGATCTCCATGAACCCGGCCGTCGATATCATGTTCTGCCTGCCGATCAGCACGCCGGCGCCGATCCGCAGCCTGATCTTATCGTCGCGGATGCAGATATTCAGCCAAGCCTCGTCGCCCAGGCAGGTGCCCTGGCCAATCTCGATATTGGAAACGCCCAGCACCTGCACGTCCTTGCCGAACGCCGCGCCCGGAAACAGCGCGAACGGTTCGCCGAACTGGCTGATGGATTTTCTCACAAACAGTCCGGCCGCCTGTCCCTGCGGCAAAGGACAGGCCGGCGCGGGCGATTCGGGCGGCCGGGCCGATAGAGATTCCTGATTTGCCACTGTCTCTCCTTCGCCTTTGAGAATCCTGCCGCTCTGGATCATGGCCACAGGCTTGTCTTCCATGATGGAGCGGATCATTGTTTCCGTCTCGGGATATTTCATCAATCTTTCAAAATCCCACTGGAGCCAGTCTGTGCATCGCGGCGGGTGCGGCGTGAAGGACCCGGCCAGGCACGAGGCCCGCATCGCCAGAAAATAGCAGAGCAGCGCCTGCCGGTTGTAGCCTTCCCGTTCGGTTCTTGGCTGAGCGGCCGCCTCCTCGATCAACCTGAAATAATCCTCTTTCGAGCCTGCCGTCTTCACGAACGACTGATTGCCGTAATAAACCCTGCTCTCGACCACGACGGGCACGTTCATTATCGCGGCCTCAAGCCCGACCGTCGAGGTGAACGGCAGGACGACCTTCGCGCCGCTGATGAGCTTGTAGGTGTTGATCTCCTCGTCGCAGGTTATGAAGCGGAATCGCTTGTTGCCGCCGAACTGACGCTTGATATCTTTTTCCAGCGGCACGCCTGTGTTGTAGGTGCGCTCGCCCGGATGCTGCCTTACGACCACGCTGGCCGAGGTTTTCTCCAGTATGTGCCTGATGGTCTGGCTGGCCCACTGCCTGTTGTTCTCGAAGAACCGGTGCATGCCCAACACGCCGGTGTCCCACTCGACGTTCAGCGGCATGACGACGTCATATTCGTATCGCGCACTGTCATTGGAGAACGCCTTGGTCTGGATGGACTGCTGCTGCATGTCGGACGGGCTGTAAAGGTACGAATCCTTCTTTTCCATCCGGGACTCGAATATCTCCCTGCCCGCCTCGGCTGCCAGTTCCCGCTCATGGCTGCTCAGATAAGAATCGGCCAGCTTCATGCACTCCGCCGTGTCGCCCAGATTGGCCGCCTTGTCCCGCACGCCGATGTAAATGCCGCCGTAGCCGCTGTCGTAGGTGATGACCCGCACGGAGGAGCGCACGCCGCCATTGTAGTAAAGCCCGCTGCTGCCGAACGTCCCGCCGGGGATGATAATCCGATCCATGCGGACGTTGCGATACAGGCCCTTGATCTGCTGCGCCAGCCCTGCGAACATCCCCGTGAAATATTGTTTTATCTGCCCGAACTTGTCTTCCGGAATGGTTCCATGATTCCACCAGAGGGCGTTGGCATATGCCATTTCGTCAATATCGTTCCGGTCGGCCTCGTCGAGGGCCGCCGGCGGCTGCTTGCTTAGCTGCACGATCGGAATGCCCTTGAGTCCGCCGAGTATCTCGCCGACGAGCCGGCTTTCCTGCTCGAAGGTGTCCTGCGCCGGGTAATCGCATAAGTCGTGCCGGACAAACACGGTATTCACGCCGCGCAGCCGCAGCATCAGCCCGATGGCCATGCCGTACCACGGGATCGGACAGGAGCACCACGGCGTTATCACTAGCCCCATAGTCGGGGCCGACGGCTGTAATGCCGGAATCCTGCCCCATGGCGCGGTGTGCAGCAGCCGGTTGAAAAGTTCCGCCGTCTGGGCAAACCCGATCTGGATCTTGTTGTCCGTCATTTCCATTTTATAGTAGCATGGGCGTCCCGCCCATGAGTCGCAGGGGCATCTTGCCCCTGTAAAAACAACAACTACACGGTCGGGACGACCGTGATACTCACGGGCAAGATGCCCGTGCTACTTTTTCAACCGGCTACTCTGCCAGTTTTCCGACCCTGACGATCATGTCGGCTATCTGCTCGACATTTTTGTCCGACTCGTCCTGGTCGGCCCAGAACTTTGTGTTCTTGTACGCCCAGATATTGGCCGGCGTCGTCGAGAACAGGGCCGCCTTCATCACCCGATACCACGTCTCCGCGTCAGAATAAGCCGAATCTTTCGATTTGACGGCCAGTCTGAGAGCATCCGGCATGCAGTTAAAATCGGTTACATTCCTGACGGCCGGGTGAATCGCGTAGAACGGCGGCGAACCGATGACGACCACGGGCACTTTTGACATCAGGGCCTCCCACCCGGAAGTCTCGCCCAGGCTGACAACAGTTTGTGCGCCGCGGACCAGATCCAGGCTGTCGATTCGCGGATCGGCGACTTTTATGCCGGCCTTCTGAAGCCCGCGCAGTTCGTCGTGGCTGACAATTCCGATGTAATACGGATGTTCCTTGACGACAAGTTCGCAGCCGGCCGGAAGGGATTCGGCCGCGACGCGGGTCAGGAATTCCTGCATGTAGTTGAAATAATTCCAGACCATGTAAGAGATGTCCCATTTGAAGACCAGGGGCATGTATACGTACTTCCGGGGCAGCGGGTCATATCTGAAATTGCGGCAGCTTTTCAACCAACTGTTTTCCCATACTTCATGTTGTCTGGCCCACTCCTCCGAAAACTTGTCCATATTGCCTTCGGCCAGCGGGTCGAGCACCGGCGGCTTCGGCGACGGCCGCAAGACGCGGATAAATTCGCGAGCCTTGCCCGTCAGGTATGCCGGACTGAATATGTTTCGCGGCGGCCTTTCCAGGGCGGTCAGAATGGGAGGCTTGGTCTTCTTCGTGTGGCTGGCGTAATAATCCGAAACGTATTCGTCAATCCGCCGCTTTTCGTCGTCCGGGACGGTCTGATCCTTCACCTTCTCCCAGAACGGCGCGAAAGAAATCCATATCCAGCGTTCGTTGGCCCTGTTGTTGTGCGCCAGATCGCTCGTGCCGTACCACGTGCCCTGCATGAGGTCGAACGATTTTATCCCCATCGCGTCGGCCAGGTAGCACATGGCCCTTGAGACCACTCCGCCGCCGCCGTATCGCATGCAGCAGTCGAAGCCTCCTGCCGACATGTAGCCGGCCATCGCGATAACCACCCTGGCCGCGTATAGCAGTCTCTTGCGGCCGTCGGGAGCCTGCATCAGCAGGTAATCGCCGTGCAGCAGCATTTTTATATCCAGGCATTTGAGCAGCTCGTTGGCCCGGTCGATTGCGTCCCGGTCGCTCATGCCGGAAAAATCGGTCCGGTCGAGCAGTTCCTTTATCGTCGTGCACGCGATGCCGGCTTCTCTCAGAGTCTCTGCCGTCTGGCCAACGTAAGTGAACAGTTCATACTCATAACCATATTTTTCCTTCATTTTTTGGGCAATTCTGGCGTCGTACCTGCCTTCTATCGCCGAGCCCATCATCCAGAGTATCTTCATGTCTCAACCTTATTGCAGCAAAGAATATGGCCTGCCAAATCCAATCAGAATCCTGTGTCCATCAATCCCGCATTCTCATGGTTTAACCGCGACCATATGGCACCAGGGCTGGTACAGCGTGCCGCGGAACAACATTCGCCGGCCGTCCTCGCGCCGGACCGTGTAGCTGTTGAGGTCCTCGAATCCGCCGGTCGCGTTCCCGGCGTTTTCCTTGCGCACCAGGTCGATCGGAATCACAAACGGCCTGAAATCCACGCTCGCGTATCCGGCGGCCCGCAATGTCCTGGTTATTTTTGAAAAGGGCCTGAAATTGATATTCAGGCCGTCGGGATGCGATTTTGAATATTCCGTTATTTTGAGGTCCTGCTCGAACTGGTGGCCAAAATCAAAAATAAACAGATGGCCTGGACTTTTTAATGCGGCAAAAACGCTTCTTACGGCCCGCTCGTATTGTTCGTCGTTGAACATATAAAGAACCGCGTTTGAAATTATCATGTCGTACCGCTCCCGGGCGGCGATATTCAGCATGTCCATCACCTCAAACGTGATACCGGACAGATTTGAGTCCTTGCGGCAGGCCTCGATCTGGCTGGCCGCAAAATCGCCGCCGAACAACTCTAGCCCCGGATAAGCGTTTTTAACGTGGAAAAGCAGGTTGCCCGTCGAGCATCCGATATCCAGAAGCGAGACCTTTTTGCCCTGATAGCGTTCCTTCAGCAGCCGGCCGACGATCTCCACCACAACCCTGTCGCTTTCACGGATCTGGTCGCGATATTTCTGCTGATAGGCGATGTAATTGTCATGGAACGTCTGGTCCTTGACGTAATCGTGATAAGAAAACTCCGACATTTTCAGCCTTTCCAGCCGGCCTGAGGCCGGACTAGTAAAAGGAATAGTCCCTGATTCTATTTTTTTGCAATAGGCATTCGCCAGCCGGTGCCGAACGCCCGGTCCGTAACCTTCAGGCCGGGGGCGGCCTGCTTCCGCTTGAACTCCGCCGACTTGACCAGATTCAGCACCCTGGCGGCCACCTGCCGGTCGAAGCCTTCGGCCGCAATCTCATCGAGCCCTTTATGCTCCAGGATGTGCAGATCGAGTATTTGGTCCAGCAGGTCGTAAGGGGGCAGGGAATCCTGGTCTGTCTGGTTAGGCCTAAGCTCGGCCGAGGGGGGCTTGTCGATGCAGGCCTGCGGAATCACCGGCCCTGTGGCGTTTCGCCACCTGGCGAGGCGATAGATCATCGTCTTGGGCACGTCGGCGATGACGGCCAGCCCGCCGTTCATGTCGCCATAAAGCGTGCAGTATCCGACGGCCAGTTCCGATTTGTTGCCCGTCGTCAGCAGCAGCGAGCAGAATTTGTTCGATATGCCCATCAGGATCGCCCCGCGTATGCGGGCCTGGATGTTTTCTTCGGCAATGTCCCTGCTCCTGCCGGCAAACACATCCGCCAGAGCCGAGTCAAAACCGGCCATCAGGGTAGATATCGGTATCGTGTGCGTCCTGATTCCCAGGTTGCCAGCCAGAGCCAGCGAATCATCCAGGCTGCCCTTGCTGGAGTAGCCCGACGGCATCAGAACGCCGATGACGTTTTGCGGCCCCAGTGCTTCGGCGGCGATGACGGCGGTTACAGCCGAGTCGATCCCGCCCGAAAGCCCCAGCACCGCCTTCTCAAACCGGCATTTACGCAGATAATCCCGCGTGCCCATGACCAAGGCCTTCCAGATTTCTTCCTCGGGCGCGGTATTATCGAATTCCAGTTTTTCCGCCGGGGCGTCGAGGTCCACGGTTACGACGTCCGGCTCAAAGGCCTTGCCGCGGGCGATAAGTCTGCCCCGCCCGTCGAAGACGCAGCTTCGCCCGTCGAAGACCAGATCGTCGTTTCCGCCGACCTGGTTGCAGTACAGAATCGTCTTTTTATGCCGCCGGGCCATGCTGGAGAGCATTCGTTCCCGCAGCGCCTGCTTGCCGACGGTAAACGGCGAGGACGACAGATTCAGTATGGCCCGGACGCCGCGCGGGGCGACCTTCTCGATCGGGTCATCGTGATATCGCCGTCTCCGCCAGAAGTCGCGGTCGTTCCAGATGTCCTCGCAGATCGAGACGCCCAGCCGGCAGCGATTGAGCGCGAGAATCTGCGGCCCCTTGCCAGGCTCAAAATATCTGTCCTCGTCGAACACGTCATATGTGGGCATGAGGGTCTTGTGGAAGATCTGCCGGATCTTTCCGCCAGCCAGCAGGACGGCGGCGTTGTGCAGCGGCCGGCCCACCTTGTTGCGATTCGGTTGTGCAATGCCGACCAGGACCGGAATGCACGATTTGAGGCTCTTGGCCAGTTCGCCCAAGGCCTTCCAGGCATCCTTGACAAAGGCCGGCCTCAGCAGCAGATCGCGCGGCAGATAACCCATGATCGCCAGTTCCGGCGTGATACCCAGTTCGGCCCCGGAATTTTGGGCCATCCGGGCGGCTGATTCTATCAGGCCGGCATTGCCGGCCAGGTCCGCCACAGTCGGATTTATCTGCAATAATGAAATTTTCATACTATCTGCCGTCCGGAAATTATGCGCACACTCCGTCCCCGTGGGCGTCCCGGCAGAGTTGCCGGCCCGCAAGGAGCTTCATAACCCGCTTTTTGAAACACACTTATGCCGCTGCGATCCTATCGGACGAACGGCATATATGCAAATTTCCTTTGGAATATGCAAGGCCGATACCAGCAGAACTCATCCGACGTTCAAGGGAAGCATAATCATTGGGATTGCCGGCGGATATATAAAAATACACGAAGCCCTCGCCTTGCGGGCCGCGGGCTTCGTGCGTTCGATGAGGGCTTTGTTAGTGCTTAAAGTTTATCCGCCCAGCAGAGACAGGGCCATCTGCGGCAGGCCGTTGGCCATGGACAGCATCGCCACGCCTGCTTGTGCCAGAACCGTGTTTCTGGTCATGTTGGCGGTTTCAGTCGCCACATCGACGTCGCTGATGCGGCTTTCGGCGCCCTGCAATTGCAGCATCTGCACGTCGAGGGTGTCGGCCACCGAGGTCAGCCGGTTCATCGTGTACCCAAGGTACGCCCGATAGGAGTCCTTGATGTTGATGGCCGTGTCCAGCGCGGTAACCGCCGGGCAGGGGCCGTTGACCAGGTCGATGGTAACGCCTTCGCCGTGGGTTTCCCACCAGTCGCCGACAGCCATCGCCGAGCCGTTGGTCGGCGTGGCGTTCGAGACGCTGTAGGCGAAGCGGACATCCACTCCGGCAGTCCCGCCGCCCAGGCCGTCGTTGGAAGCGTTGAACTTGAAGACAGACGTCGCGGTTCCGGCGGCCAGACCGACGTTTTCGCCGGTGGTGCCGGCCGTAAGGGCTATATTGCCGTCGTACGCCGCACGAACGTCCAGCACATACTGGCCGCTGGAATTCTGGAACGCGCTGGCGGCAACCCAACGGGTTCCCATCGTATACTCGGCGGTAACGTTGCCGGCGAACTGCTGGGCGGCACTGTTGATGTTGCCGATCAGGTTGTCCAGCGACATCGCCCCGGCCGCAGCCAGGCCAAGGCCCAGCTCAACCGTCCGGTTGGCCGTGCTGACCGTGATGCCGGCGCCGACCGAGCCTTGAATTGACAGCGCGAATGACCCGTAGGTTACGGTCGCGGTCGTCTGGCCCAGAGTTGTTGAATGGCTGATATACGTGGCAGAACCGGAACCAAATGTGATATTGATGGCGCCGGCCGACCCGAATGTTACATATGTGGACGTGGATGAGGCGATCCCGGATGAGCTTGTGCCCTGGATGACTTCCTTGGCGCCGCTGAAATTGCCTTCGATGTCCCATGTGCCGTTGACGGACTGGTTGACGTCAAGATAGTAGCGGTTGGTCGAGGCGTTAAAGTACGCCTCCGCCGGCGCCCAATTTTCAAACTGCGTCTGGCTGGTGGCTGCGGCGTATTCGACGGCGGCGCTGTTGATCGCCGAGACGACCTGGGCCAGCGATTTGTTGCCTGTTCCTATATGGTAGGCAATATTGGTGGCCGAGGTGGTTATCGTCCCGACGGCAGTGCTGTTGTCCAGCGTGATGCTCATCGAGGTTACGGTAACGAGCTGCGTGGTCCCCACGGTCGGGCCGAAACCTATGTATGTCCCGCCGGAGAAGGTGAACTTCAGGCCTTCGCCCACCCACGACGTGCCGTTGGTGTTCGATATCGTCTGGCCGGCGGTTCCAAAGTCGACAAAAGCCGTGTCCTGCGCGGCGACCGAGGCGTCGTCCTTGTTCTCGACCCGGGATTTCAGGCCGCCGATCCGCAGGCTGGCCGCGCTCATGTCCTGCGAAATCACCTCGATGTACTGGCCGCGATTGTTCGGGCCGTTGCCGATCGAGATGCGGGTCGTGTTGGAGTTGTTCAGCAGGTTGATCCCGTTGAAGTCCATCTGCTCGGCGATCCGGTTGATTTCCTCGGAAAGCGACTCGAACTCCGCCTGGATGGTCTGCTTCTGCTGCTTGGTGTACGTGCCCGTCGAACCCTGCTCGGACAGCTCCCTCATGCGGATGAGCAGCGTGTCGATCTGGCCCAGGCCGGCCTCAGCCGTTTGCAGCAGGCTCACGCCGTCCATCGCGTTCCGCTTGCCCTGCCCCAGGGCGCCTATGTCCGCCCGCATCAATTCGCGGACAGCCAGGCCCGCCGCGTCGTCGGCGGCACTGCGTATCCGCAGGCCCGACGACAGCCTGTCGACGCTTTTTCCCAAGGAGTCGTAGGCCAGGCCCAGATTTCTGGCCACCTCCATCGCCATCACGTTCTGTTTGATCGAAAGCATTGTAATTCTCCCTATGTCTCATCGAACCATATGGCAAGCGGACGGCGGGCCGCGCGGCCCAACCACCATGTCCGTTGCCGCCACTGGCTTGTGGTTCACTCTCAAGCTGCGGCCGGAAGTGCTTCCCTGCCGCCGAGGGTGATTCTCGCAGCCGACGCCAAACTCTTGATATGAGCCGCCCAAATAGGCTTTTTGCCCCCGCTTTGCCCCGAAAACGGAAGTTTCTTCCGGAAATTGCTTCCAGAGGCGGCATTTTCCGCCCGTCCTGTCGAATAAAAATCCCCCGCCGATAACGATTTGTGGAAGAAAAGACCTGATGGAAAGTCTGCCGGAGGATTCAATGCTCCGTCAGGAGCATCATGTTTATAGTTGCGGCAGGCAAAAACAATCAAGCTCCATCGGAGCGGCATGACATATTTGGCCTCAATCAGACCTATCCTATTTTTCTCGCTTCATTCCGACGCTTTTGTCGCCGGAATGGGATTTTTTACGGAAGAAGAAGGCGAAGTTGCCGGGGCCGTGGCGGGCTTGGCTTCAACCTCTTTCAGACGCCGCTCAACCCGCGCTCGATCCTCTCCCTGGGCGACCTTCATCAGTTCTTTCAAATAACCGGCATCATCCAGCAGTTTGTTGTCCCGCACGAACTTGATCGCCCGCAGAACCAGCTCTTTCTGCTTCATCAGACTCTCGATGCGAGCCTTGGTCTCCGCGCCGATCTCTGAAGATTCCATCGCCTTGCGAAGCAATGGTTCTGCGGCCGCAAAGTTTTCCGCAATCGCCTTATACGCCTTTTCGCGGACTTTGAAATCAGAATCGTCGAGAAGGCGAATATGGCTTTTCATCTGCTCCTGAACAGATTTATCCCCGGAACCGATCATACCGACAGCGGTCCTAACACTACAACGAAACTTCCTCTGGCATGATGCAGCATCGCAGCTTATACAACTTGACGCCAAGTCTGCGTAACCGCCTGAGTTTGGCTTTCACGTGGGACTGCCGTGCGCGCCGATTGCGGTTCTGCGTCTCGGTG
>JACRIL010000187.1 GCA_016235825.1 Planctomycetota bacterium
ATATGCACCAGTTGGGCCAGGCACGTGCCGTCCGTGGCACGTGCAGGCATAGCTTGGACCTCCTTTCAGTTATGCATTCACATACATAACCGTCGGAGGTCCTTGTATTTATAGATGAGGAATTATCGGACAGCCTCAACGAAGTTGCACGCCCTACTTTGCCGGGCCAAGACTTTCACATCCCGGAACAATGCACCTTTCACGGCGTACAAGATGGTGGGCCATCACGGCATCGACCAAAAGGCGCACGGATTTGTCGGCGTGCTTTGGTTCAGTATTCCATCGATTCCGGAAATTTCATCGATTAGCTTCCAATACGGGAGGCGGGAGTTTTGCCAGATCATTACAATGAGACGATCTTTCGAGCGGATAAAAGCGTTGACCATCAAGCTTGGTAAAAATGGCTTTTGTAGCGTTGTAGTATTACCAAAGCTCTAAAATTGTTTTGCATCACCCCCCCGGCAGTCGATATACTGATAACGTACGTCAATTGCGAACAAGCGGCGGGCAACGGGCCATTTTAGGAGCATAACAATGCGCACGGATTTCAAGATCGGTCTGGCAATAGGTCTGTTCATCATAGTGGGGATGGGGCTGTATTTCGTCTTCACCAGCGGCGGCACCAAGGGCGATAAAGGCGTCGAGCAGGCCGCCGCGGACGCCGGCAAAGACAGGCACGGCGAAAGGCCCAAGGCCAAAATCCAGGGCGAGCCGCAGGTAGCCAGGGCCGACCAGCCGAAGCCGGCCGACCGTACCAAGCCGGCCAACACGACCGGCGGAACGACCAACGGCAACAACAAGCCGGCCGGCGGTTCCCCGACGACCGACGACCCGTGGAAGCTGCCCATCGGCGGAAACCAGCCCAAACCGTCCGACCCGCTCACGTCATCCGACCCGGGCAAGACCTCGTCGCTTTTGCCCAAGACCGGCGATTCTGGCACACCTTCTCCGACCGGAACGACAGGCAAGACGCCTTCCGAGCCGGCCGCCGGCGACTTCGTGATTAAACCCGAATCCACGGAAAAGAAGCCCGATATAACAAAGACCGACCCCGGCACCACAGGCAAGGTCGATGTGGCCCGCGACCCGGGCAAGGCCGAACCAGCGAAGACAGGCCCGACAAGCGTCGAACCCGGCAAATCTCCGGGCGGCACAGGCGTCAGCAAGGCTCCGTCGCCGGGAAATGAATATAACGTAACAACGCCCGCCCCCCGGACGACCACGCCGACGCCGGCTCCGGCGAAAGGTCCGCAGCTCGATCTGGGCGGCATCGGCAAGAGTCCGGCTCCCGCCGCGACGGCCACGCAGCAGGATACGACCTACATCGTGCAGGCGGGCGACAACGGATTCTGGGCGATCTCGCAGAAAGTCTACGGCGACGGCAAGCACTTCAACCTGATAGCCCAGGCCAATCCGAAGGTCGATCCGCTGCGTCTTCAAAAAGGCCAGAGGATAACGGTTCCGCCTCTGCCGGCCGCCGGCACGAGTTCCAGCGTCGCGGGGACTTCCGGCAGCCAGCACGGCTCGGTCGTTACGGAGGCCGACGGCAAAAAATATTACGTGGTCAAGTCCGGCGATCAGGGATTCTGGGGCATCGCCGAAAAGCAGTACGGCAACGGCAAATACATGACGCTCATCGAGAAGGCCAATCCGGAGGCCAATCCGCACTCCCTCAAGATCGGCCAGAAACTGCTTCTGCCGCCCAAGCCCGCCGAGGCCGTTGCCGCCGGCGGAACGACCGCCGGAACGGGCACGACTCCAGTCCCCGCCGGCTCGACCAGTTACGTCGTCAAAGAGGACGACACCCGCGGGTTGTGGGGCATCGCCGAAAAGCAGTACGGCAACGGCCAGCTCTGGACGCTCATACAGCAGGCCAACAACAATATCGAGGCATCGAAGCTCAAGCCCGGCATGACGCTGGTCATTCCGCCGGCCTCAAGCGCCGAACGGACCGCGGCGGGAGGCTCAACCGGAACAGCCGAGCCGGCACGACGAACTCCGTCCGCCGCGCCGCCTTCGGACGTGATAAGGGACCCGGACACCCCGGTTTTCTGACCGCCGTTTTCGGCTCTTGCCGGTCCGTCGGAAAACTCCGCTGAACTGACAATTTCAGAGGCATGAATGGCTAACCTTCCCGGGCCGCAAGGTCCGATAACTATATCTGACAGACCATAATGTCCATCATGGAGACATTCATTATGACACGGAAGGTTGGAATCTACGCATCGGCTGTCATGCTGTCGGCGGCGTTCGTCGCCGGCTGCGAACCGTGGGACGGCCAACCGTTCGGCAGGAACAAACCGCCCGAGCCGACGATAAAGATGCTGCCCTACAAGGTTGACACCATCGCCCAGTACGCCGCCAACATCAGCAAGGTCCCCGCGGCCGTCGGCGGCTACGGCGTGGTGGTCGGGCTTGGGCGCAACGGCAGCAGCGAGGTGCCGGCCCACGTCGAGCGGTATCTGGTCGAATATCTGACCAAACAGGCCAGGCTGGGCTCGATAACTCACGGCACGGAAGACATAAAGCCGCGGGAATTCCTGCGCGATATTGACACGGCCGTCGTCTTCATCGGCGGATCGATCCCGCCGTGCTCGCCGGGCGGAACGCGATTCGACGTGTTCATCAAGGTCCTGCCCCAGACCTCCACCAAGAGCCTGATGGGCGGCGTCCTCATGCCGGCGGAGTTGTACCAGGTGCTTGGCGATTCAGCCACGCCGGGCGGCCCGGGCGAAATCAGGGCCGTCGGCGGCGGCGAAATCCTGCTCAACCCCTTCCTGGATCCGACAAACCCCAAGGATCATGCCGGGCTGATCCAGGGCAGGATTCCCAACGGCGGGCTGGTCAGCAAGGACCAGCCGATACGGCTCCAGCTCTTTCAGCCGGATTACGCCAAGGCCAACATCATCATGAACCGCATCAACGAACGGTTCGGCTCGGTAACGTCCGGCCTGAAGGTGGCGAACGCGTCAAACAACTATTCGATCGACATCACGATTCCGCCGGCTTACAAGTCCGACTACAAGCATCTGCTCGATCTCATCGATCATCTTTCCCTGGCATCGGGCCCCGGGGCGCTGGAAAACCACGCCCGGCGGATAGCCAAGGCGATGGAACTGCCCGACGCCAACTACGAGGAACTCGCTCTGGTCTGGGAGGCGATGGGCCCGCAGGTGTTGGCGATCATCCGGCCTCTTTACAAGTCATCCAACCCCATGACGGCGTTTTTCGCCGCCGCCACTGGCATGAAACTCGAAGATTATGAAATGGCCGGCCAGGTGGTGATGAAATTCGCCGAGTCGGCCGGTTCGCCGGCGCAGTTCATGGCCATCGAGGAATTGGGCAGGCACCAAGGCGCAATCGGGGCAAAATCGGCCTTGAGAAAGCTGCTGGACGACGATAACGAAATGGTCCGGGTCGCCGCCTACGAGGCCCTGGCCAGCCGCGGCGACCAGACGATCACGCAGCTTGACGTCGGCGGAAGCATAATCGGCGAAAAAAGAATGAAGGGCACTTTCAAACTCGATCTGGTCAATTCGTCCAAGGGGTACGTCATCTACGCCTCGCAAACAGGCCAGCCAAGATTCGCCATCTTCGGGCGGGACATGCCGGTGGCCCGCAACGTGTTTTTCTCGCTGGCCGACGGGTCGGTAAGGGTCAACGGCACCGGCGAGGGAAGGAACGAAACGCTGAAGCTCTGGCGAATAGTGCCCAGGACCGGCAAACCTTCCGACCAACTCGAATGCGAATATCTCGTCCGCAGCCTCATTCTCAAGCTGGGCATGCCGGCCCAGTTCGGCGACGACAGCACGATAATGGGGCTCAATCTGACCTACGGCGAGACAGTCAGCGTGATGGCGGGACTTTGCAAACAGGGTGATATAAAAGCAAAATTCGTCTTGCAACAGTCGCCCGAATTGCAGAAAATGTACCGCAACGTCGGTACTTCCGACCGGCCCGACTAGGACTGCCGTTCTTTCGGGCAAATCGGCCGGCCATGGATGGTCGCCAGACGCGCGTTAAGGAAAACGCCTGAAATGAAACTCAAAAAGCTGATCCTGTCCGGGTTCAAGAGCTTCGCCGATCGCACCGAGTTCGAGTTCGACGACGGCATAAGCTGCATCGTCGGTCCCAACGGCTGCGGCAAGAGCAACGTCGTAGACGCCATCAAGTGGGTGCTGGGCGAACAGTCGGCCAAGAGTCTCCGAGGCGGCGAGATGATGGACGTCATCTTCAACGGCGCCGCCGGGCGAAAACCTTCCGGTATGGCCGAGGTCTCGCTCATATTCGACAACCCCGACGGCCTGCTCAAACCCAATCTGCCCGACGCGAATATTTCGACCGAACAGGTCGGCGTTACCCGCCGGCTGTATCGCAGCGGCCAGAGCGAATATCTCATCAACAAGGTTCCCAGCCGCCTGCGCGACATCCGTGAGATGTTCATGGACACCGGCATCGGCACCGACGCATACAGCATCATCGAGCAGGGCCGCGTCGAGGGGTTTCTCCAGGCCAACCAGGACGACCGCCGGGCGTTCTTCGACGAGGCCGCGGGCATCAGCCGCTACAAGGCCCGCAAGAAAGAGGCCGTCCGCAAACTCGAACGGGTCAACCAGGACATGGCCCGCCTGAACGACATCCTCGGCGAGGTCGAGAAGAATCTCCGGTCGATCAAGATACAGGCGGGCAAGGCGCGCAACTACGTAACCTGCTCTCAGCAGCTCAAGGAACTGCGTTCGCTGCATTTTCTGGCCCAGTATCACGAACTGTGCGAGCGGCGAAAGGTGCTCCAGGGCGAACTGGATAACGCCAACGATCTGCTGGCGTCGATAACGTCCCGGATCGGCCAGTTGGAGTCGGCCCAGGCCGCCGCCCGGACCGAGGCCGACGACCTCGACCGGACGGCCGGAAAGCTCGATTCCGACATCGCCGCGACGGCCGGCCAGCTTGACGCGGCCGCACAGAGACAGCAGATGCAGCGGAGCCGGCTGGAGGAAACGGGCAATCGCATCCTTCTGGCCGTCCAGCGCTGCGAGCAGCTCGAAGCCAAGGCCGACACCTGCTTCAACGACATCCGGGTCCGCACGGCCGAGCTTGAACAGATCGGCGAGGCGGCAAACGGACTTCAGGCCTCCTGCGACGCGCTGGCTGCCGAACAGGCCGCCGCGGAGACGGACCTGGGCGGGCTTGCGGCAAGGCTCGAAGATGAAAAATCCGGCGCGATGGACCTGTTTCGCAAGACCGCCGCCCTGCACAACGAAATCCAGAGCCACGCGCACAATCACGATACCCTCTGCGGGCATCGAAAGCGTCTCCAGGGCCAGGCCGAGGAGATCGCAAAGGCCCTGGAAAGCGCCCTGGCCGACAAGGCCCAGGCCCAGGCCCGGCTGGATGACATTCGCGAGGTGGCGGCCGAATCGCAAAACCGCTTCCAGCAGGCCCAGCAGCAGGCAAAAAATTTGACGCAGAAGGAGTCGGCACTGCAAAAACAGTTGCTCGACGCCCGCGAGGCCCGCTCAGCCGCAATCGCCAAACGTGAAACGCTCAGGCAGATGCAGGACAGGCTCGAGGGCGTCAGCGGCGGGGCAAGGCGGATTCTCGAGGCCCGGCGTCAGGGCCGGCTCGGGCAGATCGTAGGGCTGCTGGGCGACATGATCGATTGCGACACCGCCCACGCCGCGATCGTCGAGTCCGCCCTGGCCGGGGCCGATCAGTTCCTGCTGGCCAGCCGGCTGAGCGACGTTCAGGCCTGTCAGAGCGAACTGGCTGAAACGGTGGGCAACGCCGGAAACGTCGAAATCCTCTGCCTGGATCGCCTTGAACCTTTCAAGGACGACGGCCTCTCGGCGGACAGTCCGCATGTCATGGGCAGGCTTATCGATCACGTTCGGTTCGCGCCCGATCTGGCGCCGGTCATCTGGCGGCTGCTGGGCAAGACGCTCGTCGTCGCCGGCCTTCAACACGCCGCCGATGCCGCCGGAAACCTGCCTCACGGCTACCGGTTCGTAACGTCCGACGGCGTGATCCTCGAGGCCGACGGCAGAATCCGCTTCGGCTCCTCCGGAAAGTCGGCCGGCGTGATAACGCGCCGCAGCGAAATGTCCGAACTGAACGCCTCGCTGGAATCGCTGGAAAAACTGATCGAACAGATCGGCTCCGATCATGCGTCCGTCAAGGCCGAAGTGGAGCACAACCAGCACCTGATCCACCAGTTCCGCACGAGCATCTACGAGGCCCGGACCGAGGAAGGCGAATGCACCAGCCGCATCAGCCATCTCTCCTCGCGGATCGCCGAATTGGAGCGGCAGGAACCGCTGGTCGCCGCCGAGGTAGAGGCCCTTGCCGGCCAGATCGAGACCGTCGTCAAGGCCCGCCACCAGGCTGACGAAAAGGCCAGGGAACTCGACCGGCTGGCCAAGGTCCGCGACGAGGAGATCGCCGGCCTGAACGGACGGATCGCCGGCGAAAAGTCGCGGCTGGAAGAGATCAAAGCCAAAACCGTCCAGACGAAAGTTGAACTCGCCAAGTCGCAGGAACGTCTCGCGGCGGCCAGGTCGGCCATTGCCGCTCTCCAGCAGCAGCGGCAAGAAATGCTCAACGACGTGCAGGCCGGCCGGCAGGAAATCCAGTCCGGCCGCCAGACGATGGCCGAGATCGAGTCAGCCATCGCGGCCGATCAGGAGAACGTCCGGCAGCTTCAGGCCCGGCTCGACGACCTTCGCCGCGAGTCGGCCGAAATAAAAGAGTCCCGCCAGGGCCTCGCAAAACGGATCGAGGACATTTGCGCCCAGATCGCCGAACAGCGGGCAAGCCAGGAACAGGCCGCCGCCCGAACCACCAAGACAAAAATCGACATCGGCGCGTCTGACGCGAACATCCAGAACATCATCGCCAGGGCCGACGACGAAATGCAGATGGACCTGCTGGAACTGCACAGGAACTACGCGCACGACCAGGCCCGCGACTGGCAGGCCGTCGAGGCCGAAATTTCGCAGCTCCGCGAGAGGATCGAGCGGCTCGGCAACGTCAATCTCGACGCGATAACCGAGCAGGAGCAGCTCGAAAAACGCCACGAGTTCCTCACGGGCCAGATGGCCGACATCAACAAGTCGCAGACCGACCTGGACGAACTCATAAAGAAACTCAACGAGGAAAGCAATCAGCTTTTCCAGGCCACATTCGAGTCGGTCAGGGAAAACTTCCGCGAGCTGTTCCGCAAGCTCTTCGGCGGCGGCAGCGCAGATGTCGTGCTGGCCAACCCCGAGGACCTGCTGGAAAGCCCGATCGACATAATGGCCAAGCCGCCCGGCAAGGAACTCAAGAGCATCACGCTGCTGTCCGGCGGCGAGAAGACCATGACCGCCCTGGCCCTGCTTTTCAGCTTCTTCCGCAGCCGGCCCAGCCCGTTCTGCCTGCTGGACGAGGTCGATGCCGCGCTCGACGAGGCCAACAACCAGCGATACAACATGCTCGTCCAGGAATTCGTGCGGACCAGCCAGTTCATCATGATAAGCCACTCCAAGCGGACCATGAGCGCCGCTCGCGTGCTCTACGGCGTTACAATGCAGGAACCGGGCGTCTCCAAACGCATCTCCGTACGCTTCGAGGAAGTCGACGAGCACCTGGACGCCGAACTCCAGCCGGCCTGACGGACAGAACCGCACCGTCAAACATAATATTTGCCCGGCAGCGGTCAATCGGATATAATGCTTTTACTCGCCGAGTCCCGCAGATAGCGGGAGCGGGGGACCCGAATTCCCGGGGCGAATCGCCGCAAGGCGTAGGGCAACTCTTTCGGCCCAAGCCCGTCAGCTAACCTCGCAGGCGTCGAAGGAGAGATCCGCCGGAATCGACCGGAGGCCCGCTCTCCGCACAATTTGGTTTCGATTCCGGAGAATAGCATGGACAATTCGCCCAATGCCGGCGGACAGGACAACGGTCCGGGCAATTCGCTCAACGACAAGCCCGATTTGCATAAGCGGCTGAGGCGGTTTCTTTTCGGCAAACCCCGCGATCTGAACGACAGGCGCATATTTCATCGCCTGTCGGTGATTGCGTTCCTGGCCTGGGTGGGTCTGGGCGCCGACGGGCTGTCGTCGTCAGCCTACGGCCCGGAAGAGGCGTTTCGCACCCTGGGGCAGCATACATACCTGGCCGTTCCCATCGCTCTGTTGATGATCGCGACGGTGCTGATAATCTCCGCCTGCTACATTCGGATTATCGAGCGTTTTCCGCATGGCGGAGGCGGCTACGTGGTGGCCACGGCGCTGCTTGGCGAAAAGATGGGCGTCGTGTCGGGTTCGGCGCTGTTGATCGACTACGTATTGACGATCACTGTCTCGATCGCAGCCGCCGGTGACGCGATTTTCAGTTTTCTGCCGGCGGATTGGCGCGTGCTGAAACTGCCGACGGAGATATTGCTGATCGTCTTGCTGACGATTATCAACATCCGAGGCGTCAAGGAATCCATCATCATGCTCATGCCGGTCTTCCTGCTGTTTCTGGCGACGCATGCTGTTCTTATTTTCGGCGGCATTGCGGCGAATGCTTCGCAATTGCCGGCAACAGCCATGCAGGTGAGCAATGGATTCAGCTACGGAGCGACTACATTAGGAATAGGAGGAATGGCACTGCTGTTCATTCACGCCTTCTCGCTTGGCGGCGGGACGTACACGGGCATCGAGGCGGTCTCGAACGGCCTGCCGATCATGCGCGAACCGCGACAGCGGACCGCAAAGTGGACCATGATTTACATGGCCGCGTCGCTGGCCGTTACTGCCGGAGGGCTGGTCGTCTGCTATCTCGTGTGGAATGTGCAATTCGATGCCGAAAAGACGCTCAACGCGGTGTTGTCCGAAAACGTTGCTCAGAAACTGTCGCTGGGAAAGCCATTTGTGATCCTCACGCTCATCTCGGAAGGCGCGCTGCTCGTGGTGGCCGCCCAGGCGGGATTTATAGACGGCCCGAGGGTATTGGCAAACATGGCGGTGGATTCCTGGACGCCGCGGCGATTCTCGTGTCTTTCGGAAAAGCTTACGACCCAGAACGGCATTGTGCTGATGGGCGCGGCGGCACTTGCTGCCTTATGGTATACCAATGGCAACATTCAGCGGCTGGTCGTCATGTACAGCATAAACGTCTTCATCACGTTCTCGCTGTCGATGCTAGGAATGGCCAGGTCGCTGTGGTCGGGCCGCGGCGGCGGCAGACCGTGGAAGCGGCAACTGGCTCTTTTTGTCGTCGGGTTGACTTTCTGCCTGACCATCCTGTCTATCACCGTTGTTGAAAAATTCGGCGAGGGGGGATGGCTGACGCTGCTGACGACCAGCCTGGTGGTCCTGGCCTGTTTTGGAATACGCAAGCATTACCGGCAGATGAACGTGAAGCTGGCGAATCTCTACGCCAATCTGGCATGTCTGCCCAAAAGTGCCGGCAAAATCTGTGACCCTGTCGATCCGTCGCAGCCGACCGCGGCCATCCTGGTCGGCGGATACAGCGGACTGGGCATTCACACCATGCTGGCGGCCTTGAGGATGTTTCCCGGCCAGTTCAAGAACCTGTTGTTCCTTTCCGTCGGAGTTATCGACTCGGGCATATTCAAAGGGGCCGACACAATGGATTATCTTCGAAAGCAAACTGAGGATTCGCTGAAAAAATACGCCGACATGGCCCGCGAACAGGGCATGCCCGCGACGTATCGGATGGCCGTCGGAACGGATCTTATCGAAGAGATGGAAAAACTCTGCCTGGAGGAGATAAAGAAATTTCCATCGATAACCTTTTTCGCCGGCCAACTTATTTTCCATAGACCGCGATGGTATCAGGCGATTCTTCACAACGGCACGGCCTTCGCCATTCAAAAGCGGCTGCAACTTGCCGAACGCACTCTGGTCATTCTGCCGGCAAGAGTCAAATAACCGCCATGCCGACGGTTTCAGCCGCGTAAATTGGGTGGATAATCAAGCTCAATCCGGATTTTGGCCGTTCAAACTGCAATTGCCAGGGACGTATCTGCGACTTTTGTCCTTGACGATGAAAAACCCGGCGTTAATCTATTCGGCTTCGTCGGCATGGGGGTTATAATAACTTGCAGGTCGGCTTTGAGCACCGCTAGCTCAGTTGGTAGAGCAGCTGACTCTTAATCAGCGGGTCGAAGGTTCGAGTCCTTCGCGGTGCATACAGAAGTCCTTATAAATCAAAGATTTATAAGGATTTTTTTATTTGTTCATAATCGCCTGGGTTTGTGGCGCAACACTGGCGCAACATCCATAACGACTTGCCGGGCTTTTTTCAGCCAGTTCTGGCATCGCGTGAACACGGTACGGCGGACAGTTATTTTCAGGAGAACACGTCGCCCAGCCATAATTTTCCGGCCACTCGATATATTTTTTCGGACTTTTTCGCTTCACAAAGCAAAGGTGATTTCAGGCTGACATGGGGCAATTATGGCTGTGATCCTTGTACGTCTAGCAGCCCGTCCCGGAGGGTTTCGACGAAAACCGGCGTCTGCGGCGTCAGACCTTCTGGACGGCTCTATTCGGGTCGCCTGCGTCGGTCTTCCTTGCATCCATCCGGTTTTTGTCGAAACGCAGCTCATCGTAGTTATTCGGATAGGCTCTTAATCAATTCTGACATCTGCTTCACTCCTTCCGCGGGCTTGAGCCGCTTCTGGGAGGAAGGCATTTACTCCACCCATTTAATCAGAAAAATCTGGCATCATTTTGGTCAATACGACAATGATTATCCGGAAAAACATGCCAGAATTCACGGCTTTCCGGCCGATTAGAACATAGAGGCGGCGGGCGCATAATATAAAGAAAGAATCGCCCCTGCCGCCACGTCTGCGACGTACTGTAAAATTAAAGGGCATAAACATGGCAAAAAACACACCCGGCCCGTGGATTGTCGAGGAGTTCCATCCCAACAAATTGAGCACGCGTTTGAGGATTGTGCACGCCACCGGCGCCGAATGCGGAATATCAACCTCGGAAGTCGTCTGCTGCGACGTGGGCGATAAGAATTCTGATACGGCCCGCGCTAATGCCAACCTGATGGCCGCCGCGCCGGACCTTCTGGAGGTCTGCAAGTCGGCCCTGGCGACGCTGGACAACATCGGATCGGCTGACAGAAAAGTGGTCCGGATCGCCATCCGCGCCGCTATCGCCAAGGCCGAAGGAGCCGGGCCAGGGCTTTGATTCGGCCTGACTGGCATCCGCAAAAAAAACGGCAACCCCGATCGGGATTGCCGTTTTTTTCGCAAAATCCGCGGATCAGCAATTATTAATCCGCTTGGGCCGTGGTCGGCTGACGAACCTCGAAATACTTGTTCAGAAGCTCGTTGTATTCGTTCTGCAATCTGGCCCGTTCGTCGGCGGTAAGATCTTTGGTCGCCAATGCGTGTTTCAGAGCCATCAGCTTGTGGAAATCGGCCATTATCTGTTTGGCCTGTTCTCGCGACAGATTCTCGTTGGCCAGGGCGGCGGTCAGCTCCGGCCTGGCGAACACGTTCTTGCCAAACCGATACGTCGGCATCTGATTGCCGTCTGTGTCATGCTTTTCCGCCCAGATGCTGCGGGACGCCTCGTTCAGCGCCTGATTGAGCTGCTTGAACTCGTCTTTGGTAACCTTGCCGTCCGACTTGAAGCTGGCCTCCAGGTCGGCGATGGCCTTCTGCTGACTCTCAAGTTTTGTAACCTCATCGGGCGTCAGATAACCCTTGGCAATGCCGTGTTCAATGCGTTTGGCCTGGCGCGCCTCGCGATTATCAACCTCCTTTTCGCGTTTTTGCTCCCTGTCCGGGGCGTTTTCACGCTGTTTTACCTTGTCCCTGTCGGGCTTTTCCCTGTCGCCCTTGGGGGGCCGGTTCGGCTTGGGCCTGCTTCCGCCGTCGCCGCCCGCGGCCACTACCGCAGAAGCGGCAAAAAAGAAGCCAACCGCCAGCATCGCAAAAATCGTGAAGTATTTCATGTGCAATCTCCTTAAATGTGCCATCAAGCCGAAAACGTTTCTCAGCCGTCTGACATCCATAACGCATCGCGGCCGGCGATTATTGCACATGATGCCCGTCAATTTCATTTTTTTCGATTTTTTCCGGATCCCGCCGCGAACCTGAGCGTAGCGGCAAGGCGGCGGGTCAGGCCGTTCTGCGGTTCGGCCTCCACGTAAGCGGCAAGCCGGCTGCGGCAATCGGCGGCAACATCTTCGCAGGCCGGATCGTCGATGTGGTTATTCAGTTCCCAGGGATCCTTATCAAGATCGTAAAGCTCATCGCCGTCATAAAGGGCTGCGACGTATTTCCATCTGCCCAGGCGCAACATTCGCTGTTCGATGACGGTGCCGCTGTGGCCATGATGCTCGCAGATCACGTGCTCGCGCTGCGCCTGGCCGCAAGCCGCGGGCAGCAGGCTTCGGCTTCGCCAGTGCCCGGGTATCGCGCAATCGGCCGCTTCGAGCAGGGTGGCGGGACAGTCGAGGTTGCTTACGGGGTCGCTCACGACCTTGCCCGCGGGAATCCGCCCCGGCCAGCGCACGGCAAGAGGAATCCGCATGACCTCCTCCGACATGGTCGCGGCCTTGTCCCAGCAGCCGCCATGACCGGCCAGGGCGTCGCCATGGTCGGCGCACCATACGACAATTGTGTTGCCCGCCCGACCCGACCGCTCGAGCTCGTCAAGCACCAGGCCCACCGCCGCATCGGTCTGCAAACACTGCTCGTAACAGCGGGCAACGATGGGCTGCCAATCGGCCCAACTGGTCAACTCCTGCACGCCCGGATGGTGCACGCTTCGATGCAGGTGGTACCGGCTGGGCTTGTCCGACAGGTCGTCGGCGTGGCTGGGGTGTTCGGGAATACGCGAAGGATCGACCATGCCGGCGAAAGGTTCCGAGGGGAAGTAAGGCTGGTGCGGCCCCCAGAAACTTGCAACAAGATTGAATGGCCGCTCATCCCCTGCCAGTTTACGCAGTTGCCCGCAGGCCAAGTCTGCGACGAAATCCTCTTCATGCCCCGCCCGCGGCCCCTGCAGCACGCCGCTGCCGTTCATGAAGGCCCAGGGGGATTCGTGATGGAGGGTCTGCACGGCGCCTTTCCATTCCGGGCGATGGAAGAAATGATCGATCCTTGCGCGGGCCGGCCCAAGGCCGTGCTGGCGGCAGTATGCCTGGTACGCCTCGCTCATATATATTTTGCCGTAGTCCGCCAGGGACCATCCGTCAAAGCCGTAATCGGCCGGCAGGAGCCTGTGGCCGCAATGCCATTTGCCGACGTAGGCGCTGCGATAGCCGGCACGTTCCAGATGACGATTGTATAGCTCGGTTCCGGGAGCGAAATCTCCGCCCCCGTCGCAGTTCATAGCCATGCCGTGCTGCTGGGGCGTCAGGCCGCTCAGCATCGACGCCCGGGCCGGCGTGCAGAGCGGGCAAACCGCGTACGCGCCGGTGAAAAGCACGCCCTGCCGGCAAAAGCGGTCCCAGACGCCAAGGCGCACGGGCGAGATGCCGCCCGGCAGGCCGTCGGCGCCGATGAAATGCCCGTACCAGGCGTGGTGGTCAGTTATGATAAACAGGATATTTGACGCGGTCATGGACTTCCCAATGAATCGCGGATTTCACCGGCGTCCCGCTCTTGCCGGGCCGTCAATCCGCAAACGCTTCGGTTCAGCCGCCATAATACCAAAAACGCCAAACAATGTGGAGCGATTGCAGCAGATCGGCGGAAAAGAGGTTGATTTCAGGGTTGCATTTCGCCCGTCTGCAACGCAATAGCAAGTGAGGTGGAATCATCGGTAAAATCAACGGCAGAACCGGCAGAAAAATAATCTGGAAATTCGACACTGCAGCGCCATTGCCGGGAACATGTCATCCTGCTCTGGCGTAATGAAGCGTCCGAATCGTCTGCAATCGGCTTTGTGCCTGGACGCCGCCGCGGTGAATGCGACGAGCAGCCCGGCCAGGAACCATTTGATTACGCGGGGATTTTCCATGGCGCTACGGCCGCCAGTCAAATACATATGGTTTCACAGGTCGAGTCCTTCCATTTTGGCGATCTGGCGGATGTGGTTCGCGGCCGCCGCGTATTCCTCCGCGCTGGGCAGATGCTCCAGCATGACGGGGATATCTCCCGGAAGTTTCGCGATTTCGGCCAGGTAGGTCCTGTAATCAAGCTTTCCGCAACCCGGCCGCACCTCGTCCAGATGCGCCGTCAGCCGATCCTGAAGCAGGATATCCTTGGCATGGCATGATTTGATATGCGGTCCGAGCCTGGCCGTGAAATCCCTGATAATCTCCGAGTTGCCGAAGTACCGCTGCGGGCTGCAGATCAGGTTCACCGGATCGAAATGCACGGCGAACGCCTTGCGGTCAATCGCCTTAAGCAGGTCAAGATATGCCTGTGCGGAATCGGGATACATCCACGGCATGGGCTCAAGGGTGTAAAATGTCCGCTTCGGCCGCACGCTGTCAATGATGTCGCGGACCGAGTCAACGATCAGGCCGAAGGTTTCGGCGGTCAGGTCCCGTTCGTCCGGGCCATCCCACTTCGATCCTCTCGATCCGGCGATGTTGACGCAACATCGGGCGCCGATGGCGTCGGCAAGGGCGAGGGCTTTCTTGCACTTCTCAAGAGCGGCGGTGCGGGTTGCGATGTCCGGGCCCAGCGGATTGCTCCACGCGCCAACCTCGGCGATGACGATATCGGCTTTTGCAGCCGCGGACGAATATGCCCGGATCGAATCTTCGGGGACATCCATGCCAACCGGACAGTATGCGGCGCGATAGCCCAAGGCGCGTACTGCCGCAACCCATTGGTCCGGATTTTCATATTTCTGGATAAGCGGGCCGCCAAGTCTCATATTTCCGTCCTTTCAGTGGACGCCGGAGGCGGATTTTATTTTTCCCTGTCCCTGTGAATAATTTTGTCCACCTTATTTTATGGGCATTTGCGCTCATTCCATTTCCCTGCTTCTGTCCGACAGAATACCGTTTTCCCGGCTCGAAATGAAGGCCCAGACCTGGAACTTTCCAAAGATGGTGCCACTGTCCTGCGCAAAGCGCAGGGCAGTGCGATGTTGTTTCTGACATTGGCCTGATCATTCTCCTTTTCCGCAGTCGCATTCATCCCACACGTTGCAACACACTGCCCTCCGCTCTGCGAATACGCAGAACGTAGGACAGTGGCACCGGTCTTTCGTCTCTGGGTCAAGGTCTGTTTATTATACCGCCTTGGCGAGGAGGTCGGCGAGGATGGAGTCGGCGACGAAGAGGAATTTTGGGGCAATTCGGATATTTTTTGCGTCGATCTGGACAGCATCCTGGGCGGCGTAGCGGTTGAAGACGGCGGGGAAGACGGCAAGCGGGTCGAGGCCGAAACGCTCGGCGAAGGCTTGGCGGTCCACGCCCTCGATCAGGCGGAGATTGAGCATAAGCGTCTCGGCCATCAAGGCCATGCCGGTCAGCCGTTCGGCCGTCGCGGCCGGCCGGCGGCCGGCGAGGACGGCGTCCAGCCAGCCGGCGAGGTCGGGCAGATACTTCGACCGCGAGCCGGCAATGTAGCTTGCCGCGCCGGGTCCGACGCCGATGTATGGCTGGTTGTGCCAGTAAATCAGGTTGTGCCGGCAGCGTCGGCCCGGCCGGGCGAAGTTGGAAATCTCGTAATGCTCAAGTCCTGCCTTTCCGGCCTGCTCAATCGCCGCATAATACATTTCCTTCTGAAGCGCCTCGTCGGGCGGTTTGATCCTGCCGGCCCGCAGATCATCAGCCAGCGGCGTGCCTTCCTCGATGCTCAGGCAGTAGCAGCTCAGGTGCTCCGGCGAAAGCTCCAGGACGCAGCCGAGCGTGTCCAGCCACGATTCCATCGACTGGCCCGGCAGGCCGTAGATCAGGTCGGCCCCAAGATTTTTCAGGCCCGCCCGTCGGAGAATTCCGAAGGCCTCGACCGCCTGCCTCGCATCGTGAATTCGCCCCAGCAGAGCAAGCTCGTCCGGCTGGAGCGACTGGATGCCGAGGCTGACCCGGTTGACGCCCGAGCCGGCGAGCAGATCGGCGACTGGCCCATCGACCGTGCCGGGGTTGGCCTCCACGCTGAATTCGGTTTCCGGCCCGGCTCGGTTGCCCAGCGGCCCCAGCAGTTCGCCCAGCGGCCCGGCCCCAAGACAGGTCGGCGTCCCGCCGCCGACAAAGATCGTCCCGGCCGGCCAGGCCAGAAATTCCGCCAGCCTGACAAGTTCCAACCCAGCTGCGCGGACGTATCGACCCGCCAGATCGCCCGCAAGCGGCAGCGAATAGAAGTCGCAATATCGGCACTTGGCCAGGCACAGCGGGACGTGCACATACAGGCCGTCCGCCCGGACATCCGCCGGAGGCTGCGATTCTTCCTGATTTTCCTTGAACCCTTTAGCCGACATATCTTAATATAAGGTGTATCAACGTTCTCCACCCCGGCGGCGGGCCTTATCCGCCACGAAAGGCGGAGCGCAGCCAACACAATCAAGGGAATCGCTATGGATGTCAAGCTCGTCATGTTCAAGGCGGACGGCCAGAAAAAGGAATTCTCGGTCCCGGGCCCCTCGGCCATCATAGGCCGGGGCGAGGACTGCGACCTTCGCGTGCCGATCCTGAGCGTCTCGCGGCATCACTGCGAGGTTACGCTCTACGAGGACGGCGTGGGCGTGAAGGACCTTGGCTCGTCGAACGGCACGTTCATCAACAACACCAAGATAACCGAGGCCGGCGTCGAGGCGGGCGATCTGCTGGCGATCGGGCCGATCGTCTTTATCGTCCAGATCGACGGCGTGCCGGAGAACATCACGCCCAAGATGGTCCGCGGCAAATCGCCGGGAATCCCGGCCAAGGACCAGAAAGCCGACTCGGTCGAGGCGGTCGAACTGGAGCCGCAGGGCATGACCGAAGAACAGACGATCCAGGACGAAGGCGGTTTTCCGCTGGGCAGCGAGTCCGGCGACGGACAGCCGCCCGCAGACGACGGCGGTTTTCCGCTGAACGAACCGGGCGAAGAGGCGATCGGGGAACCGGCAGGAGAATTCCCGCTAGGCGGCGGCGAGCAGCAGACCGGCGGCGAGGACCCGATCTCGGCCCTGGAAATGCTCGCCAGCGACACCGACGATGAACCGAAAAAGAAGAAAAAGAAATAAGTTCCGCATAAAATCAATTTATCAGAAAACGGCGAGGTATGATCCTCGCCGTTCTGCTTTTGCCGAATCGGAGGATAGCCGTCTGTTGAAGTGGCACGGGCATCTTGCCCGTGTGTTCCACGACCGTCTCGGTCGTGGCGTGTGCTGTTTTTTCGGACATTCCAGGAGCGGACTTGCCCGGCGTGGCCGGGGCGTCCGTGCTGCAAAAGAAAGACTTTTCAACGGGTGGACGGGCGGCAATTATTTCGAGGGGGCGGGGCCGGCCTTACCCATGTTTTGCAGAAAATCGTGGAGCATTTTGGCGGCGGCGACGGCGTCCTGAACGGCCCGCTTTTTTTTCCGTGTCAGCAGGCCGGCCAGGTCGCAGTCGGCCTGGAAGCTGCTGAGCCTTTCATCCCAAAGCCTGACGGGCAGGTTCGCGGCGGCAGACAGTTCGTCGGCGAATTTCCGGGCCAGCTTTGCCTGCGGGCCTTCGGTGTCATCCATGTTGATAGGCAGGCCGACCACCAGGCCGCAGACGCTGTAATCCTTCGCCAGTGCGACGATCCGCTCAACGGCCTTTCGGACCGGCTCGGCAGGCAGAACCTCCAGCGGCGTGGCGATTCCGTCTTCCTGTCCGCCGACCGCCAGGCCTATCCGCATGCTGCCGTGATCTATTCCAAGCCATCTGCCCATTCGGATTATCCTTCTTTTCGCCGGCCGGTGCTATAACGATACAAAGATTGTTTTCCTGTTTTGCCGACGGCATCAAGTTTGTTTTATTTCACCCTTTCAGGGCTTTACGCTTTATTTCTCGCCAATTCCCAGAGCGTTGCCCTGGCAGCCCGTTGAAAATGTGGCGTGGGCGTCTCGGTTCGCCTGTGGCGAGGGCATCCTGCCCTCGCGTTTTGCTGTTTTTCTTCGGTTTTTCCGCAGGCGGGACGCCTGCGGCACACGCGGCCAGGATGGCCGCGCCACAAACATCGCCTTTTTCAACGGGCTGCTAGGCTTTATTATTATGCATTGGGGCTTTCAAAACAGGCCAAAAGGCCAAGAAGACCGCAATGAGCACAGGTAAGGATATCATTTTGGTGGCGGATTACCATTCAGAAAACATCGAGTTCCGCTGGTTCAATCAGACTCATAGAAGGTTTCCGGAAAATGGATTATCTCGCAAAAGCGTGAATAATAACAATGGTCGATATTATTCTCGGTTGCATGCAACACCATTGCCCAAAATGCTTTTTCAATAAAAAATCTGATTTTCCGGGAACTTTGGCGGATCTGGTGCGTCAAAAGGTATGATAGGGTTTCAAGTCGCGAATTACGCGCCTTGATAAAACTCTGAGAGAGAAAAGGAATATATGAGGCATCGAATCAGACTGGCGCGGACTTTTACGGCGGTTTGCATGTTTTTGGCGTTGCTCTGGACGGCAGGGCAGGCGCGGGAAACAAACGCCGAAGAGCCGGCCTCCAAACCCGCGACCCAAAAGGCCGACGAAACGCCGCCGGCATTCTCTTCGCTGAAGGAGGCGGTGGCTTTCATTGCGGCCTGCCTGGACAAGGAAGACTACGATAAACTGGCCGACGCCTGCTCCGGGAAAAGATCGCACCCGGAAAAATACCTGCTCGAAATACTGAAAAAGATGCACCAGGATACGCCTCTAGCCAAACTGTACGCCGAAAAGGAATTTCCAAAGGATAAAACCGCCTTCAAACTGGGCGGGCATATGAGCGAATTGAAGTGCATTCACATTGATTTTGCCAAAAAGGACGACAAATGGATGCTGGATAGCATCTGGATGTGCAAGTGACTTGGACGAAAACCGGGACCTTTTTCAGGAGAAAAACGATGAAGCATCGAATTGCACTGGCATGGGCGGTGGCGGCGGGACTTCTGGTTCTGGCCGCGCCGCAGGGAACGACTCTGGCCCAGGAAAAACAGGCCGACAAACAGACGACTGATATCCCAGTAACGCGGGTGGTGCTGTTCTCCAGCGGCGTGGGGTATTTTGAGCACAGCGGGTCGATCGACGGCAACGCGACGGCCCGGCTGATGTTCAAGGCAGACCAGATCAACGACGTGCTCAAGAGCATGGTCGTCATGTCCGAGGGCGGCAGCGTAACAGGCGTCAACTACGCCTCGCAGGACCCGATCCTCCGGGCGCTTCGCAGCTTCGGCGTGGACATGTCCGGCTCGCCGAGCCTGGCCGACCTGCTCCAGCAGCTTCGCGGGGCCGAGGTGATCGTGATGGCCC
>JACRIL010000029.1 GCA_016235825.1 Planctomycetota bacterium
ACGCACAGTTGGCTGTTCTTCTGCCGCAGGCTGCGGGTGCGTTATGAAAAACGGGACGATATTCATCAAGCATTCCTCATCATCGGCTGCATTCTGATCTGCTGGTGCAAGATTCAGAGGTTTTGTTAGAGTGCCTAAATTAAAAATGGATTCGTCTCAAGGCGAGACCAGAACTCCCCAGCCGGGGATGGTAGTCAAGGAGTGGGATCCCAAGACGCCGTATATTCAGGTTCTTAAGCAGCTCAAATCGGGCGGGGCGGACGACAAGGCGTTATACGATGAATATCTCAAGCAGAAGATACAGTACGGAAACTCGCCGGCGTTTTATCTCGACTGCGGCGACTTTTTCCTGAAGAACGATAGCCGCCTGCTGGGCCTGCGGATACTTTCCAACATTGCCGAGCTTGAACTGGAGAACGCGGCACTGCTGCGGATTTTAGCGTACCGGCTGTTGCAGGCCGGGCAGACGGACCTTGCGGTCGGATTATTCGAGAAGATTTTGACCATGCGACCGGAAGAGCCGCAGAGTTGCCGCGACCTCGCCTTGGCCCTCGCCCGCCGGGCCGAGTTGACGGCCAGGGCCACGGCAGAGGCCGCCGCCCGGGCCGAAGGCGCAAAGGAATTCGCCGGTTCAATCGCCGCCGACTATTCGCGTGCGCTCGATCTGCTGGCAAAGGTGGTCATGAGCGACTGGCCGCGATTCGAGGAGATTGAGGTCGTCGCCCTGATGGAGATAAACGACATCTGGGCCAAGTGCCGGCGCGACTGCGGCAACGCCGCACGCCCCGCCCCGCCGCTGGATGCGCGGCTGATGAGGCTGCTGGACCTGGATATCCGCATCGTCCTGACCTGGGACGCCGACATGACCGACATGGACATCCACGTCCGTGAGCCGTCCGGCGAGGAGGCGTTCTACAGCCACAACCGCACCACCATCGGCGGGCTTGTCAGCCGCGACTTTACGCAGGGGTACGGCCCGGAGGAATACTGCATCCGCAAGGCCATGACCGGGACGTATACTATCGAGATAAATTACTTCGGCTCGAACGCCGCCCGGCTCCAGGGGGCCGTTACCGTGCAGGCGGAGGTAATCACGAACTTCGGCCGGCCCAACGAAAAACGCAAGAGCATCACGCTGCGGCTGGAAGAAAGAAAGGAACGCATCCATGTCGGCCAGGTCGAGTTCTGATAGTCGCCGTCGCCCGATCCATGCATCTAGTCGCAAAACCGGCCGTGCTGCCGGCCCGCGGGACGGCGGGCCCATTACAGCCAAACTGAAAGGACTTAACATGAAATCACGACTGATTCCGGCGTTTTTTGTGGCGGGCGTTATGCTCGCCGTCTGTGCCTGGGCCGATGATCCCTCGTCAAAACCCGCCAGTCCGCTGGGCCGGGTGCTGTCGGAGCTGCGGAAGATACAGCCTCCGATGTATGACCCCGGGAAGATCGAGGAAGGCCTGGCGGCCATGGGCAAAGACAGTCTGCCCGCCCTTCGCGAGGCCAGGGCTATGGGCGTCAAACTCGTCGGCGATGATGAACTGGCCACGGACCGCTATTCGACTCCGGATGGCGGGACAATTGTGGACGGAAGCCCGCGTGAAGATCGGGTCAAGCGGCTGGCCGAAATTCGGATCGGCGTGCTGGACCGGGCGATCATCCGCCTGGATTGGGGCTTCAATCCGCCCGACGTCCTGGCCAGGTGGGCTGCCAAGCGCGAAGCCAAGGAGAAGGACGCCCATCAGTTGCCAGGCCAGTTGCAGCATGTCGCCGACCCCCTCGTGGCCAGGGCGTTCCCCGATCTGCTGTGGTTCTGGGTTGCCAAGCCGCAAATGCCGGTGATGCGGGCGGACGAAGACCCTTCGGCCTGGCCGGTGCGGAGCCTGTTCGCCATCGACCGCAAGGCCGGAGTGGCGCACTTTACGGACGCGAAGGCGTTGGAGAAATTCTTCCGCGCGAATCTGCCGCCGGTCAAGGCCGAGCCGGACGCCAAGGCGGCCGTCGAAGTCTGGCTGATCCTGTCGCAGACGCTGCAGGATCACGCCGCCTTCCCGGTCGAGAGGGACAGCCTGAAGATCACGAAGCCCGACGGCGGCGGCTGGCTTGCCGGGGGCCGGGCGTCGCAAGGGATGGGCCAGGCCGGACAGATAAAGGCCGTCAACGATGCGGGATTTGTCGAGGTCAAGATGGCGTTTGACGCCGAAGGCAAGCTCAAAGAAGCGGGCGAGAACATCAAGGTCCGGCCGGGCCTGCGGCCGATCTGCCAGTCGACCAAGCTGCTGGACCCCGACCCGATCGTAAGAACCATGGCGGAGAGAGAGCTGCGGTTAATGGGGCGGTCGGCGGAGGCGTATCTGAAAGCCCGGCGGGCCAAGGCGTCGCCGCAGCTCCAGGCGGCCATCGACCGCATCTGGCGGCAGATTCTGGACGACGAGCATGACTTCGGCTGGTAAAACCGGCCGGACCGCACACCGCCAGCCGCCACTGGCAGATGATCCTGCATGAGCCGCGATAGAAGGATGAACCGCATCGGTGTTGGAACCCTGACGGATAAAATGACGGATAAAATATTGACTTGACGGGAGATCTTTACTCATAGAAGACTTATTATCTTGCGAGAGATGTTGGTAACGACAAGAGCTCACGCATCCGGCTACTGTCTGCCAGCCCTTCGGGCTTGGACTGCTGACGAAACGCATCGCTTCATAAAATTTACTGGATAGGTTTTTAACCTGTTTCGATGCCGTACCATCATGGCAGGAAAAACTTGAAAAACCGGACGGTTTCTGTTATCTCTTTCGATATCCGGAGCAAGCACGTGCCCGTAGCTCAATTGGATAGAGCGTCGGCCTCCGGAGCCGAAGGTTACAGGTTCGACTCCTGTCGGGCATAGTAGATGTTAACAACGCTGACTGCGTAAATTGCGCAGACCCGTAAAATTGCGGAGCGGCCGTAACCAAGGCCGGAAAAAGGGTAGTACTACCTTTTTTCCCCAGCAAGGAGACGGACGCATGAACGCAAAACGCGGCAAAACGGGTCTTAAAAGACGAGTTCCCCAATTGTGCACCCACAAGGCTTCGGGACTATGTTATGTGCCATCGACGGCAGGCGGATGTATCTTGGCCGCAGCGGCGATCCCCAGGTCCACCAGAAATATCATTGAATCGTCACCGAGCATCTCAGCGGGACCAGCCAGGCTGGCGGCGACCGGGATGAGCTGACAGTCGTCGAGCTGATGGATCGTTATGTCGCATATGCCGCCGGATATTATGTCGGACCCGACGGCCGGCCTGGCCGCGAATACTCGAACATTCTCCTTGCCCTGGAGCCGGTAAAAAAGGTGTCGTATTGACCAGAATGATCCAAGGTTTTTCTGATTAAAATGGTGGAGTAAATACCTTCCTCCCAGAAGCGGCTCAAGGGCCGCGGAAGGAGTGAAGCAGATGTCAGAATTGGATAAGAACTGTTTGGGACAGGAGG
>JACRIL010000191.1 GCA_016235825.1 Planctomycetota bacterium
CAGGCACGTGCCGTCCGTGGCACGTGCAGGCATAGCTTGGACCTCCTTTCAGTTATGCATTCACATACATAACCGTCGGAGGTCCTTGTATTTATAGATGAGGAATTATCGGACAGCCTCAACAAGTTGCACGCCCTACGGCCGTTGGCGTCATGGAAAACGTCATCCTATCGTCAACGCCTTTATCGCCTGGTCCCTGTCGGGCACGATCATCATTATCCTGTCGAGGCCCGAGGTCTGGAAGATGTCCAGGGCGAACCCGCTCAGGCCGGCCATGCAGAATTTGCGCCCCTGCTGCCTGGCCCTTGTGGAAAACCGCAGCACGGCCCGCAGGCCGGCGCTGTTGGTGTATTCCAGCCGGCCCATGTCCAGCACAACCGGGCCGGTCGAAATATCCAGCAGGGTCAGCAGTTCATCCTCGACAAAGTGCGCGGTTGCGTCGTCGATCAGCCGGCCGAACACCACCACCGTTACGCCGGACGGGTCCTTGATTGTTTCCATTTCCATCGGTAACGCTCCTTCGTGCAGCTCAGGGCGGCATAAAATCAACACGAATAAGTTTATGCCATCGGCCGGCGGAAGGCAAAGGGCTTTGTGGGCGGACCGATGAATTTGATTTTATCCGTCGGCAGGTTATGATTGAGTGTGAATAGCATGGCGAACGGCCTGTGCAGGCCGTGCCGGCGACCGGAAACAGAAAATTGGAGAATGCGATGTTCAGGCCGCAGATAAAGGTGTTCGACTGCACTATCCGCGACGGCGGGTTGATGAATAACAGCAACTTCACGTTCGCGACCGTGCGGGCTGTCTACAAGGCCATGTGCGAAGCCGGCGTCGATTATGTCGAGCTTGGCTACCGCAACAGCAAAAAGATGTTCTCGCCCAGCGAGTACGGCGTGTGGCGGTTCTGCCCGGAAGAAGAACTCAGGAAGGTCGTCAACGGCATCGACCCGCGCGGCACGGTCGTCTCGATCATGATGGACGCACACAAGGCCTTTCCGGAAGACCTGCTGCCCCGCGAAAAATCGGTCGCAGGCATGGTCCGTGTGGCGACCTACGTCAAGGACGTGGATAAGGCCATCCGCCTCTGCAACGACGCCGTGGCCAAGGGTTATGAGACCTGCGTTAACATAATGGCCATCTCGCACGAGGGCGGGCCTTTCCTCGACGAGGCGTTCCGCCAGCTTGAGGCGGAGACCAAAGCGAAGGCCATTTACATCGTCGACAGCTTCGGCTCGCTCTACAGCGAGACCGTCCACTTCCTGATCGAGCGGATGCAGATGTTCGTCAAGACCAAGGAGGTCGGCGTCCATTTCCACAACAACCAGCAGCTCGCCTTCGCCAACACGATCGAGGGGATAATCAAGGGCGCCAACTACGTCGACGGCACGCTGTACGGCCTGGGCAGGGCGGCCGGAAACTGCCCGCTCGAAATGTTGCTGGGCTTCCTCAAAAATCCCAAGTTCAACATCGTGCCGGTGCTCGACGTGATCGGCAAACAGATAATCCCGCTCCGCGAGACGATGGAATGGGGCTACACTATTCCATACATGCTGGCCGGAGTGCTCGACGCGCACCCCGAGGGCGCCATGAAATGGATGGCCGGCCCCAACAAACACGACTACGCCGAATTCTACCGCCAGATCACCGAGGACCCCGAACAGTGAATACATATGGGGATGAAATTGTAAAAATCATCCATGATTTTGGCAACCCGGATGATGTAAAAGATGTTCCGACATTTTGACTGTTTCAACCTGACCAACGTAGAGGCCCGAAGGGCCGTCAGAGAGTAGCCGGAGGCGTGAGCCTCCGGAAAAGATCGGCAACAGATACAAGCCCCGAAGGGGCGGCACAATGTCCTATACAAGCCTGCGATATCACGTGATATTTTCGACAAAGAACCATCGGCCATGGTTGACACCTGCGATTCTCAAGAGATTGTCCGGCTTTATCGGCGGGGTCATTCGCAACATGGGCGGCCAGCCCGTCGAGGTTAATGGACCACCCGATCATCTGCACGTTGTGATATCCCTGCCCGCAACGATTTCGCCGGCCGAGGCCGTCCGCAACATAAAGGCCAACTCGAGCCGATGGATTCATGAAACGTTTCCAGACATGAAAGGCTTTGGTTGGCAAGATGAATATGCCGCATTTACCGTATCAATGTCCATTCTGCCGAAGGTTGTGGAGTATGTCAGGAATCAGCAATCACACCACGCGAAGATGAGTTTCATGGATGAGTGGAAAACATTGTTGCGGAAACATGGTATAAAATTCGATGAAAAATATCTGGGTTAAGGTGTTTGTGCCGCCCCTTCGGGGCTCAATTTATAACCGTCTTCAAACCGGAGGCTCACGCCTCCGGCTACTCTCTACCAGCCCTTCGGGCTTCAAAGACGACGTAATCAGGAACATGGGAGATTTGCATCTTCCCTTGGGATGATCTTAACCGTTGCGTCGCTCCACCCACAGTTACAAACAATTCGTTGTGGAATTATAGTTCAATTGACATTTATGGGATTCTCAGTGGGAATTGTTTTTTTCGGCACGAGTTGGACGGCGATGACGCTGATTGCCGCGGCGAAAGCCCCGATGAGGAACGTCCAGATGTAGCCGAAATAATCCCAGACCAGCCCGCCCAGCAGGGGCATGGCGACTGCGGCCACGTGATTGAACGCCACTCCGGCGCTGAGCGTGGGCGTGTGCTCGGACTTGGGTGCGATCCGGTTGACGTAGGTTGTCAGGGCCATCGCAAAGACAAAGAACGCGTTGTCCAGCACGAAAATCGAAAACAGGGCGTATTTATTCTGAAACAGCGAATATCCGATGAACAGGGCCGCGAGGCTGACGTAATAGAGCGTCAATATAGGCCGTTCGCCCATCTTGTCGATCAGTCTGCCGACGGCCGGCGATGAAAAGTAACCGAAGATCTGCACGACAATCAGCAGCACAAGAATTTCTTTTAGCATGACGTCATGCTCTTTAACCAGCATGAATGCGCTGAACGCGATGGCGATCTGCTTTCGCCAGCCTTCCAGGAAGCACAGCAGGTAATACAGGCTGTATTTGCGGCGGAGGACCATCCGCGGGCCGGGCGTCTTGATTCCGCGCGGTATCGCCAAACATGCGGCCGCGCCGAGCAGGGCGACCCCGCCGGCGACAAGATACATCGGGCGTATTTTCACGCCGAAGTATGTCATCGCCAGGGCGCTGATAAGCCCGATTGCGAAGCCCGCCGAGCTGGCGGCCTGAATCTGCCCGAGCCTATGCCCGGCCCGGCCCGGCTCGGCAAGCGACAGCGTCATCGAGTTGGGCAGAGGCATCCAGATGTGCAGCCCCTGGCTCCAGACGAGGCTCATCAGCACGACCATCATGTAGTTGTCCGCGAAGCAGTATCCGCCCAGCCCCAGCCCGAACACCACCAGCACCACGGTCGCCACCAGCGGTTCGCCCAGGCCGGCAAGCAGGGCCAGAATCGCGAAGGCCGTTATCCCGCAGCTTTCGCGTGCGGCCTCTATGTAGCCGACCTGCCCGCCGGAGGCCCCGATGTCCTCCTTGAGAAAGTTGGCGTTCAGGCCCATCTGGATTGAGAGGGCAAAGGCCGTGCATGCGCACGCCAGGCCGACGAGAATCAGCCCCCGCCTGCGATGGGCGGTCTCAATGGCGGATGGTTCGAGCAGTTCCGGGCCGCTGTCTGTGTCTGGAATGGACATGGAAGGGGACAAGGTTACTCAAAGGCCGGGGAAAAACAAGAATTTAACGACGGCGTGGCCCGACATGCCTGCGGCGGCGGAACAGCCTCGCAAAACACGAGCATTACGCGCCCATTACCCCATTTCGCTTTCCGTAGTTGAACCGCCGGCCTGCATACGATAAAATCCACCCGCTTCGGTCGTCTTGCGCTCGTAGCTCAGTAGGATAGAGCGGCGGTTTCCTAAACCGCAGGTCTCAGGTTCGAATCCTGACGGGCGCAGTGGGGAAATCCGGTCTTTGTGTCCCGCTTGTCAAAAATGATTACACTATCGGGTGTATCAGCCTTCGCTGAAGACTTCCGTAAAGCACGCCCGTTGTCAGTTTTTCCGGATCGTAACATTCTGCTGAAGCGAGAGTTAAAAACAGGCCTTTTAACTCCGAAGTTATGAGCATCAGCAATGCACAAATAATTTCCGGATTTGCGGGTTTTTTGCATCCCGTCAGGAAGTATATAAGTAGATAGAAACGATGGCAACCGCAAATATGACCACGGCCAGCGACGGGGACCTCCTTGCCGCCTTTGTCTCGCATCAGCGGCACGAGGCGTTCGAGGAGATCGTCCGCCGTCATGGCGCTCTGGTCATGGGCGTCTGCCGATCCGTGCTTGGCGGCGGTCCCGACGCCGAAGACGCCGCACAGGCGGTTTTTCTGGCGATGATCCGCAAGGCTGCGTCGCTCCGGCAACATCCTACTCTGGCCGGCTGGCTGCATCGGGTGGCGTGGTATGCGGCTGCGCGGGAAAGAAAGTCAATAAAAGCGCGGATGCGGCATGAACGGGAGGCCGCCAATATGAAAAGTGAGACAGGACAAACGAGGGATGAAAATATCCCGCTGGACCTGCTTCATGAGGGCCTGGCCAGGCTGCCCGAGAAATACCGGCTGCCGATCATCCTGCATCACATCGAGGGTCGCAGCCAGGAAGAGGTGGCCAGCCTGCTGGTCCAGAATGTCCGGACGATAGCATCGCGTCTGAATCGGGGCAGGCAGATGCTTCAGGATCGGCTGATAAAAACCGGAGCGGTTGTTTCAGTGGCCGGCCTGGCCGTGGCGATGGCCGGTCAGGCCTCCGCCGGCGTTTCGGCCGCGTTTGTCGCCTCGGCGACCAAGATGGCGGCTTTGAGTTTGACTGCAAAGGCGGCCGCCGCGGGCGCGGCGTCGGCCAAGGTTCTCGCACTTTCGAAAGGAGCTTTACAAATGGTGTTTATTGCGAAGATGAAAGTTGCAGCATTGCTGACGGCGGCGGTTTGTCTGGTTGGCGCGACTGCGGCAGGCACATACATGGCGGCGGCCGGACCCGGGGCACGGACTGCTCTGCCGCCGCCCAAACCCCCGCCGCAAACTGAAATTCAGAATCCTCCCGTCTCCCCAGCCGCGCCCACCGATCAGGTTACAACCATAGAAATCACCGACAAGGTGCTGGTCAAGGACGTCAGCCGATTCGGCATCAACCTGAGCGCGGATAAATTTTACGGTGGCGCGGCCATGATCAAGAAACGCGCACAAGACAATTTCGAGGGCACTCTATATCGCCAGTGCCACTTTGGCCCGATGGACGCCAATGGAGTCGGAAGCTGGTTTTCTTTAAGCCCGGATTGGCAGAAGATACTGCTTGACGGAGGAACATATACCGTTCTGTCGGGTCCAAGCAAGCAGACCAGCGGAAAAATCAAGGCTATGACGAAGAAAACCATAGGGGACAAGGAATGGCAGTACTTTGAGCTGGATAAAGAAATCCAGCCCCTTCCATACCCTAAAATGGGCGGCATTCTGGTCGAGAACCTCCAGCGGATTCGCGACGGTCAAATGCCCGACGCCACGCCCCTGACAAGCAAAGGCAACGAAATTGTGATAGGCGATACGCCTCC
>JACRIL010000188.1 GCA_016235825.1 Planctomycetota bacterium
GCACAGTTGGCTGTTCTTCTGCCGCAGGCTGCGGGTGCGTTATGAAAAACGGGACGATATTCTTCAAGCATTCCTCATCATCGGCTGCATTCTGATCTGCTGGTGCAAGATTCAGAGGTTTTGTTAGAGTGCCTAAATGTATCGCGGCCATATGCCGGGGTCCCGCCTCGGCGGGACGATTGAAAGTTAATCGCGTAGGGTGTTTTGTTGGTTTTTAAAAACGGCAAAAGTCGAGCTTAGAGCCTGCCACATTTTTATGGCATTTTCTTTAAAATACAGGTATATTTGTATTTGATGCCTCTCAGAATATCCTCATTGCGGGAGCCTGAAAATGACAGATTTCAGCAATAACGCCCTCCGACGCTTTCCTTTGACGGTTTCATCGCTTCATCTTCATGCGCGCGGCGGACAGGCGGGTCCGCTTCGCCGGAACAGGCGGTTTTTCAGCGTTCTCTTTGCACTGGCGGGTTTGACGATCGTCTTGCCGACAGCCCGCCTTGCGGCGGAAGAAAAAGGCATGGCCGGCAGCGCTCCGGCCTCGCAAGACGCCGCTGCGGCCAAGGAAATTCTCCAGGCATCCGGAATAAAGATCGGATTGTGCCTTCACCTGGGCGCCGGACGGGCGGAGACGCCCGGCCTGACCGCGGCGTTGGCGCAGAACGCGGCCTTGTCCGTCCACGGCTTGGCCCTCGACGACGATTCGCTGGCGCGGGCGAGAAAGGAAATCGAAAAATGCGGCGTGTCCGGCCTTGCCATCGTCGAAAAGGTCGAGTGCAAGCCGCTGCCGTACCTGCCCGATCTGGCGAACCTGGTGGTGGTGGAGGATATGGCCGCCCTGAACAAGGCCGGCGTTACGAAGGAGGAAATTCTCCGCGCAACCGCGCCGCAGGGAGTGTTGTGCGTCCGGGAGGCCGGCAAGTGGACCAAAACCGTCAAGCCGCGCCCGGCGGAGATGGACGAATGGACGCATCCGTGGCACGGCCCGGATGGAAGCATGGTCTCGACGGACCGCGTGTTCAAATTCCCCGTCGGATTCCGGTGGATCGCCGGCCTGCCTCACAACATCAACATCAACCCCAACGAGATGGGCGCGTGCCGCGGCTGGGTAATCGCCGGCGGGCGGGTCTTCACGGTCAGCGTCAACGAACTGGAGAACGTCTTTCCGGCCAAAGGCCGCGACCATTACCTCGCCGCCCGTGACGCCTGGAACGGCATGCCGCTGTGGAAGATCAACCTCCAGACAAAGGACAACGGTGAATTCCTGAACTGGCGCAACGCCGGTCCGCTCGCGGCGGATTCAATCCGCGTCTATGCCGTGCAGAAGGACAAGGCGATTATAGTCGATGCCGCCACCGGGCAGATCATCGCGACCTGCCCGACAAAATATCCCGCCGTTCGTCTTGTGCTCATTGACGGCACGCTCATCGCCTCATGCTGGGAGGCAAGGGAAGGTTCCAAGGTCAAGTTCGAGGGCGATGGCCCCTGGGCAACCTGGCTCCCGAAATCGGACGCTGGCAGCGTCGAGGCGTTCGACGCCCAAACCGGCAAACCCAAATGGTCCCTGGCTTTTCCAGCGTACATGCTTCAGGCCGCCGGCGGAATGGCTTATATTCTGACGCACGCCGGCAATCCCCCGGCGGACCGGCAGGTCGTCGGCGTGGAGCTTGCCAGCGGAAAGGAACTGTGGCGTGTTTCCCACACGAAGCTCGGCAAAGAAGCCGACCTCCAGTTGGACTGCGCCGGCCCGGGATTCGTGGCGGTGGGAAAACTCGTGGAAAAATCTCTCCACGTGCTCTCGGCGAAGGACGGCGCCGTGCTTTGGCAAACCAGTCCGAACTCCTACGCCTGCCTTGTGGACGGTCTTCTCTGGTGCGGCTCCAAAAAATATGATCCGAAGACCGGAGAGGTAAAGGGGAACGTCGCTGGCGCGGGATTCGACGTCAGGGGCTGCACGCCGGGGACCATTGTGGGTTCGTACATTTTACAACCCCGGGGCTGCCGTTACGTTGATATGGGCGCATCGAAACAGCTTACATTCACTGGCGCTCGCGGCGCGTGCCTTCAGGGAATGGTGCCGGCCAACGGCATGATGTACACGGCGCAGAACAACTGCCGGTGCGCTCCGGGCCAAATTTACGGTTTTCTGGCGATAGGCCCATGCGGGGAATGGCCGTCGGCAGCGGAATTCGAGAAGTCGCGTCCGGTTGAAAAAGGCCCTGCCTTCGGGACGGCGGAAAAAGACGCCGCCGAAACTGCCAACGCCGCTGACTGGCCGATGTTCCGGCACGATGCCGAGCGGAGCTGCGCCTCGGCCGGGCCGGCGCCCGAAACAATCAAGGAACTCTGGCGGGTGCAGATCGTGCAGCCGGGCGAAGGGCCGGTGGCCGAGGGATGGAAGGCCAGGCTGGTTTCCTGCCTGACCGCGCCGGTCATGGCCGAAGGACTGGTTTTTGTGGCGGGCACGGACGCCGCTCAGGTGGTCGCGCTCAATCCGGCCAACGGCAAAAAAGTCTGGACGGCCACGCTGGGCGGCAGGATCGATTCGGCCCCCACGATCCACAAGGGCCTGTGCCTGATCGGCTGTCACGACGGCTGGGTTTACGCCCTGAAAGCCAAAGACGGCCAGCTTGCCTGGCGGACGCGAGTCGCGCCATGGGAGCGGCGAATGGCGGCGTACGGGCAGATCGAGTCGGTCTGGCCGGTGATCGGCACGGTCCTCGTGCACGAAGACACCGCCTACGCCGTCGCGGGGCGGACGTCGGAATCGGACGGCGGCGTCGCCGTCGTCGCGCTCGATCCTGCCACCGGCGCCATGAAGTGGGCCAAGGCCATCGCGCCGGGGCCGCTGCGTATGAACGACATGCTGGCCCTGCGCGACGGGAGCCTCGTCTGGCATCATCTGAAAATGGACCCGAAAACCGGCGCCGGAGACCTCAAAATCCCCGGAGTCAAGGATAAAGACACTTCGCAGGGCGGCCTGCTGGACGGCACGTGGACCCTTTTAGGCAAGCGGCGTTCCGGCAACGCCTTCAAGGTGGATAAAATGACGGCGGATATTCTGGCCTGGAACAATTCGCTGATTGCGACCGCCGGCAGCGTCTACTCGCGCGAGAATGAAAAACGCGTCTGGACACAGTCGCCGGTGAGGACCCGTCAGGTCGAGGCCATCGCGATGGCCTCAAACGCGATTGTTGCCGCCGGGCGGATCGCGGATGCCAAGGGGATAAACGGCGGGTTTATCTTCGCGGCGGCAATCGCCGACGGAAAGAATCTGGCCGAATTTCCGTTGGATGCCCCGCCGACTTACGACGGAATCGCCATAGCACGGGAAAAAATTTACGTCTCCCTGCAAAACGGAACGCTTTTGTGTTTTGGAAAATAGGGATAAATTGCATGTCAAACTCCTCCGTAACTGTCCCCCGCATCCTTTCATCCAAGGCGCTTCCGAACGCCGGGGCGGTCTGTTAGAATGTGGCGGCAATGCCAGATGGTTTACTCAAACCGGCGATTCTGATTTTCGCGGCCGCGGCCATGCTTTGGGGATGCGACGGCAGGCCCGTCGGCACAATTCCGGGCATTCATCCAAACCCGCCGCAGGAACCCGCCCCGCCGCCCAAGCCGCTTGATATCTGGGCGGCCGGCGAGATGGCGGCCTTGGCCGAAGAAACGCCGAAATTCGAGGATAACCTCGTGTTCGATCCCTCGTCGAACGCGGTCCGGCTGGAGACGTGCCTGAACGCGACGGCCTGCTTCCAGCTCGTGATTGATTCGCCCAAGGACGGGCCAGGCGAGCTTAAATTGTCGTGGACGGACCTGACGGGCCAGGCCGGCAGGATCGACAAATTGAAAATCTCCGCGCTGCGGATGCTCGCCGTCAGGGTCGAGCGATATCCCGCGTGGTTCATCCGCCTGACGGAGTCGCCGACCCGGCCCAGCGCGATTTACGACGCGCTGGCGCCGCTGGAAAACGGCGAGTCGATAAAACTCAAGTCCGAAGGCCGGCTGGCGGTATGGTTCGACCTGGCGATTCCGCGCGACGCGGCGGGCGGAGACTATTCCGCCGCCCTTACGGTCAACAGCCCCGGCCGGCAGGACTGGCAGGGACGGATCGATCTGAAGGTCCACGATGTCGTCCTGCCTGAAGGCGGCGTTTTTCCGGCCGTCGGCGGTTTCAGCCACGCGCAGTTGTTCGACGGAATGGCCCGCCCAGGCGACAAGCCGCTCGATCTCCGCCGGCTGGACAGGCGCGATCCGTCCGGGAAAAGATGCATCGAACTCGTAAACAATCTGATGATCCTGGCCCGAAAGCACAGGCTGGACCTCTTCGATCGCTCGCTCCACCCTATCCTCAGGCGCGACCAGACGGGCAAGGTCATGCTGGACTGGTCCGATTATGACGCCGTCGCCGAGCCGTTCCTGAGCGGCAAGGCGTTCGGCGACCGTCTGCCGGTCGTAGTCTGGCCCATTCCGTTCAGCCAGGACTGGCCGGACCCGCAGGTCTACGGCGGCATCTTCGATCGGGACTATCAATCGACGGCGATCCAGGTCGTGGCCGACTGCTCGCGGCATTTTCAGGCCAAAGGCTGGCAGGAACGGGCCATCGCCCTGCCCTGCGCGACCGGGGTCGACGCCGGGGCGTTCCTGCGGCACGCCGTGATGGCCCGCATGGTCCGCTCCGCCGACCGCCAGACGCCCATACTGTCCCTTTTGCCGCCCGACCCGCCGGCGCTGACCGGCTGGCCTATACCGGACGACCTGGCCGGTCTGGCCGATCTTTACGCCCCGCCGGCGCAATGGCTGGACCCCACGGCGGCGGACAAATACAAATCCGCGACCGAGCCGCTCAAGGGCCTGTGGCTGTCGCCCGGCGAGCCGCCCTATCTGCCGGGCCTTGGCGTGGTCGGCTTTCCGGCCGACCCGAGGGTGATTCCGTGGTTCGTGATGAAATACAAACTCTCCGGCCTGTTCCTGCCGGACGTTCTGCGCTGGCAGGGGCCGGCGGCGGCGAACCGGCAAGGTCAGCCGGCCGGGGAAAAGGCGGAGAAATTCGACCCGCTGACAAGCCCCGAAGGTTCGCAGGATCGACTGTTCTATCCCGGCTGGATCGCCGGCCGCGACGACGTGCTGCCTTCGGTCAGGCTCAAGCGGCTGCGGCGCGGCATGGAGGATGCCCTGTTCCTGAGGCTTCTGCAAATCCGCCGCAAGACCGAACTGGCCTCGATGGCCTGCGGCCTGATGGCCCGCTACGCCTGCCTCGCCGCCAGCGGGGACAACTATCTCGACGCCCGCCTCGATGGTTGGGTCAGAGACGCCAGGGCATGGCATGAGGCCGGCGGGCTGCTCATCAGGCAGTTGTTCGCGGCTGTTCATCCGGAGACTGCGGCCGCAAAGACCATCGAGGACAGATTCGCCATGGAGTGGCAGGCGTTCGTCCGCCCCATCAGCACGGTGCGCGTCGAGCAGGTCCGCGGGCACATCAGGCCGGTGCTGGAACAGAACGGCCAGACCGCCTATCAGGCAACCATTGACATCGAACTTTACAGCGAACTGGACGCCGATGCCGATTGCAAGGTTGCGCTGGGGCAGCTTCCGCCCGCGTGGGAGGGCCTGACGGGGCAGGTGGACGTAAAACCGCTGCGGCCCGGCGCCCGGCGGCTGGTCAGCCTGTCGGCAAAAGGAAAGGGCGTGCCGACCACCGGCAGCGCAAAGATGCCTCTGCCGATCGGGATCGCAGCCGGCGGCATGAAGATCGACCTGACAGCCTCGCTGCCTTTTCTGACCGCCGGCCAGCCCAAAGGGCCGATAACCATCGACGGCCGGCTCGACGAATGGCCGATCCGCGCGGGCAACACCGCGACGGATTTCGTCCTCGTCGGCAAGCGGGGAACTGCAACCCCGCCGGAACGGCGACTGGCGCAGCGGCAGACGTTCGTCTTCGTCCTGGCCGACAAGGATAATATTTATATCGCCATGCGATGCCATGAAGGCGACCCCGAAGGCATGCACTGGCTGACAAACAACCTTATCCGGTACGAACAGTTGATGCCCTGCGGCGAGGATGTCGTCGAAGTGCTTCTGGACCCCGACTGCGCCGCCGCCGGGCCGCAAGACCTTTTTCACGTCGCGGTCAAACCCAACGGCGTGATGATCTGCGAGCAGGGCGTCTCGACCAGCCCGCCTCTGGGCGCGTGCAAGCCGTGGGCATCCGGGGCCAAAGCGGCCGTCGCGCGGCAGCAGCAGGCGTGGGCAGTCGAACTGGCGATACCAAGGCAGGCGTTCGGCAAAAAGGGCGCCGCCCGGACCTGGGGGATCAACTTCACGCGATTCGCCTTCCAGGGGCAGGAATGTTCAAGCTGGTCCGGTGCGCCCAGGTACTTTTATGATCCGAGAAATCTTGGTACCATATTGATAAAGGCGGACAATCAGCCTTAAAACATTATGGCCATAAAATAAAGGAGCATCAAGTGGCGCAGAATATTCCATCCAGAGGCAGCCAGGGCCCCAGGCCTGGCGGCGGCAGGCCGGTCCCGAAACCCCAGGCCCAGCCGACCCCCGTCGGCAAGGAACGGGCCATACCCAAGCTGCCGCCAAAGACGCCCAGGCCCGCCGCGCAGCAAAAGGCCGCCAGGAGGCCGCCAGAGGAAGATGAGAAGCCCACTCCGGTCGAGTTGGGCGTTCCGTTGAAAGCCCCGCTGGGCAACAAGGTGGGCTACCTCATCGCCGGACTGCTCGTCGTGGGGATAGGGGCCTTTCTCACCATCAAACTGGTTTTCCCAGGCCCGTCCGACCCGGTAAATGTAACCCAGGCAATGCTCGAGCTCAAGATTCCCGGCCCGGTCGCCGCCGTCATCGGCTCCGAACCGTCAGGCTCGGGCAACGCCGCAGACGATTATACGGCGGCCCTTCAGTTATCGAAGGCCTGCAACCAGGATGTCCAGAACAGCTCGGAAAAAGTGGCTCAAAGCGGCGGCAGATTTGAAGTGCTGGACGATGCCGTCGTCCAGAAACTCAAGGCTATCGACGACAAGATCGCCGCCGGCGCCGCAAAGGCCAAAATGGATATGGTCAAGCCTGAGGACCTTGCTTATACGCAAAATTTCCCGCTCGCCGACGACTTTATAAATATTCTTTTCGTAAACCAGCTTATCCTGGCGCGTTATTATTTCGACAAGAAAGACTTCGCCTCGTGCGAAAAAGTGCTTTTGCACCTGTTTACAATGGGCTGGCATATGATGAACGAGCGGGCCAAGATGCAGATTACCCTTTTCGGCATGTCAATCCAGCAGCAGGTGCTGACGGCAAACCCGACGATCTGCCTGACCAAACTGTACCAGACCTGGCCGACCAAGCAGGCCAGGGAAAAAGAACTCCAGGCGTACGATTCGAGCCTCTTTAGCGCGAAACTGGAGGCCGACAAGAAACGGCAATATCTCTGGTGCACCACGCCCAAACCGGGCGACGTCTTTCGCATGATCGAAGGCGATAAGGACAAGATATGGGTCGTTGAATCCCTCCTGATCCTCGGAAACATCAAATTTTCAGCCGCGGAGCGGGGCGACATCCGTTACGCCAACAAACTGATGGACGAATTCATAAACGACAAGGATCCGCTCAAGGCAGCGGCCGCCAAGGCGGCGAAAAACCTGACCCTCGACGAATATAAAAGTTCGGGAACAATGGGCCAATAAGAGCCTATCCGGATAACTACGATGAGCTGCCATTGTAGTTATCCGGATAGGCTCTAAGTTCCGGATTCATGGGAACAGGACATAGAGGCATCACTTCGTGCCGGCGCCGAGGCGGGCCTTTTGTGCGGCGTTGATGCGGCCAGGATGAACTTGAAAATATCCGCCTTAAAATGGACCATCCTTCCCGGTCGTGCCAGGCCCGACAGCCTGCTGGAGGGGCTGTCGCGACAGGCTGATCCGGTTTTTCTGGAATCGGCGGCCGGCGACCCGAGGTGGGGCAGGTACGGAATCGCCTCCTGCTCACCCGTCGATCTGCTGTCGTTGAGCGACGGCAGGCTGACGGATATGTCGGGGCAAACTCTTGCCGCGGACCGGCAGGCCATCTGGCGAATCCTCGCCGACAACCTGAATGGAACCCGTCTGGCCGGTTCGCCGGCGGACATGCAGGCGGATTATGCGCCCGGCTGGATCGGCTACATCGGCTACGAGTTCGGCAGGCAGATTGAACGCCTTCCGGGCCGGGCCGTCCGCGACACCGCCCTGCCCGATCTGCGTCTGGCGTTCTACGACGCCATCCTCGTTTATGACAACATGGACGGACAATGGCGCCTCTGCGAACTGCAATTCGACGATCCACCGCCGCAAGCCGGACAGGCGGCCGATGCGCTCCGCGAAATCTTCCGGCAGGCGGCGCAAAATGACCGACCATCGCCCGGGCCGGACGATCAATCGCAGCAGACCGGCGCCGCGGCGACGTATCAATCCAATTTCACGCCCGACCAGTACCGCCGGGCCGTCGAAAAGTGCATCGGCTATATCGCCGCCGGCGACATCTTTCAGGTGAACCTCTCGCAACGACTGACCGTGCCAGACTGCCCCGACGGACAGGCCATCTATCGGCGCCTTCGGACGCGCAACCCGGCCTGGTATGCGGCGTACATGTCTTTCCATGCCGGCGGCCGGAAATATTCAATCCTCTCCAGCTCGCCCGAGTTGTTCCTGCGACTGCGGCGAGGACACGTCGTTACCCGCCCGATCAAGGGCACCCGTCGCCGCACCGGCCACGGCGATATCGACGCACAGGCCGCCGCCGAACTTCTGGCCAGCCCCAAGGACAACGCCGAACTGGCCATGATTATCGACCTGCTCCGCAACGATCTGGGCAGGGTCTGCGGGTACGGCTCCGTCCGCGTTACCAACCCGCGATGCCTTGAATCGCACCCGACCGTTTTCCATCTGGTCGGAACGGTCGAGGGCGAACTGTTGGAAGGAGCCGGACCGGTCGAGCTGCTCAGGGCGACTTTCCCCGGCGGTTCGATAACCGGCGCTCCCAAGATCAGGGCTATGGAGATCATCGACGAACTGGAAGGCCTGGCCCGCGGCATTTACACCGGCTGCATCGGAATCTTCGGCGTCAACGGATCGTGCGAACTGAACATCGCCATCCGGACGGTCGTCTGCGACGGCTGGCAGGCCTTCGCCCAGGTCGGCGGCGGAATCGTGGCCGACTCCACCCCGCAGGGCGAATATGAGGAAACGCTCGACAAGGCCAAAGCGCTCCTCGAGGCGATAGAATGGGCCAGGCGGACAGCCTAAAAGTTGCTCCATCCTGGAGCCACCTGTCCGGCGCAGCCTTGGCGAAGCCGGACAAGTTACCCTGGGCTACAAGCATATCGGCCCTGCGGGCCTTCAAATTGGTCGCACTGGCCTTGCAAGGCATTATTGTCCTTAGATCAACACTCCGGGAACGCTCCGGAAATTGGCTGTCCCAATCGGAACAAAATCATTATGATTTCGGATGCCGTTTGTTAGAAAGGAGTCGCCAGGCGATGAAGACATATCCGATAATGCTGGATGTTAAAGGCCGGCTGGCGGTCGTGGTCGGAGGCGGACAGGTCGGCCTGCGGAAAGCCCGCAAACTGCTCGATGCCGGCGCCAGGGTCAGGCTTGCCGCTCCCGATCTGCCGCTTCAACAGGACCCCCCTGCCGGCGGACCCGATGATGACGCGCCGGTTCTGAACCATCCGAATATTGAAATCATACGCTGGCCATATGACGCCAAACTGCTTGACTCGGCTTTTCTGGTCTTCGCCTGCACGCCGGACCGGACGGTCAATTCCACAATAGCCGCCGACGCCCGCAGGCTGGGCATACTCGTGAACGTCGCCGACCAGCCGCAGGACTGCGATTTTCTGGCGCCGGCCGTTTTCGAGACGGGCGACATCCAGATCGCCGTGGGAACCGGCGGAAGCTGTCCCGGCCTGGCCGCCATGCTCAGGCAGATGATCGCCGACGCCCTGCCGGAGCGTATCGACCGATTCGCCGCCCTGCTGGCCGGCATACGCGAGGAACTGAAGGCAAAAATCCCCGATCAGGCCCGCCGGTCGGAGCTGATCCGCCAGCTGGCCTGTCGCGAAGTTTACGACGAGTTCGTCCGCCGCGGCATGCAGGCCGTGCGCGACAGGCTCGCACTGCTTGTCTGGGAAATAAAATGAGAATACTCTGCGCCGGCATCAGCCATAAAACAGCCGGGCTTTCCATCCGCGAGAAACTGGCGATTGACCTGCAGGAGGTCAGACGGTCGATCCGCGATCTCAAACGCCGCTGGCCCGCCGCCCAGTTCGTCCTGCTTGCCACGTGCAACCGAACCGAACTTTATTGCGCCCGGCCTGTGCACGACCATCCCCGCGAGCAGGAACTGACCCAGTGGCTGGGCGAACTGGGCGAGCTGTCGGCCCTCCAGTGCGAAAAGTGCGTTTATATGCTGGCCGACGCGCACGCGGTCGGGCACATTTTCAGGGTCGCCTGCGGGCTGGAAAGCATGGTCATGGGCGAAGACCAGATCGTCAGCCAGATCAAGCAGGCATACACCGCGGCCGTCGCGGCCGGGGCGGTCGGGCCCGTCATGCACGACATTTTCCAGGACGCCCTGCACGCGGCCAAGCACGTCCGCAGCGAGACCGCCGTCGCCCGGGGCAAGGCGTCGGTCGCCTCGGTCGCCGTCGATTGCGTGCTCCGCAACGCCGGCAGGCTCGCCGGCCGCAAGGTCCTGAACGTCGGGGCCGGGCCGATGAACGAATTGATGCTCCGGCGGCTGGCCGACCTGGGCTGGCGGGAAATTATCGTAACCAATCGAAACGCGGCAAAGGCCCGCCGGCTCGCGCAGACGGCCGGAGGCTCTGCCTCGCCGTTCAATCAGCTTGACAGGCAACTGGCCGGCGCCGACGTGGTGCTGACCTCGACCGCCTCGCCGAACCCGATTATAACGGCCCGGATGCTGGCCTCGGCGATTTCAGCCAGACCGGCCAGACCGATGCTTGTCATCGACATCGCCGTTCCGCGCGACGTCGAGGAGGCGGCCCGTGAAATTCCCGGCGTCCGGCTGTTCAACATCGACGACCTGGACCGGCTGGTGAACAGGACGCTCAAGACCAGAAAGACCGCCCTTGCCCAAGCCGACGGACTTATTGAACATCATGTCGCAAAGCTCATGCAGGCGATGCACATCCGTTTTGTCGCCCCGACCATTGCCGACCTGTTCAGGCACGTCGAGGCGATCTCTGACGAGCAGCTTGCCGAGGCGATGAATAAATTCGCCTCGCACGAGGACCGCCACGCAGACGAGGCCATACTCCGCCGGACCGTCCATCGAACGGTAAGACGGATACTCGATCCGCTGGCCCGGAACCTGCGGGCGAGCGAATCGGGCGACGCGGCCAGATCGTACGTCGCCGCGGTCCGCAAACTGTTCGAACTGGACAACCGCTGACCGGCGGACAAGGCTTTCAATTAATGACGCAGTCAACCGGACAACATGGCAGATTCGGCCCGGGCGCTCGGGCAGCCGTCTTCATGCTGGCTCTCGTGACGGCATTTGTCGCGGTAACGGTTGCGCTTTGGCTGCTGCTGTTGCGGCTGGGACAAGCCAATGATCCGATCGACATATACCCCCCGCCGGCGCATCCCAAGCCGACATATCATGACGTGCAATACATCTGCCGTGAAGGATGCGATCCAGCACTGACCAGCCTGGACGTGTATCTGCCGGCCCCGGCCGGCCCGCATCCCGTCATAATCTACATTCACGGCGGCGCATGGCAGAACGGCGACAAAATTCCGGTCTCCAACGTCGATGCCTTCAAGCGGGCTGGAATCGCCATTGTGTCGATAAACTATCGGCTGTCGCCTGCCGTCAAGCATCCCGCGCACGTGGAGGACGTCGCGGCGGCCATCGCGTTCATCCGCGATAACGCCGGCAAATACGAAATTGATCCGGGGAAAATCTTTCTGATGGGCCATTCGGCCGGGGCGCATCTTGCGGCCCTTGTCGCGACGGACCGCCGCCGGCTCGCCGTGCATGGAATGGCCCCGGCGGAACTGGCCGGAGTCATCCTGCTCGACGGCAGCTCATATGACATTCCGCTGCTCCTGGCGGAATATCCGGACAGCGCTACGCATAAATGCAAACAGTCGATAAGCACGCAGCCGGCGATGCTGATCGACGCCTCGCCGGCCGCCCACGCAAAGGAGGCTGGCCCCATGCCGGCCTTCCTGCTGATCCATGCCGGGAAAGATGTCATTACGGCCCGACAGGCCGACGTCCTGGCCGACGCGCTTCGACAGGGCGGGGCAAAGATGGAAATCCATCATGATCCCCAGAAAGACCACGGCTCCGTCTGGTATCTGCTCGGCGATGACGGCGATCCGCTGACCGACCGGGTCATGCGATTCCTCCGCTCCCGCATGGGCGGCCCGGCCACATCCAGCGGGCCGGCCTCGGCGCCGGAATAATCACGCCTCATCCGGCGGGGCCGCCGTTGCGGGATTTAGAGCCTATCCGGATAACTACAATGGCAGCTCATCGTAGTTATTCGGATAGGCTCTTATTCTTCTTCATCGTCATCCTTGCGGCCCTGGCCCTGTCCGCCGCGCTGCATGGCGATTATGCCCGTCCGTGCCACCTCGCGGATGCCATATGGACGGACCAGGTCCATGAACGCCTCGAGCTTTTTTTCCGGACCCGAAAGTTCCACCAGAATGCTGGTCCGCGCGACATCGACCACCCTGCCGCGGAACAGGTCCACCAGGGCCAGCACTTCAGGCCGCTTCTCCGGCGAGGTGTGAACGCGGATCAGCATCAGGTCTCGCTCGACATATTCCACGTCGGCGAAATCGCGGACCTTGACGACTGTTACGATCTTTCCGAGCTGCTTGCGGACCTGCTCCAGCGTCTTGTCGTCCCCGATGACCACGATTGTCATCCGCGACAGGACCGGGTCTTCCGTCCTGCCGACCACGAGCGAATCTATGTTGAATCCCCGGGCCGCGAACATGCCCGCGATGTGCGCCAGCACGCCGGGCTGGTTCTCGACCAACGCGCTTATGACGTGTTTCATTCTGTTCTCCGCTCCGGGCCGTCAGCGTTCCGCCGCAGGCCCGTTTCATTTTCAGGCCAGTTTACCGAGGTTGACCTCGTTGAGGCTCTTGCCGGGCGCAACCATCGGAAAGACATTTTCTTCCTTCTCGATGTCGACGTGCAGCACCACCGGTCCGGGATGCCTGATCGTCTCTGAAACAGCGTCGGCAAGCTGATCGGGGCGGCTGACCCGGATGCCTTTGGCGCCGAACCCCTCGGCAATTTTGGCGAACTGCGGGCACTCGTGCACGACGGCCGAATACCGCCTGCCATAGAACAACTCCTGCCACTGCCGGACCAGACCCAGGTAGTCGTTGTCGAGCACGACGAATTTGGCCGGCAACTGATACTTGACGGCCGTTATCACCTCGACCATCGTCATGCAGAAGCTGCCGTCGCCGTCAATGTCGATGACGCACTGGCCGGGATTGCCGACCTGCGCCCCGATGGCCGCCGGGCAACCGAAACCCATCGTCCCAAGCCCGCCGGAACTTATAAGCTGCCTGGGCCTGCGCCATCCGAAATATTGCATCGTCCACATCTGGTGCTGGCCAACCCCGGTCGATATGAACGCATTATGGTCCGTCAGCCGACCTATGGTCTCGATCACGAACTGCGGCTTGATGGTGCCGGCGGACTTTTCGTAATGGAACGGATACTTGGCCTTCCACTCGGCGATCCTGTTGAGCCACTCGCGGCGATCCGGCTGGGTAATGAACTCGAGCATCCTGCCCAGTATGTCTTTGGCGTCGCCCACAACCGGGATGTCA
>JACRIL010000026.1 GCA_016235825.1 Planctomycetota bacterium
CATGGGCATCTTGCCCATGAGTATCACGGCCATCTTGGCCGTGGATTTTGCTGTTTTCTGGGCATTTCAGGGGCGAGACGCCCCTGATACTCATGGACGAGACGTCCATGCTACTGTAAAGAGACTTTTTCAACGGGCTGCAAGGGCGGTGTGAATGTAGTCGAGCAGTTGACGGACCTTGAAGGGCTTCATGAGGACCGTAACGGCGCCGCCGGTGTTCTTGATTTTTACCGCCGAGTGATGCGGGTCCCATCCGAAACCTGTTACCAGTATGACCGGGGTGTCGCCGTGGGCGGCCTTGGCGGCGGCGTAGACGTCGTAGCCGGTGGCGCCGGGCATCTTGATGTCGGAAATTATCAGGTCGTATTGCTTCTGGTTGATCCTGGCGATGGCCTCGGCGCCGTCGGGGCACAGTTCGATCTGGCAGCCGTAAGGCGACAGCACGTCGCGGATGGTCTGGCGGATCAGTTCCTCGTCGTCAACCACGAGAATTGTTTTTCCGGCCAGCAGCGGGTCGGCCGCCTGCGGGCCTTGCGGCGACGCTATCACGCCCGTCGTCCCGGACTGCGATATCTGCTGGACGCATTTGCGGGTCTTGGCCAGGCTGTCGATGACGTCCTGAAGCCGCCTTCGCAGATCGTCGTCGCCGATGTTCTCCTCGATTATCCCCGACAGTTCGGTGATGGAATCGTTCAGCGGGCCGGTGAGTTGTGTGCAGACCGAACCGGTGAACTGGCTGGCCACCGTGTGCCGCTCGTACACCAGCAGATTCAGGATGTTCAGGGCCAAGGCCAGATAATTCGAGAATATCTCGGCGAACTGCCTGTCCTCCTCGCCGAACACCCCGACCGATCTGGATTCGGCGTTTATCAGGCCGATGACCTTGTCCTTGAGCATCAGCGGCACGGTCAGGCTGCTCCTGCCGCCCTCCAGGCCGCGAATGTAGCGAGGGTCCTTGCGGACGTCCGGGCAGATGTAGCTCCTGCCGGTGGCGGCGACGTAGCCGCAGATGCCGTTGCCCTCCGGCAGGGCGAACAACTCGTATTTTTCGGCCTCTTCCGACAGCCCCTCGGATATGAGCATCTCCAGCCGGTTCGTCCGCTCGTTGAGCAGCATTATGGCGAAGTGCTCGTAGTCCAGGACATCCTTGATGTACTTGATGATGCGGTCCTCGAGCATCTTGAGCCGCTCGGAGGCGTCCATCCTGCCGATTGAATCGTAGTCGAGGCGGACCAGCTCCCTGCCCGCCTGGTCGATGGCGTTCATCTTGATCTGCTGCTTGCGCTGGCTCGTGGCGTCGACGACGACGGCGGCGATCTGCCGCAGCAGACCCTGGCGGTCGCGGACCGGGGAGCAGATGACCTCGTAATACGACGAGGCGTCGGGTATCAGCGAGAACCTCTTGCCCCGGCTGGTGTCCTTGCGGGCGCTCGTGGCGAATTCTTCGTAGGCCTCCACGCAGAGCTTGCGGAGCGGGTCCAGCAGCGACGGCGGAAACGACCTGAGCCTGCGGTTGGCCCAGAGCATCTGGCCGTTGGCCCCGACGATGCACACGCCGTCGCCTATGGTCTCCAGGATTATCGAGGCCTGCTGCGAGACTATGCCACGCTCCAGCGGAAGAAAATCGCTGGTCTCGGTCAGAACGGCGTCGAAGGGGCTGTTGCGGAGCGCTTCCAGGGCCTCATCCAGATTGTTGGTGTTGACGACCTCGAAGTGCTCCCTGAGAAAGTCGATAATCCCCTGGGCTTCAAAGGCCGGGCCTTGAAGGACTAACAGCTTCCGCACGCCAACTTGGTCTGCCATATGGATATGAGAGGGCAAAGCCACGTCACCTCATATCATACATAATATCGGAAAAATCGGAAAAAACAACAACTTTTTTGCCGGAACTTCGGCGGCTTTTTCAGGCGTGATTGCGGTTAAATTCCGGGCAATAAATGAGTTAAAATAATTGACCAATATGAAACTCGGATATATCATGATGATCGACGTGTTTATGGTGGCGCACGAATGAGCCGACGGCTTGACAACGACCTGTTTCGCATCGGGCTGCGCATCCGGCAGGTCAGAAAGCAGCATGGCCTGTCGCTGGACGATCTGGCCAGGCGGACCGACCTGTCCAAGGGCCTGCTCTCCAAGATCGAGAATTTCCGCGCGATGCCGTCGGTGCCGGTCCTGGCCGGAATCGCCCGGAGCCTGAACGTCGATATGGCCGAACTGGTCAGGGATGTCGGCACGGACGCCGACAGGCCGTGGGTGCTGCTGAAAGCCAAAGACAGACTGACGGTCGATCGCGACGACGCCACCGGTTTCATCCATCAGCCGCTGATCGCCCATATGGTCGGCGATCTGATGTTTGAGGCGCTCCATCTGACGATCAGGCCCGGCGGGGAGCGAAAGCCCGTAACAACCGAAGGGGACGAATTCGTCCTGATGCTGGGAGGCAGGATAGATTTCATCATAGGCGACGAGCACGTCCCGATGTCAAAGGGCGACGCGCTGTTTTTCGACGGGCGGATATCGCACGTGCCCAAAAACACCGGAAACGCCGACGCGAAACTGCTGGCTGTATACATGCTGAAACATGAAAGGGCATCCTGATGCAATCGCTCTGGTGGTTCAGGCCTGGCGGACTCTGGCTCAAGGGCAACACTCACACGCACACCACGCAGTCCGACGGCAAACTGACGGTTGAAGAGGTCGCCGCGGAATACGGAAAACGCCGATACGATTTCGTGTTTCTGACGGATCACTGGAGGCGGACGGTGCCGCAGACCAGGACCGCCCGCAGGCCGCTCCTGATTCCGGCCGAGGAAATCCATTTGAAGTTCAAGAATAAATTTCCGCACATCGTCTGCCTCGGAATAAATCGCGAGTGGTCGCAGAAGACGGTCAGGAACACAGCCGAAATGATGCGCCTGGCAAAACGCGAAGGCGTTTCGCTGATAATTGGCCATCCCTACTGGTGCGGCGTGCGGAGCGAAAGCTACCTGAGTCTCGACGGCTTCCTGGGCGTGGAGGTTTTTAACACCTGCTGCGACGGCATGTGCAAAGGCTATTCGTCGGTGCATTGGGACGACCTGCTGGATGCAGGCAAAAAAACACTCGGTTTTGCCACTGACGATTTCCACAATTTCGGCGGGGGCATGGGCAGGGGCTGGGTCATGGTGAAGGCGAAGGCCTGCACCGAAAAGGCCATCATGGATGCCATCCGCAAGGGGCGGTTTTATTCCACGCAGGGGCCGATTATCCGGAGCGTAAAACTCCGCGGCAGGACAGTGAGCGTCGAATGCTCGAAGGTCCGGCGGATCAATTTCATCTCCAACAACTGCCACGGGTACGTTGTTAAGGCGGATCGCAAGGATATCACGCGGGCAAGCTGGGAAATTCACAAATACTCCACCTACGCGCGGATCGAGTGCATCGACAGGGACGGCCTGATCGCATGGAGCAATCCGGTATGGGTAAAAAGCCTGTGGGTTGACCCTAAAAAGTAGATTTTACGCGATCAGTTTGTCGGCGTTTTTTGCCAGGAGCGATTCCAGGATTTTTTCTCCCGTCTTTTTCGGCGAGTCGGCACGACATTCGACGCGGATCATGCCGGACCCGTCGGGCCGGGATGCCATGGCCAATCCGGTCCAGTCGGTTTTGACGGCGGCCTTTGAGATGTAAACGGCGACGCTGCTCTGGCAGCCGGCGGACAGCCCGCGAAGCACCGCCCTCTCGGCGAGCAAGGCCGCGTGCGAATCGGCGTCGTCAATTCGGGCAAGCATTTCGATAATTTTGCGATCTGAGGCCAGCGTCTGGATAACAAGGCTGCCCTGTCCGGCCGCGGGAATCATTGTCTCGATTGCGAGCGGCCGGATTTTATCGCAATATTTTCCCGAAAGCCCCGTCCGCTCCAGGCCGGCCATCGCGAGTATCACGGCGTCGAACTGTCGGCCTGAATCGAGGGCTTTTTTCAGACGGGTTTCGACATTTCCGCGCAGCGGGAGGATATTCAGATCGCCCCTGACGGCCAGCAGTTGTGCGGCCCGGCGCGGGCTGCCCGTACCAACTGTCGCCCCGCGCGGCAGCGACTCGACGATCAGCCCATCCCTGCTGACGATTGCGTCTCGCGGGTCGCCGCGCGGAGGCACGGCGGCTATCACAAGATCGTCGGCCATTTGCGCCGGCATGTCCTTGGCCGAGTGGACGGCCAGACGGATTTGACCGCCGCGCAGAGCCTCTTCCAGTTCGGCCGTGAACAGCCCCTTGCCGCCGACCGGCGCAAGCGAACCCCGCCGCCTGTCGCCGGTGGTTTTTATGGGACACAATTCAACCCGCACATTGCAGGCGTCCTGAATGGCCCGGGCGACGAGATTAGCCTGGGCCATCGCCAACGGGCTGCCGCGCGTGCCTGTTTTTATCCCGGCCATTTGGAGAACTTATTTGACGACGGCCTTTTCCCGCTGCCTTTGCGCCAGATTGACCTTGGCCGCGGCGGCGTTGATCTGGTCGAGCCTCTGCCTTGCGGCCTGGCCGGCGCCGACCGGAAGATCGTGCGCGGTTTGAAGCTCATTGCGGGCTTGTTCGAGTTCGAGCGTCCCGGCCGGCTGGCATTTTTCGGCCAGGATGACCGCCGTGTTTTCCAGCATCTGCGCGAAACCCCTGGCCACGTAATATTCCTCGATCCTGCCGTCAGGCTGCTCGACGCTGACCGCGCCGGCCCCCAGCATCGCCAGCAGCGGGGCGTGATTGGCCAGCACGCCGACCTGGCCGTCGGCGGCGGGAAAGACCACGCAGACGGCCTCGCACGCCAGGACCTTCTGCTCGGGCGAGTATATCTCAAGGCTGAATTTTCTCTGGTATTTCGATGCCATTGTCAGTGCCGGCCGGTTTTCTCGTTTCTCAGGAGTATTTCTCGTGGCAGACGACCTGGTCGAGCGGCTTGCGGCTCTTCGGCCGCGGCCCCTCGGCAGGGTAGCCAAGAACGAACATCTCGACGATCTTCACGCTCTGCGGTATGCCGAGCAGTTCGCGGCAGGCGTCCTGCTTGAAGTGGCCTATCCAGCAGGCGCCCAGCCCTTCGGCCGTCGCCGCCAGGACCATATGGTCTATCGCTATAGCGCAATCGACCGGGTCGGCCGGGATGCCGCAGTGCATGATGGCGTCAGGTGTGGTTCCCACCACCGCGATTATCACCGGCGCCTTGGCAAGGAACGGCTGTTCGGCGGCCTTGGATAATTCCTGGCGCATCCTGGCGTCGCGGACGACGACGAATTTCCACATCTGGCGGTTCCTGCCGGACGGTGCGTCTCTGCCGGCCGTCAGTATCCGCTCGAGCTTGTCGGGCTCGACAGGCTTGTCCTGAAATGTCCGGACGCTGAATCTTTTTGCTATCGCCTCATAAACGTCCATTGTCGCCTCACATTCCCGCCGGACCCGTCGGCGGATTTTGCGGTTGATCGTCGCGGCAGCTTTTCAGCGGGCAGCCGCCGAAGCACGTCGGTATCGTCGCGGCGAAGGCCACGAACACAAATATGGTGCTCAGTATCCCGCACAAGACGCGGGCCCAGTTTTCAGCAGCCCAGATTCCGAATATCCCGATCAGGAGAATGTCCAGCAGGATCGCCGCGGCCCCGACCATGAAGAACAGCCTGCTCTTGATGAGTTCCGGCTTGAGCAGCAGGACCAGATAAAAGAGCATCAGGATCGCGCTTGCTCCAATTCTCAGTTCCATGATTAATCTCCTTGCCTTATCGGCCTCATGCCTTGTGTTCCGTTTTGTCTTTCCATTTATGCCTTTGCCTCGGCGGCGAGTTTCTCGGCCTGCGCGGCGGCCTCTTCGATCGTGCCGACGTACATGAACGCCTGTTCCGGCAGGTGGTCCCACTTGCCGTCGCACAGTTCCTTGAAGGACCGGACCGTCTCGGTCAGCGGCGTGAAGTTGCCCTTCTTGCCCGTGAAGACCTCGGTTACATAAAACGGCTGGGACAGGAACCGCTCGATCCGCCTGGCGCGGGCGACCACGAGCTTGTCCTCTTCCGAAAGCTCGTCCACGCCCAGGATCGCGATGATGTCCTGCAATTCGCGGTACCGCTGGAGTATCTGCTGGACGCGGCGGGCGACCTCGTAGTGTTCCTCGCCGACGTACTGCGGATCGAGGATTCGCGAAGAACTGCCCAGCGGATCGACCGCCGGGTAGATGCCTTTTTCGACGATCTTGCGCTCCAGGACAATGAAAGCGTCGAGGTGCGTTACGGCCGTCGCCGGGGCCGGGTCGGTCATATCGTCGGCCGGAACGTAAATGGCCTGGACGGATGTTATGGCGCCGTGGCGGGTGGAGGTGATCCGCTCCTGAAGCTCGCCCATTTCGGTTGCCAGCGTCGGCTGATATCCGACGGCCGAGGGCATCCGGCCAAGCAGGGCCGAGACCTCGCTGCCGGCCTGCGAGAACCGGAATATGTTGTCAACGAAAAGCAGGGTGTCCACGCCGCTGGTGTCGCGGAAATATTCCGCCAGCGTCAGGGCCGACAGCGCCACGCGAAGTCGCGCGCCCGGCGGCTCGTTCATCTGCCCGAAGACCATCGCGGTCTTGGTGATGAGCTTTACGCCCGTTGTGCCGATCTCGGCGTCCTGCATCTCCAGCCACATGTCGTTGCCCTCGCGGGTCCGCTCGCCGACGCCGGCGAACACGCTATACCCGCCGTGCTTGGTCGCCACGCGGGCGATAAGCTCCTGGATGACGACCGTTTTGCCCAGGCCCGCCCCGCCGAACAGCCCGGTCTTTCCGCCGCGGACGAACGGGGCCAGCAGGTCGATGACCTTGATGCCGGTCTCGAATATTTCGCTCTTGGGCGTGAGGTTCTCGAACGTCGGGGCCGGGGCGTGAATGCCGCGATATCCCTCGGCCTTGATCGGCCCCAGCCCGTCAACCGGCTCGCCCAGCAGGTTGAAGACCCTGCCCAGCACGCCCATGCCGATGGGCATCTGGACGGTTTTGTCCGTGTCGATCGCGGTCATGCCGCGTTTGAGCCCGTCGGTGCTGCCCAGGGCCACGCACCGCACCCGCCCGCCGCCAAGGTGCTGCTGGACCTCGCCGGTCAGATGCAGCGCAACCTCGCCCTCGTGGTCCACGCGAAGGGCGTTGTAAATTTCCGGCAGCTTGTCTTCCGGAAACTCCACGTCGAACGTCGAGCCGATAACCTGCACTATCTTGCCTGTTCCTGGCATAATTTTCTCTCGCTAACTTTTTTGTCCTGCTGTCCAATTTTTTCGCGGCCTGCCGGTTGAAGCAGATCGCGGGCCTCATAATCGTTTTTTCATTCAATCGCCGCCGTGCCGCCCAGGATTTCCGCCAGTTCGGTGGTGATCTGGGACTGCCTCATGCGGTTATATTTGACTGTAAGGTTGTGGAGCAGTTCGTCGGCGTTTTCAGACGCCGCCCGCATCGCGGTCATTCTCGATGTCTGCTCTGTAACGGCCGACTCCAGGAAGCACTCAAAGACCCGCAGCCGAACCGTCGTCGGCAGCAACTGCTGGAGTATCGCGTCCATCGAGGGCAGCATGTCGTAGGCGACCCTGAAGGCCTTTTTGGCCTGTGGCTCTTTGGTCGTTTCGGCCGCGACGGTCAGAGGCAGCACCTGTCCGATGGCCGGCTTGAAGTTGGCCGCGCCTATCATCTGCGTGTAGGCGATCTCCAGGCCGCTTATCGAGCCGTCCAGGAATTCCGTCATCAGGTCGTCGGCGACGGCCGCCAGGCGATTGTAGTTCGGCACGTCGCCAAGGTCGGAATAATACTTGTCCACCCTGATTTTCTTGAAGCGGAAATATTGCATGCCCTTTTTGCCGGCCACGTGCAGCTTTATATCGTAGCCCGATTCGCGAAGCTGGTTGTAGCGCTCCATCGCCAGCCGCAGCAGCGACGAATTGTACGAGCCGCACAGCCCGCGATTGGACGTGATGACCAGCAGCACGTCGCGGCGGAGCTTTTCGTTTTCGTGCATCAGCGGGTGGTCCAGGTCGCCCGGACCGCAGCGGCTGATCAGGTCGGACACCATCTTGCGGATCCTGGTGATGTACGGCCGGGCCGCCACGACCATCTTGTGCATCTTCTTGAAGCGGGCGGTGGCCACCATCTCCATCGTGCTGGTGATGGTGCCGATCTTTTTGACCGCCCTTGCCCGCTTCAGTATGCTTCTTGCTTTTGCCATTGTCTAAGGTTCAGTCGCTTTTTTCACTTCGGTGCGGGGACAGCCTGCTGGCTCGCCGCGGGCTTCTTGCCGGAGACCTTGCGAAGGTCCTTCCAGATGGTTTCCTTGAACTTGAGCATGGCCTGCCGGAGTTTCGCCTGGCGATCCTTCGGCAGCGACTTGTCTGACTGCATATCCTGGTAGATGTCTATCGCGTGGTCCTTGATGAATTTTATCGACTCGACCTCGAACAGCGGCACGTCGGCGACCGGCAGGTCGTCCAGCAGGCCGTTTGTCCCGGCGAAGATGGATATCGACTGGTCGACGGCGTCCATCGGGTGATACTGCGGCTGGGTCAGCAGCTTGACCATCCGGGCGCCGCGGTCAAGTTGGCGCTGGCTGGCCTGGTCGAGTTCCATGCCCAGCAGGGCGAAGGCCTCCAATTCGCGGAAGGATGCCAGGTCGAGCCGCAGGCTTGCCGCGACGGACTTCATGGCCGGTATGGCCGCCTTGTACCCCACGCGGCTGACCGAGATGCCTACGTTGATGGCCGGCCTGATGCCCGCGAAGAACAGGCCCGGCTCCAGGTAAATCTGGCCGTCGGTTATCGATATCAGGTTGGTCGGAATGTAGGACGAGACCTCGCCTTCCTGCGTCTCGCAGATCGGCAGTGCGGTCATCGACCCGCCGGAGTTGGGCAGCCTGTGCAGCTTGAGGCTGGAGGCGTTGGGCAAGGCCTTGAGCTTTGCCTCTGCCGCCTTTTTCTCGTGCGGGCCGATGTAAACTTTTTCATCGACGCCCTGGATGTCCGTCGTGTTGGCCGGCGTGGCGACCGGGACGATCACGTACCTGTTGGCCAGTTTGCAGGCCCGTTCCAGCAGGCGGCTGTGCAGGTAGAACACGTCGCCGGGATAGGCCTCGCGGCCTGGCGGGCGGCGGAGCAGCAGCGATATCTGGCGATAGGCGGCGGCCTGTTTGCTCAGGTCGTCGTAAACCACCAGCGTGGGCTTGCCATAGTTGTACATAAAATGTTCGGCGATGGTGCAGCCGGAATAAGGGGCGACGTACTGCATGGGGGCCGGAACGCTGCTGGCGGCCGAGACCACGATGGTGTGCTCCAGCGCCCCGTGCTGCCGCAGCAATTCGACGACGCCGGCGACGGTCGATTCCTTCTGGCCGATGGCGATGTAGACGCAGATCACGCCCTGGCCCTTCTGGTTGATGATGGTGTCGATGGCGATGGCGGTCTTGCCTGTCTTGCGGTCGCCGATGATGAGTTCGCGCTGGCCGCGGCCTATCGGCGTCATGGCGTCGACGGCCTTGATGCCCGACTGGAGCGGCTCATCGACCGGCTGGCGCCCGGCGATGCCGGGAGCTATGAGTTCCAGAGGCCGGCTCTGCTCGGCCTTGATCGGCCCCTTGCCGTCCAGCGGCCTGCCCAGAGGGTCGATCACCCTGCCGAGCATCTCGTATCCGACGGGCACGCTGAGCAGTTTGCCTGTGCCGCGGACCTCGTCGCCGGCCCGGATGTGCTCGCACTCGCCGTAGATGACCGCCCCGACGGAGTCTTCCTCCAGGTTGAACACCTGGCCCATCTGCCCGCCGTGGAATTCGAGCATCTCGCCGGCCATCGTGTTCGACAGGCCGTATATCTGCGCGATGCCGTCGCCGACCTCAAGCACTCGCCCGACGTCGGAGACGTCGATCTGCCGCTTGTAGTTGTCGATTTCCTGCCTGATTATGCTGGCTATCTCGTCCGCTTTGAATTTCATACCGCGACCGCCTTAACGTTTGGTTTGTGGGCAAGCACCTGCCCGCGAATCCGTCTTATCTGACAGGCGACCGACATGTCGTACACCTCGTCGCCTATCCTCACGATCATCCCGCCGATCAGGGCGGGGTTGACTTCCGTAATAATGCTCGCCTTTGCGCCGGTGTTGGCCTGCACAATGTCCGTCAGATGCCTGACCGTCCGCTCGTCGGCCGGGGCGGCGGTGGTCAGCCGAATCTCCAAAAAACCCCTGCGGCGGGCAAGCAGCTTGCGGAACTGCCGGGCGACCTGTCCGATGAGCCTGCTCCTGCCGTGACGCGCCATGACATGGATAAGACATTCCACGTCCTGGCTGAGCCTGCCGCCGAAAAATTTGTTCCACAGTTCCAGTCTCGTGTCGCGGCGGAGCATCGGCGTGGTCAGAAGTTCCTCGCACCCTTCGATGCTGTATATCATGTCCACCAGCGCGTCGAGTTCGTCGGCCGTCTGCTGGGCGGCCGCGTCGCCGCTCATCATGTCCATCAGGGCGGTTGCATAGACGTTCGCCAGCACGATGGACGTGGGGTCTGTCGCCAGGCCCTTCAGCGGATCGGGATGAATGTCCTGATGCGGATCCATTAATTCCTTGCCGTCTTCTGTTTGAGTTCCTCAAGGCTCTGGTCGAGCATCTTCTGGTGCTCGTCGGGCCTGATTTCCCGCTGGAGGATTTTTCCGGCCATGTCCGCCGCCAGTTCGCCCACGGCGGAGTGGATGTCCCTGATGGCCGACTCCTTGGCCATTCGGATTTCATCGGCCGCGTCGTCCATGGCCTTGCGGGCGTCCTGGCGGGCCTCGTCGAGGATTCTCTGCCTGGCCTCGGCGGCATCCTGACGCGATTTGGCGATCAGGTCGCGCGACTCGCCCTCGGCCTTGTCCAGCCGCGCCTTGTAGTGGGCAAGCAGGTCCTGGGCTTCCTTCTGGCGGTCGGCGGATTCCTGAAGCGCCCGGGCTATCGAGTCCTCGCGGCTCTTGAGGCTCTTGATGATCGGCCCCCATGCCCATTTGCGCAGGATCAGCAGCAGGATCAGGAAGATGACGATGGCTGCAACGGCCTGGCCGATGTCGCCGGGATTGAGACCGCCGCCTTCGCCGCCGCCGCTGGCCCAAACAACCGCCGGGCACGCCGACAGCGTCAGCGCCGCCGGCACGACCGCCGACAACAGGCCGCCTTTTGCCAGAAAGATTCGCATGTGCCGCTCCGATCGCCCTTGCGGGTCTTACAGGCCGGTGAACATCGCTATCAGGCACAGCACGATGGCGAAGAGCATGCCGCCCTCGACCATCGCCGCCGTGATGATCATTGGCGCGAAGAGCTGGCCGCTGGCCTCGGGCTGGCGGGCCACAGACTCGACCATGCTGCCGCCGATCCTGCCGATTCCCACGCCGCCGCCGATCGTCGCCAGGCCCGCGCCCACGCCCGCCCCGGCCAGCGCCAGGCCCTTGCCCAGCGCGTAGAGCGGCTGGGCCTTCAGGTTTACCTCGCCGGCCGGGCCGGCAGGCGAGGCGCCTTCCGCCAGCAGCATCGACGGAAACCACGCCACTATCGCAAACACCATCGCATACTTCATCAGCTTTGCCATTGCTTTCTCCTGTTATGCAGGCTCTTAATGCGCCGGGTCCATGTACATCCCGATGAACATCGCCGAAAGGAATGTGAATATGTACGCCTGTAAGACCGCCACCAGCATGTCCAGCACGCTGCCCATCAGCGCCATGAGCATGCTGAGCGGGGCGATTGCGAACACGCTGTATGAACTGGAATCCGCGAAGCTCTGGACGCCCATCATGACAAACATGAGCATGGCCGCGATAAGGGCGTGGCCTGCCGTCATGTTGGCGAACAGACGAATCATCAGGGCGAAACACTTTGCGAAAAAGCCGATCAGCTCCAGCGGAGTCAGCAGCCAGCCCAGGGCCAGCTTCATCTTCCATTCCATCGGCGGGCAAAGGCTGTATATCCACAGCAGCGGCGACAGCAGGTAGCAGACCGCCACGGGCGCCGATTCGTGGTGTTTGTGGAACCGCACGGCCGTCTGCTGCAGCGCCCCGACCATCATTATGCACATGGAGATTGTTGCAAGACCCCCGCAGACCGCCAGCACGCCCGTGGCCGCACCGCCGACAGGATAGTCTTTCAGCCCGACCATCTCACTGACCGTCTTGAGCGGAACCATGCCCAGCAGATTCATCGTCAGCACGAACACGAATATGGTCAACAGGAAGGGCAAAAACGTGTCGGTCCGGTGATGCAGGGCCGGCCTGGCGACCTGCTCGCGGATGAACAGCACAATCGCCTCCAGAAAATTCTGCATCCCGCTGGGCCGCTGCTTCCACTTGCGGACCGTCGGCAGGATTATCAGCAGAACGACGATGGCCGATATGATCATCATCGCTATCGCGCTGGACATCAGCGTTATCTTCATCCCGCCCGGGAGCGTTACGACACAGTCCTTCCACGGGCTGTCGTTGATGTGGTCGAGTATGAATGATCCGCTGGCCAGCACTATGTGTTACTCTCGTTGCCCGAAGGAAGTCCGGGCCTGATGTCTTCCCGCCGGGCGGACTGGCCGCCGCAGGATTGCCTTAACGTCCGGATCAGCCACGCCGATTCGGTTACAAGCGTTACTATATAGAACGCCAGCAGCCATGCAAGCAGCGCCCTCGGCGGCAGCGGCGTCGCCAGGCAAAGTCCCAGTCCCGCCGCCACGCAGACCAGCCCGCGCGCCATGACCATCGGGGCGAACGCCTGGGCCGCTCTTAAAGGCCCGCTCCGGGCCTGGCCCAGAAGAAAGGCCGTGCTAACCAGAATTATAGCGGCAACAATCACGCAGGCAACTGCCTCGCTCAATAATCCTGGCCATCCGGCCAGGGCGTAGGTGGGATAAGCCCCAGCCGCCCCGGCGGCCAGACTCGCCGCCGACAGACGCCAGACCAGAGGCCATATCTTCAATCCGTGCCCTTGTTGCTGGGCCAATTTGCGTCTCCGTTTTTGCTGTCCTGGCCGGCATTTTCCCGGCCGCTGCGATCCTGCTGCGCCTTGAACTGGGCCTGCATCTGTTTTGCCTGCCTGATGAGCCTGTAAATCGCCGCTATCAGACCCAATACCGCGCCGGTCGCCGTGAAGGCCGGCATTATACCGAGTTTCAGGTCCAAAAGAACCCCTCCGCCGGTCAGCAGGCCGATCGTCGCGGCGAACTCGAAACCGGCCGTCGTAAAACGCATCAGGTTGAACTGTTGGTTCATTCGACCGGTCTCAAGCCCGGCAGATCAGGTTGATGCCCTGAACTGCTCTTTAAAACTTGTAGCTGCTTTACCCAAAACTACCCCGGAAATGCAACCCCGCGAGGGTAACATTTTATTACTTTGCCGGTTCTGTGGAAGGTGCAGTTTCAGAATCAGGGGGCAAGATAAGTTTATCGGGCGGAAGATTATTGCGTTTTTCAATAAGTCTCTGCATTTTTAGACAATTCTTCTTTTTCATCTTTTGTCCGCTGCTGTGGTAATCAACTATTATACCGGACATAAATTTATCTGCCAGTTTATCATCACGAAATATCCGCTCTATCACTAACGATAATCTATCTAGCACTTCATCATCAAGCTTTTGATCTATATTATCCAATATTATTTGCAAACCCTGATATCCCATAGCCGCAATTACATTTGCGCATGGATACAGATCTTTAAGTGGGTCTATCTGGGCAGGTATTACCTGGTTTGCATTTTTCACCAAATACCCTGATGCATCAGAATTTCCCATTCGGGCCGACTCGGCGAGATACTTAACTGCAAGTCTCCTAACTTGGGGGTATTCGTCATTGTCGGCCACAAAAATCAGTTTATCAACCAGAAGTTGTTGTTTGCTGAGGATATCGTCCAACTCTGGCCTAACCACCTTTAAATTATTTAAAAACGATCGGGTAGTAGAACCAGTATTCGCGACGTCGGTTACATGCAATCGCATTTTATTATTATCCGGCTGAGAAACGCTCTGACTCTTCGTGTCAGCATTTTCATCTTGGTCGCCAAAAGATATATAAAATGTTGTAGCCAATGCAACCGCAAGTATTGTAATAATTGTTGTTCTCATGTAATATCTCGCCGGTGGCATGTCCGGTATAGCGCCGAAAGGTATAGAAAGGGTGCCATGGCCGCATCTGTTTGCGGCCGTGCGCTTTTTTATTTCCTTCTTTCATATCCATTCGGACCATTATAGCATATCCGTATAGTTTATGAATAACGTCAAAAAAGCACATGCTCGCAAACAGATACGAGCATGGCACCCATTTTACCTCTTGTTTTGTTGCCGCGAAATCTGGCCATGCCACCTGCCTTCGTTTCTCATCCTCCATGATGAACACTGTTATTTTCCCCATCACTCAGATTAATGTCAACCTGAAAATGCAGATTTATGCAAGGGGTCAGTTACGACACGGAAGGTCTGTGCGGGATTTTCAGTTTGTTTGCGCAGGATGTGCAAAACCATTATCAGGATTTCGCGGCTGATTCGGCTAGCAGTCCGTTGAAAAAGGCGATGTTTGTGGCGTGGCCATCCTGGCCGCGTGTGCCGCAGGCGTTCCGGCTTCGCTAAAGCTACGCCGGACAAGCCCGCCTGCGGAAAACCAGGGAAAAATGAAAAAACGCGAGGGCAGGATGCCCTCGCCACACGCGGGCGAGACGCCCACGCCACATTTTCAACAGACTGCTAATGTATGTTTTCAAGATCCCAGGAATGATTGGCGCATGGCAATAGGAAATAACGGAGTTGACTGGAAGGGAGATAATTTCAATCAGAATCTCAGACTTCCGCCATAATGCAAAATATACAGAATATAAGTGTTTCAC
>JACRIL010000189.1 GCA_016235825.1 Planctomycetota bacterium
CCACCGGCAGGCGCGCCAAAATTCAATAACCTCCCGGCCGAAGATTTTCGATGAAACATTCATCCGTAGTGGAAAAAGCAATGCCCTCGCATGGCCTTCCCGGACAAGTCCTGCCCACAGTTGTCCTTTCCAGCAACAGAACAATGAATTGGCTATTCTCATTGGACGTGGTATTCGAGAATTCTGCCGATTCTGCCGTGGCGCAAACGGAGATTTGGAAACTTATTTAATGACGATTTGTCCCCAGGTTCCGCTTCGGACGGCTTTTGCCGTCCTCCGCTTCACCTGGGGCTACTATCTGCCGGCCCTTCGGGCCTTGACCGCGGCGACACGGACTCCGCAAGGTGGCTCGAATTGTACGACGCCGCGGGTGCCACGGTTTGCTTGCAAACCGTGCTCCTATGGCATCAATAGTTACACAGTTTGCAAGCAAGCTGTGCCCCCCGTAGCCCCGCCCTGGCGGGCTGACAGGATGGACTTGTCTGGCAAAGCATCTGAACATGCACAACCACGTTTTTGGGATGAGAACCGCAAATAACATGGACCTTCAGGACGAGATGATCCGGACGTGCCGCCTGCTGTTCCAGAAAGGCCTGGCGACCTCCACCAGCGGCAATCTGAGCGCCCGCGTCGATGACGGCATTGTACTGACGGCCACGGGCGTTTCACTGGCCGATGTTACCGAACAGAACCTTGCCCGGACCGACCTGGCCGGCAACGTTTCGGGATCGGTCAGGCCCACCAAAGAACTAGGTCTGCATCTGGCGATCTACAATCGTCATCCCGATGCCCGCGTCGTCATCCACGTGCATCCGGCTCACTGCATCGCGGTAAGTGCGCAAATGGACCTGAATCGCGAGCAGTTCCTGCCGGCAATCACTCCCCAATCGGTGATGCGTGCCGGCCGCGTGCCGGTCGTGCCGTATTTTCCCCCCGGAAGCGCCGAACTCGCCCAAGCCGTCGAAAACTGTCCGGCCCGAAGCGCCGTCGCGCTGCAAAACCACGGGCTGGTCGTCTTCGCCGCCGAATTCGTCAAGGCGATAGGCATCCTGGAAGAGATAGAAGATAACTGCCGCGTGCGACTGCTGGCCGGGCCGTCGGCCAGAACGCTGACGCAGGGCGAGATCGACCTGTTGCTCAAAAGGGTCATGTAGGAGCGGCAAATGCGATTCGCGGTAATAGCCGACGACAACACCGGAGCGACCGATGCTGGCGGCATGTTGACGCAGCCAGGCGTAAGGACCGCACTCGTGCTGGACACATCGAGGCTCAAGGACATTCGTCCTCTGCGGACTTTTGACGCCGTGGTGTTCGGCACGCAGGCGCGATCTGTGTCGCCGCGGACGGCCTACTACCGCACCGGCCGGGCGGTCGTCTTCGCTCAGGCCCTGCGGCCTAAAATGGTCCAGATAAAGTATTGCAGCACGTTCGACTCAACGCCGCGCGGCAACATCGGCCCGTCGCTCGACGCGGCCTCGGACCGTCTTAAAGCCAGACAGGTCATCGTCTGTCCGGCCCTGCCGGTCAACGGCCGGACGACGTACATGGGCTGCCTTTTCGTCAACGGGCAGTTGCTCTCTGAATCGCCGCTGCGGAATCATCCGCTCAACCCGATGACAGACTCGAATCTGGTTCGCTGGCTGTCGCATCAGACGCGGCGGAAGGTGGGCCTTGCCGACCTGAACGTAATTCGGGGGGGCGAGCGGCAATTGCGGAAGCATCTGGGCGAACTGGCCCGGCAGGGGATCGCCTACGTGATAACCGATGCCGTGGACCAGGGCGACATTCGCATTGCGATTGGGGCCGTGCGCGACAGCCGGCTAATCAGCGGCGGTTCGGGCATAACGGCCGAGGTGCCGGGCGTGCTTTTCCCCGGGCGCAAACCGTTGTCATTCAATCGACGGCTGGCAGACATGCCCAAGGGCACGGCCGTCATCAGCGGCAGCCTTTCGCCGACAACTCATGGACAAAAAGAATACGCCATCAGGCACGGATTTGTCGAAGTGCCAGTTGACGCCGTCGGCGCGATATCAGGCAGGATTGACGCGGCCGGTTGCATCAGGCGGGCCGGCAAGGCATTGGCGGCCGGCCGGCCTGTGCTTATTCACTCTTATGCGGCAAGGCCGGATGAAACATCCCGCGCCGCCGCGGCAGCCGGGCTGGATGAGGTGGCGTCAGGCGCGCGGATCGGCAAGGTTCTGGCGGGCGTGGCGGCCGCCCTAGTCGCCGGCGGAAAAATCGGCCGGCTCGTCGTCTCGGGCGGCGAGACGTCCGGCGCCGTCTGCCGCGAATTGGGATTCAACGTCCTTGAGATCGGCCTGCCGATCGACCCCGGCGTGCCGTACTGCTTCCCGCTGGACAACCCGCGACTGCTGCTTGTGCTAAAATCGGGCAATTTCGGAGCCAAAGACCTCTACGAGAAGGTCCGTCGTCTATAGACTTCCAAAACTGCAATTTATAAGGAGCTGACAATGCCGTACATTCCGCCGCAAAATCGCCCCGGAATCGACCGCTGCGTCGAGGCCCTGGCCGGCCAACTGGCCGACGAACTGATCAAGAACAACGCCACCGCCACGATATCCGAATTGTATCGCCGCGAATTTCAGTCGATAGCCGAAGGCCTCGCGGAGATCGAAACAGGCAGTCCCGCCGGCCCGGCCGGAAAGGCCCGCGAACTGGCCAAAGCAATCGTCGAGGCCGCCAAAATCTATAATCAGCAGGGGGGCTGGCTGGGCGAACTGAACTACGCCATAACGCGGCTGATCCAGGCCGTCCCGTTCGCCATGTACAAGCGAGGCGTCTGGAAAGAGGCCTTGCGATACTGGCTTTACGCCGAGACCGTCGGGGCGCTGACCCGCACCGCATATGATATCCACGGCAACTCCAGCAACCACTGGATCGCGAATGGCATCGCCGGCGTTTTCGAGGACGTCAAGGACGAATACAAGCGTCGCGTCAACACCGCGTACGAGGCCGCACAAATCTGCAAGAGCGGCGACTGTTTTGAACTCTCGCCGTTCCGTACGCAACTGGTCGAGTTCGAGGCGGCCGGCGTTAAAGGGTGGATCGAAATCATGCTGCCGCAGGGCCAGCCCGGCGACCGCTGATAATTTTAAGTTTGCATAATGACACGGGCTGCAGAGTTTGAGCCGTGAAAATCAAATATTTTCATGCCGCTCCGCTGGAGCTGGTTTTGTTTTTGATCGCTTTTGCTATAAACATCTCGCTCCTGCCGGAGCGAAACATCCGTCCATGGCAGTTTCAAAGTGCCGTAGGCACGGAATGTTTATAGCTTGCCGGCATCCACACAGAAACAAGCCCCGGCGGGGCGGCATATATCATTCATTGATGGGAAACTGAATAATCAATTTTCGCAGGTGATTCGAAATTAACTTTGCATGATTCCAATGTCGTCACAAAAATTTAAATGCCATAAACGGCCGAAACACTTTGCGCTCCAATAACCGGCTTCAGGTTGAGTTGCGGACAACCAGTTCGGCGGTGAAACGCACCGGAGTTTTCGGAATCGGCTCGCCGTTGATCATCGCCAGCAGAATTTCCACGGCGCGGGCGCCCATTTTCCGCTGGGGTATGCGGAGGGTCGTCAGCAGCGGATCGACCGCGATAGCGTGCGGCGTGTCGTCCGCGCCGATGACGGCCAGATTTTCAGGAATTTTCCGGCCGAGACTGCGGGCGGCCCGGTACACGTACGGCGCAATTGAATCGCGATACGCGACGCAGGCGTCAAGGCCCGGCCGGCCGGCGAGAAACTCCGCGACGAGCCGGTCTGTCTCGCCGATTTTCGCAACTATCTTCCGTTCCTCGCACAGGGTGAGCACAGGCGGTTCGGGCAGGCCCATCTTCGCGGCGGCTTTCCGGACCGCGGCGAGACGTTCCGCTCGCGAATAGTGTCCCGATTCGTCTGGACCGACGTAGCCGACGCATCGCCGGCCCAGTGAAACAAGATGCGCGACGGCGGCGGCAATCGAGGCCTCCTCGTCGATGGTGATGCAGCCGGGGCCGTTGCGACGATTTGTGTTCACCCAAACGGCCGGCAGGCCGATGCGGTCGATCTCGGACGACATCGAATCCGGAATATCGTCCAGGACGATCAACCCGTCCGCCACGTCCTCGCTGAGGATTCGGGGCGTGCAGGGATGTTGCTCCGGCGATTCTGTTTCAGGGATCGGCCCCAGGACGATGAGTTGGCCCGATTTCCATGCTGCGGCGGAAATCCCCGAGAAATATTTCTTGTCCACGTTTCCGAACTGATTTACCAGAATTCCGATCGCGTTGTGCTTGCCCGACAGGAGGCTCCGGGCCGCGTGGCTTGGCCGATATCTGAATCGCCGGGCGGCCTCCAGAACCCTGCGCCGCACGTCGCCGCCGCAGCGGATGCCGCTTTTGTCGTCTCCGCGAAGGATGACGGAGACCAGCGGCTGGCTGACGCCGGCCCGCTCGGCGATCTGCTTCATCGTAACGCCGGATATCTTCGATGTAACGGTTTTTCTCGACATTCTATCCTTTCGTCAGCTTCGGTTTTTCCCGGAGGTCTATTTTCACACCGGTTCATCGAGATTACGGAACGTGTTTCTTTAACCCCTCTCCCTGAAGGGAGAGGGTAGGGTGAGGGTTTTTTTTCTCCCACAGCGGATAAATATTTCGCCGGAGACCATTGGTTGGGGCAGATGAGGAATTGTGGCGCGTCTGCCGGTGGCGGGGCCGTAAATTTGGAACTTCATTGAACGGGTTTTCCCCGGGTTTCGCTTCGTCCGCCTGACGGCGGACTTCGCTTCACCCGGGGCTACTTTCTGCCGGCTCTGCGAGCCTGCAAATCGGTTACACTGGCCTTGCAAGGTATTATTGTCTTTCTGGAAATTTATGCGATGAAGCAAAACCCCGACCGGACTTGTCGTTCGCGGTCCGCCCGCATCACAATCCCCTCGTAACTGTCCCGTTATTTTCCAAGACATATTATTCTGCCGTCCTGCGTTGAGACAAAGACGAATCCGGGAATTGCCGCGATGGCGTCGAAGGCCGGGACGGCAGGAAGTTCCGTCTTGGAAGTCTGCGAGCCGTCGGCGGCCGAATGGATCCAGATCTCGCCTTTGCCGGATGTTCCAACCGCCGCGGCGATGACGAGCGTGTCCTGGGCGTGGAGGATCGACTTGGGGCACGCGCCATCCGGGATTTTCACCGACCAGCCGCCTTTTTTTCCGTCCGCGCCGCCCTGGGTTATTTCGCCGCGGTCGACGTTGATGTTGAACGATTTACTTCCGGCCTGGACAATTATGGAATTCTGCGAGCCCCGCTTGCCCACGGTTCGGATCATCCGCTGCCTTTGCATCTCATGTTTCCAGCCATATGGCGGCAGCGTCATGTCGTCCAGCCAGCCGGAAGTTCCGCCCCACAGGAAGTTCGACGACGCATCTTTTGTTCTGGCGCCCGTTTTGGCGTCGAACGCCTTGTTGTACATAAAGATTGTTTTCCCGTCGCTGACCAGAAGATCGTTCATTTCATTGTCTACCGCGCGCACGCCGACCTGCTGGAGGAGCGTCTCGCGCACGATCCGCTGCTCCCAGACCACCTGGCCTGTGCGAATGTCGGCGGCGAAGAGAAAGATTCCGCCGTCGGTTTCGTCGTGCCGGCCGGCAGCGAAATAGGCCGTGCCGTTCATCGCCAGCACGCTTCCGAAGACTGGCCAGGCCGACTCCACCCGCTCGCGGCCGACGATCCGCCTGTCCAGCGGGGCGGCCCGCAGCCGCCAGATGAGTTCCCCTTTTCCCGGCGACAGGGCGTAAACCCAGCCGTCGGTGCAGCCGAACAATACCACGCCGTCGCTCACCGTGGGCGGCAGATTTACCGGCGAAGACGTCGTGAATTGCCAGAGAATATCTCCGCTCTTGCCGTCCAGCGCCACGACTCCGCAATCCTCCGGCAGGGCGGCGAATATGCGTCCCTGCGCGGCCACCGGCGCCGTCGCTCTTGATCCAACCTTCTTTTCCCACTTGATCGCCAGGCTGCCGGGGATCGGGGCCTCCGTGCTGCCGGCCCTGGCCGGATTGCGCCTGAATGTCGGCCAGTCGTCCTTGTCGGGTTGCCCGGCCTGTGGTGCCGCCGTGCCTTTCAGGAAGCGGCTCTTTTTCGCCGCCGACAGTTCTTCCGCCGTTGGCGCCGGCGCGGACCCGAAGGCCGTCAGGCCGCGAATGTGGGCGAAACACTCGCAGAGTGTCGGGCCGGTGTACACCAGCCCGTTGGCCGGTATGTAGCCGAATCCGCACACGCCCCGCCCGCCGTGAAATGAGTAAACCTTGCCCGCCGCAACGTCGAAAAAGTCCATCCCGCCGCCCAGGAGGTAATTGACCGTGCCGTTGTATGCGTAACAGCGGTGCTTGACCAGCTTGGGCATGTCGATCGTCTTCGATTCCTTGCCAGTCTTTGGGTCCAGGCCGATGAACGCCTCATTCTCGCCCGCCTTAGCTGGGTCTCCGCGATGCACCCACGCAAGCCCGCCGATCGGCCAGATGTCGGGACGCCCGCCGTGCCCGGGCAGGGGATAAGTGTAGCTCCAGAGGAATTTGCCGTCCTTTGCCGAGTACGCCGAGTTGAGGCCGCGCCCGACGTTCCCGCTGTCGCGTCCGCTGCAATAAAGCACGCCGTCGGCGTAGCAGAAAAGGCCGCTTCCCCTGGGATTGTCGCCAAATGGCGTGGTCCAGATCGTTTTACCTGTTTTGGGATCCAGGCAGAATATCGCATCCTTGGTGGCGGTGAAAATCTGGTCGTCGCCGATAATGCACGGGTCATAACCGGCCGGGCCGGTCCAGAGTTTCTGGCCGGTCTTGGCGTCGTGAACATCCCTGACGCCCTGGCCGAAAATCAGAATGTCCTTGTAAACAGTTACCATTGTTCCGCCGGTCGGATACGTCGTTACGGTTTTTCCCGTTGCTGCGTCGAGCGCAACCAGCGGCCCATCGGCCTTGAGATAGGTGTAAACGCGGTCGCCGGCCGCGGTGATCAGGCTGTAACAGTTTTTCTTGTTCCCCTCGCCGGTCGTCCGCCAAAGGAACAGGCCGTTAAAAGCGTCGCGTGCCTCGATGGTGAATCCCGGCTGCTCCTTGAGTTTTTCCACATCATTGGGCATGTAATAGAATATGCGGCCGTTCGCCGAAACCATCTGGCTTATGGGCTTATGCGCCCACATGTTGCCGGCTACCCATTGCAGGGACGTGCTGGGATTGACCAGTTTGTCGGCCGATACGGCCGTGCGGGTTGTGTCGTGCCGGTGCTGCTGCCATTCGTCCATATCCGCCGGCCATGGTTTGACGATCCGGGCATATCCTTCAACGGCAGCGGTCTGGGGATTCTTTATCCCGGCATCGGCCAGGTCTTTTGAAAGAGTCGCGTCGGCTTTTCCGAAAAAGATGACCCCCTTTGGTTGCGTTACTCTCAGGGCTTCCTTGACGGACAATCCTTTTTTCTGCAATGCCGGAAAATCGTCAAGAAACAGCGTGTTGACGAGGTTGTCCGCGTAGGGCAGGCAGGTGAGCGGGTGATAGTCGATTGTTACGCGGCCGGAGAGCTTTTGCGAGGCGACGTGCGCCCTGGCCGGCGCGACCTGTTTTTCATCGGCGGTGAGGCCCTGCACCAGATTTTTTCCTCCCAGTGCCAGTGCGGCCGTCGCAGTGCCGCCGCCGCAGTCGGCGTGGACGCACAGGCCCGGCCGGGCCGAATCGCCGACGATCAGGCGTTCGGCCGACGTTTTCGGTTCCCCGGCGGCAAAAGTGAGCGCGGAATCCAAAAACGCAAATGCCGCGAGCAGAACCAGAGTCTCGATGCCGCCGGACCGGAACGAATGCCTGTTCATCCGATTTGCCTTGTTCATGCTATCTTCTCCATGGCCTGACTTACCGGCCCGATGTCCGGAAAAGTCTCGCATCGCCCCGTGGCGCGAAACTCGCGAAGCGACTCCAGGCAGGCGTACGGCGCGTCGCTCCATTTGAGATTCGAGTTAAGGTCGTAGGTATGCGTGTCCGACCCGCCAGTGTACGGGCGCTTTCGCCTGCGCACAATGTCGCGGAGGAACTGTCGCCGTTCCACGTCGTATTTTTCGTAAAAAGTTTCCAGGCCGTCCACGTATTCGTCGAGCCAGCGTTCCAGCCGCTTGCGTTCCTGGTCCGCGTCGACGGACATGTCCGGGCGAATCGGATGGGCCAGGATCAGCACCGCGCCGGCCTCGCGCAGGCCGCTCAGGATATCCCTCATCAGCGGCGCCGCGGGATCTTCCAGCGGCAGAGCGACCTCCAGGAACAGGTCGCGCACTGTTTTGGATCGGTCCTCCGGCAGGACGCCCCGTTGAATCAGAAGGTCGCCGATGGGCCCGTGGCAGGCGTAGGGAAGTTTCCAGACGTCGTCCTTGCCGAAGCGCACGGGTATCCACGCGAGAAGGTCATCCTCGGTTATGTCCGCAATGCCTCGGTCCTTGAGACGCCGCAGGCATTCCCGGTGCCGCTCCTTGTGGGCCTCCACGCGCCGGCGGGCCAGGTCGGCCAGGAACGGCGTCGGCTGGTAGAAAAACGCCAGCACGTGCCTGATCGGATTTCCCGGCCCTTCCAGTTCCGGCGAGCGAACGCTCAGTTCGATCCCTGGAACGTATTCGATGGCTTCCCGCTCCGCCGCATCCCGGGCGGCAGGAAGCGAGTCGAAATTGTCGTGTTCAGTGAGCGAAAACGCGCTGTATCCGTGCTTTTTGAAGAATCGCGCGATCTCTGGCGGCTTGCCGATCGCCCCGGAAGAGGCGCTTGAATGACAGTGAAAATCCACTTTTCGCCGATCATCCTTTTTCATCGCGCGGTTTCCGTTTTTCCATATCTTGCCCGGACATGCCCGCCCGCAAAAAACGACGAGCAATTGTCTCCAGGCCGGCTTTTACCTGAAACTCCCTTAATAATACGTATTATTAAAGGGGTTGTCAATGTTTTTTAAGTGCAGCTTTGAGGAATTTTCATGTCGGGCAGCCGGAGCGCCTGCACCACAAAAATGCAGAAATTGTCTGATTGTTCTCCGTAACTGGATGATTACATGCCGGAGGCGTTGAAAATTTGATGTGAAAGGGTAAATCTGCTATACTGTTTGAAGGACCGGAAATCAGGATTTATACCATGCGTCCCTGACAGAACGCGGTTCGCGCGGCATTCTGCCAGGGACTCTGAAACCCAAACCGTCCGCAGCGCTGTTATAAAGGCAGGAACAATGACAACTGCCCAGCACGACAAGGAAATTCAAAGCATCGTCAGCGGCAGATCGGCCGCCGATGAAAAGATTACGTCTGGCCGGCGGCTGAAATCGCTCGCTCGCGAGCTGCAATTTACCGAAGTTTATCGCCGGCATGAAAACGACCATCCATATGTCCGCGAGATAATGTGCCTTCGCCAGCAGGTGCCGGCGACGCTCATGGCGATCGAGGAAGGCGACTGGTTCGCCGGCCGGCTGGACAGGGCGACAGTCGGCATAGACCAGGAACGGGGCGGGCTGACCGATGCCGCATATTTCTGCCAGTTCGAGGCTCTGGCAAAGGAACTGAACTCGGCGGACACGCCGGATTCGCTTCGCAAGGATATGCAATTCCTGCTGGATTTCTGGAAAGACCGTGCGACCTACGTGAAATGCCGCAAGGGGTTTTCCCAACGGCTCAACGCCGGTCTGCCGAGCGACGATTACTATTCCTGCCAGGAGATATCGTATCCGATGTACGGCTTGGGCGGACCGTGCATAGATTATCACAAACTGCTGCGGCTGGGGATGAACGGCCTGCGGGCGGAAATTCGCCGCCAGATGGACCAGGCCGGCAAGGCGGATAAAGACAAAATCGATTTTTACAATTGTTTGCTCGACGCGACGGATATTTTTTCACAGGCAGCCATGTCATATGCCGAACAGGCCCAGCAGCGGGCCAAATCCCCCGGTTCGCCCGCGTCGGCAAAGCGATTCAATCTCATTGCCGAAAGCCTCAGGCATATAGCGGACCAGCCGCCCCGGACATTCCATCAGGCCGTGCAGTTGTTCTGGCTTTGCGCCGTTGTCGCCCTCCCTCGCAACTACGGACGGATGGATGTCTATTTGGGCGATTTCCTGGCCGCCGATCTGGATAACAAGGTTATCACGCAGGCCGAGGCGCTGGATATGACCGTCTCGCTGTGGCAACTAATCATCGCCCGCGGGGATAATTTCAACAACCGCGTCATAGTCGGCGGCAAAGGCCGGCCGAATCAGCCCAATGCCGACCGCTTCGTCATGCTCGCGCTGGAGACGCAAGGGATAGTCCGCGGCACGATACCGCAGGTGAGCCTGCGATGGCACGAGGGTATGGCCCCGGCCCTGCTGGACAAGGCGATGGAGACGCTAGTGCTCTGTCAGCCGTAAATTGATGATTAATAATGGGCCTCTTTGCCGATGGGATAAGTATAACCCAGGCAAGGAGACCCGCCATGAAGAAAAAGTATATCTTGACGTTGACGCAAGAGGAACGACAAATGATAATGTCGATGCTTTCGCGTGGAAA
>JACRIL010000190.1 GCA_016235825.1 Planctomycetota bacterium
CACCGAGACGCAGAACCGCAATCGGCGCGCACGGCAGTCCCACGTGAAAGCCAAACTCAGGCGGTTACGCAGACTTGGCGTCAAGTTGTATAAGCTGCGATGCTGCATCATGCCAGAGGAAGTTTCGTTGTAGTGTTAATCAAGTCCAAATATTCGCTCCCGCCACAGGCAGAGGATACGAAATCTTGAAATGCCACGGCCAATGATTTTGGACTATTCATCCGTCCGCTTCGGGATAAGGTCATACGAGGGAGATGGCGTTGTTTATCTCATCAAAGGATAAATGCCTTCTCAAAAACTTCGGCGGGGGCGTTCCATATTCCCGTCACATCTGCCTGTGGCGGGACCGGAAATTTTGCTACTCAATAAATGATGACTTTTCCCCGGGTTCCGCTTCATCCGCCTGTTGGCGGATTTCGCTTTACCCGGGGCTACAAATATGCCGGCCCTACGGGCCTCAATCGCGGCGGCATCGGAATCTGCAAGGTTGTATTATCCTGTCTGATATACTGGTAACGACGATGGCTGTTTATCCTGCGTAGCCTCCGGCCGCTTTCTTCCAGTCCTTCGGAATTGGACCTCCTTACGCCTGAAACTTTTGGCTGCTATGCAAGGCGTGCATGCACGCGAGAAATTCCCTGAAGGTTGCACGAAATCAGAACATCTGCTATATAAACAGAAATCCCGCGGTCTCTCAGGCCTTCACGGTTTTTTCGGCAGCGGAATCGCCTTGATAGTGTTAAGTGCGTTATAGAATACAACAAACAACTTGTCGCCACCCACCCCGGCTACTCTTATATCCTCAGCAATTGTCGTCTTGTTGCCTTTGGAATCGACAACTCTCACAACGTCTATCTGTTTCCCCTGGTTGTTTTTGTCAACATCCTTAGTGATCAATTGCATATCGTCGGTTATTTTCAAAAGTTTGCCGGGAGCAGTGATCTCCCATTTGTCCTGGCCATCAGTCGAATGAATCATCACCTTTTTCTCCGCCGTAGCAGTTGCAGTTTTTGCCCTGTATTCATAGGCGACGTATTTGCCATTAGGACTCAATATGGGCTGCGATGAGACTTCGGCTGCCATAACGAGTTTTCGGATCAGCTTACCGTCTGTGGAAAGTATACTTAACCAGACTTTGCTGGCATCTTGAATTGCCGTTATGGAATTTGTCGGATCGTCCGGATCGCATGCTACGAGTAGAAAATTTCCATTTGGATCTTCTTCCACGATGACGTAGCTAATCTTCTGTTCCACGGTCTTGTCTTGAACCGGATCATAAATCATCATGGGCTTCAGCTTGTCTTGTGGGCATGCAACATATAGTTTGTCCTTGCACCATCTGAGAAAGATATATCCCTCGGACTCCTTGACTTTTATGTGTTTCATATTTTCCAATGAGAAAAGATACAAGTAGCATTTGATGATTTGCAGTTCGCCTATAATTTCTACTCCTATTGAAGCGGCAAAGTATTTTCCGTCCGATGAAAATTTCAATTCCATGGACCGTGGATCGACAAATCTTTCACCTTCTTTCAGATCGCCATATACGGACTCCAGCAAGTTCATGGACTTGCCCGATTTTGTATCCAGGAGCCATGCTACTTTATTTTTTGAGCCTGGTTTAGGAATCCAACCACCACAGATTACCCATCTACAATCGGCACTGACGGATAAAGTCTCCCAATACGTGTCCTTTTCAAGAGGAAGCTTCCACTCGTTTGTGGCCGGTGTGGTAGCAGCAGGAGCAGTAGCTGGTTGGTCGGCATTAATGGCGGCAAACCCCGCGAGCATCGCGGCACAAAGCAGGGCAATCAGGCGTCCGAATTTCGGGGTCATTTTGCATCTCCTTTATTTGCGGGCATAGTAACTTTCCGTTCCCGTTCCCGTTCCCGCAATATTTATCCAATGGTTGCGGGCTTGTCAAATTTCGGCAAATCTGATAATCTTCCATTCATCAGTCCGGCATGGTCGAATGATTGAATTTCCTTCATCGGCCAGCCGGCCGGCGAGAGGAGCAAACAATGGACATTTCCGGCAAGCGGTTTGAAACCTCGGCATGGAATCCAGTTCGCGGGGCGGGTTCGCCAAAGACGCCCGAAGAGAATCTCTCGTTGGCGGCCGAAATATTCATTCTTCACGACCACATCGACGAGCCTTCGCCGCTGGGCTGGGCGGCCGGGCTGATGGTAAACCGGCACGTCTGGCCCGGCCGGACGATCGAATGTCCGCCGATGATAGGCCGCGACGCGAAAGGCGAAGATGAGACGCCGACAGGGGCCTACATCTCCCTGGCCAGCCGGCCCAAGGGCGACGACGGCCTGGGCGGAGAACTTCTGCCCGAAGGCCCCGACGACCGCAGAACCGCCCACCAGAGGGAGTGGGACTTCCTCCAGCAGCACGTCCAGTGGGCCTACGCGACCTATCGAGGCAGGCACATCAATCCCAGGCCGCCGACGGGGCTTTCGGAATGGCAGAAGGTCGAGGCCCTGGCCCAGTACGCCATCCAATGGAAGATGCGGACTGCGGACACCTACGCGAGCTTCCACCCGGTCGATGTCATGATGCACAGCAGCCACTGCACGGGCGCGGCCAACGTCCTGCTCGCCCTGGCGATGGTCGCCGGGTTCGAGTCGCGGTTTATAGCCATCTCGAACCATTCCATGGTCGAAATCCGCGTCAACGATAATTGGATATGGGCAGACAACATCTGGGCCGACGGCAGCGTAACTCCGACCTGCCGCACATATGCCGAGATTACCGAGAATCCTTTTGCCATCGCCTGTCTGTCTGGCAAACAGCGGGAATTTTGCAACGGCCGCGTCACCAGATACCGCAGCCCGTACCACTACGGCGGGCGATTCTACTGGCACTTCTGCTGGGGCGATGGAAAAGGCCGGGGCAGCCGCACTGACATCGCCGACGGCTACGGCCTAAGCGTCCCTTACGACCCCGCCACCGCCGCGGCACTCTACCCGGAAAGCCGCCGGCACGCATTCCACGTCATGGCAGGCTGGCCCGCGGCCGTAAATGTCTCGGAGCAGGGGGCCTTAGTCCGCGCACGGCTGGATCTGCCCGCCAGCCAGGCCGCCCGAAAGTGCTTCCATATAACCGCCTCGCCGGATAACCCGGTCGGCGGCGGCAGGGTAAAACTGCCCCTCGCGGCCGAGGCGGACCAGTCGCAGGCCGCCTGCGCAATCGACGGGACGCCGCTCAAACCGGCAGGCCGCGGCGTGCGATTCAAAAATCCCGCGCTCGATTTCGACATCCCGGCAGGCCTGCTCGCGCCGGGCCGCCACGAATTGATCGTTACCACCCAGAAGGGACCGCTGCCGGTCTGGCTGTACCCGGACATCGTCAAACCCTATCACCCGCCGCTGCTGGGCGGGCCGACCCGTGTCGCCGACAGCGCCTTCCATATCAACCCATATCTTGGCGGCAAAGAAATCAATGAACTCCGGGAACCGTTCTGATTCGTGATTAAAGAATGCGATACAACAGGAATACAATCGTCCTGAAACATCTATTTACGTACACCATCGGCACGGTTGTAGCCGGTTATATGATGATCGCGTTTGGAATAGTTTTAATTGATGATTTAACCGCCAGACATTTCAAAATTAATGCAGGCCACGTGTTAACTTATTTTTTTGTCTTGTGGAGTTTTATATCCTGGGTGGGTTGCTGGTGGCCGTCTGCCGGCGTCTGCAAATATCTGGTCAAAGCCAACATGTACATATTGTTCATTTCCTTCTTTGGACCAATAATAAAAGGGGTGTACCTGTATTACAAAAATGATTCGTTTAGGGAAATAATGCCAACCTTTTTCTGCATTTTTCTGGCCTATATTTATTGGCGTTTGAACCATGTGCATTATGGAACTCTTCTGGAAACGGCCCGCGAAAAAGAACGGCTTTCCGAAGAGATTCCAGAAGATGACACGCAATGATTCGTTTTTTACGGATGAACGTGAATTTTATTTCGCCCCTTCAGGGCTTGAAGGTTGAGTGGTCGATTTTCCCAGGGCGTTGCCCTGGGCTTTAATATTGCGCCCCTTTGGGGCTGTACTAATTCGCCAACATTGGAAAATGGCGAGTAAAAGCATGATGTATCGGCCGGCAGGTTGTTTTTAAAGCCCCGCGTGTTAACGCGGGGGCGCTGTTTCTTTGGTTGAAAAACAACGTCCCCCTGCTCGCGCAGGGGGCTTTATGAATGGTTTGCCGATGGTTTTAAAGCCCTGAAAGGGCAAAATATGACAGCCCAGGGCGAAGCCCTGGGTGAACCGGCGTTATTATTTGGCAAAGCCCTGAAGGGGCGAAATATGGCTGGAAAAACGATAAAGTCTGGCTCAAAAAAATCCCGAAAGGTCGCGAAAAATCCCCTGCCGCGATGGCGGGGATTCAACCTGCTGTCCTTTTTCAGCGTCAAATGGAACAGCCGGCCCGTCGAGGACGATTTCCGCTGGATAGCGGACTGGGGATTTGATTTCATCCGGCTGCCGATGAGCTACCTGCTCTGGACGCAGAGCGACGACATATTCAAGGTCAAGGAAGATGTTCTGGAGCAGATAGACCAGGCCGTCGATCTGGCCCGGCGATGCGGCCTGCACGTCTGCCTGAATTTCCACCGCGCGCCGGGCTATACGATCAGCAGCGAAAACCCCGAGACGCTCAGCCTCTGGAAGGAGCAGAAGCCGCTCGACGCGTTCTGTTTTCACTGGGAGCTTTTCACCCGGCGATACAAGGGGATTTCCTCGCGGGAGCTGAGTTTCAACCTTGTCAACGAACCTCCTGTTCCGAGCAGGACTGTGATGACGAAGGCCGATTACGAGCGGGTCGTGCGTGCGGCCGTCGCGGCGATCAGGAGGATCGACCCGGATCGCCTCATCATCGCCGACGGAATATCGGTGGCCACCGAGCCGGTGCCGGAGCTTGCCGACGTGGGCATTGCACAGAGCTGCCGGGGATATCGCCCGATGTCCATCAGCCATCACAAGGCCCACTGGTGCAAGACCGATCATTTTCCTCCGCCGGCCTGGCCGGGCGTAGATGAGTCGGGCGAGACCTGGGACAGACGCCGGCTCGCGGAATATTACGCGCCATGGGGAAAAATGATCGGGCGCGGAGTCGGCGTGCACTGCGGCGAGTGCGGTTGCCACAATCTCACGCCGCACGGCGTCTTCCTGGCCTGGCTGGAGGATGTGCTGTCGGTCCTGACGGGACTGGGGATCGGCTACGCACTCTGGAATTTTCGCGGGCCGTTCGGCGTCCTGGACTCAAAGCGCGACGATGTGGAATACCAGGACTGGCACGGCCGGCTGCTCGACAGGAAAATGCTCGACCTGCTCAGGGAATCAGGCAAGTAGGGCCTGTTGGGCGGTGGCGCTGTGATGGCTGGCGGCGATCCGGCAAATGTGCTCGACTCGCTCCTCAAATTAATATTCCCGGCCGCGCAGTTTTTTCTTGACCTCCCGGGCGGGAGTTGGTGTAATCATAGAGTAATCTAGTCCAGGTTCACAGATCGCCCGGCATGGAGACAGTAACGATCTGGGCCGGGCGGATAGTATATCAGGAAAGACGAATCGCATGAGTAACGATAGCGACTCGACCGGCGACCGCCAGGACGGCATAAGCCGGCGCGGGCTTCTCCAGATCGGTTTGAGCGGGCTGGCCCTGGCTATGGGCAAGCCGCTGCTGTCCGCTTTGAAACTGGTGGACGACATCGATAACCCGATGGACTTCTATCCCAACCGCGACTGGGAGAAGATGTACCGGGATGTTTTCCGCAACGACCGTCACTTCCACTTCCTGTGCGCCCCCAACGACACGCATAACTGCCTGCTGCGAGCCTTCGTCAAGAACGACGTCATCACCCGCATCGGCCCAAGTTACGGTTACGGCAAGGCCAAAGACCTGTACGGCAACCAGGCCTCCAGCCGCTGGGACCCGCGTCTGTGCCAGAAGGGCCTGGCTCTGGTGAACCGCATCTACGGGCCGCGGCGGATCAAACATCCCATGGTCCGCAAGGGTTTTCGGCAGTGGGCCGAGAAGGGCTTTCCCCGCGACGCCGATGGCAGGCCGCCGGCGGAGTTCTTCCAACGAGGCAAGGACGAGTGGGTCAAGGCTACCTTTGAGGAAGCCTCGCGCCTGGTCGCGCAGGCCGTGGACAGCATCGCCCGCGCGTATAACGGTCCGGAAGGCAGCCAGCGTCTGGCCCGCCAGGGTTACGACCCGGACATGATCGAGGCCATGCACAAGGTCGGCACGCAAGTGATCAAGGTGCGCGGCGGCATGCCGCTGCTGGGGATCACGAGGTTCATGGGGATGTTCCGCTTCTCCAACAGCCTGGCTTTGCTGGACGCGAAGATCCGCGGGGTAGACGCATCGAAGGCCGTCGGCGGCCGGGTGTGGGACAGCTACACCTGGCATACCGACCTGCCGCCGGGCCACCCGATGGTAACCGGCCAGCAGACCGTGGAATGGGACCTGGTGGACGCCGAGAACGCCAAATTGATCATCCCCTGGGGGATGAACTGGATCAGCACCAAGATGCCCGACGGGCACTGGCTGACCGAGGCGCGGATGAAAGGCGCCAAAGTTCTGACGGTTACGGTCGAATACAGTTCGGTGGCCAACAAGTCCGACGAGGTGGTCATCATCCGGCCCGGCAGCGACGGCGCGCTGGCGCTGGGGGTGGCGCACATAATCCTGAAAGAAAAACTGTTTGACGAGCAGTTTGTAAAGACGTTCACCGACCTGCCGCTGCTGGTCCGCATGGACACGCTGAAGCACCTCTCGCCCGCGGACATTATTCCCGGCTACCGGCAGGGCGAACTGAAGAACGCCGTAAGAGTCGTGCAGTCGGGCAAGGACGTTCCGCCGATCCCGCAGCAGGACGTGCAGTACCTTCCGAAGAAAATGCGGGAGGAGTGGGGCGACTTCGTCATCTGGGACGGCAAGGCCAAGGCCCCGGCGCCGATAACGCGCGACCAGGTCGGCAAGCACTTCGAGGTTCTGGGCATCGAGCCGGCCCTGGAGGGAACGTTCAAGGTCCGCCTGCTGGACGGGCAGGAAGTGGAGGTTCGGCCCGTCTTCGACCTGGTCCGCCAGTACGTGATGGACAGCTTTTCGCCGGAGCAGGTATCCAAGCTGACCTGGGCGCCGAAGAAGGCCATTGAGTCGCTGGCGAGGCAGATCGCCGCCAATCCCGGCAAGACGCTCATCGGCGTGGGCCTGGGCCCCAACCACTTCTTCAACAACGACTGCAAGGACCGCGCGATCCTGCTGGTCTGCTCGCTGACGCGAAACATAGGCTTCCACGGCGGCAACGTCGGCAGCTACGCGGGCAACTACCGTGCGCCGTTCCTGGGCGGGGTTACGCAGTTCATCAACGAAGACGTCTTCGACCTGGAGCTGGACCCCGCCCGCCAGAGCCGCATGCGCAAGTACTACAAGGCCGAGTCCGCCCATTACTACAACTACGGAGACCGGCCGCTGAGGGTGGGCAACAAAAACTTCACCGGCAAGGGCCATATGCCCACGCCCACCAAGTTCATGTGGTTCTGCAACGCCAACTCCATCCTTGGCAACGCCAAGTGGCATCACGACGTGGTGGTCAACACGCTGCCTAAGATCGAGTGCGTGGTCGCCAACGACTGGTGGTGGACCGCCTCGTGCGAGTACGCCGACGTGGTCTTCGCCATCGACTCATGGGCCGAGATGCCCTACCCTGACATGACCGCCTCGGTTACCAACCCGTTCCTCCAGATTTTCCCCAAGACCAGGATTCCGCGCCTCCACGATACCCGCGGCGACATGGACGTCTACCAACTGGTCTCTGCGGAGATGGCGAAGATCACGGGCGACGGACGGTTCAACGATTGCTGGAAATTCGTGAAGGACGACCGCGTGGAGGCGTACATCCAGCGGATCCTGGACGCCAGCAACGCCGCTCGCGGCTACGAAGTGCGCAAATTGATCGCCGACGCCGAGAACGGCATCCCCGCATTGCTGATGACCCGGACATACCCCAAGATGATCGGCTGGGAGCAGTCCCGCGAATCCAAGCCCTGGTACACCAAGAGCGGCCGGCTGGAGTTCTATCGCGCCGAGCCGGAGTTTATCGAGTACGGCGAGAACCTGCCTGTGTACCGCGAGCCGGTGGACGGCACGCATCACGAGCCAAACGTGATCGTGGGCGCTGCCCATCCGGCCTTCCGCTTTGCCGGGCCCGAGCAATACGGGCTGAAGGCGGATGACCTGTCCACCGAGGCGAGGCAGGTGCGGAACGTGCTCCGCAGCCCCGAAGAAGTGGTGCGGTCCAGGCATCCGCTGGCCATTGATGGCTACAAGCACATTTACATCACACCCAAGTACCGCCACAGCGTGCACAGCATGCCTTCGGACATAGACATTATCGCCAGTTGGTTCGGGCCTTTCGGCGACATGCACCGCCGCGATCGGCGCATGCCGTGGGTGGGCGAGGGCTATGTGGACATGAATCCGCTGGACGCCCGCGAACTGGGCCTGGACGACGGCGACTACGTGTACGCCGACAGCGACCCCAGCGACCGGCCCTATCGCGGCTGGAAAAAAGATGCGCCGGAGTACAAGGTCGCCCGCTGCATGTTGCGGGTGCGGTACTACTGGGGCATCCCGCGCGGCGTCAGCCGGTCGTGGTTCCATATGTTCGTGGCCACGTACGGCTCAGTGGAGGGACACGAAACCAATGCCGATGGTCTGGCGCGAAATCCCCGGACCGGATACCAGGCGATGTATCGTTATGGCAGCCACCAGAGCTGCACGCGGGCGTGGCTGCGACCGACGTGCATGACCGACAGCCTGGTCCGCAAGGAGCTTTACGGGCAGGAGATCGGCCAGGGGTTTCTGCCGGAAGTCCACTGTGCGGTCGGCGCGCCCAAGGAGGCTGTGGCCAAGTACACGCGCGCCGAGGCCGGATCGCCCGACGGCAAACTCTGGCGGCCCGCCCAACTGGGCCTTCGTCCCACTTACGAGACCAAGGCCATGAAGACGTTTCTCGAAGGCAACTTCATCAGGATAGAGTAAAATGGCCAGCGAATCTCCGGAAGTATTCAATTGGCAGCTTGACCGACCGATGCGTTACCCCTACGAGGTCCGCCCGCCCAAGCGGCAGGTGGCGTGGGTGTTCGACATTAACAAGTGCATAGCCTGCCAGACGTGCACCCTTGCCTGCAAGACCACGTGGACCTCCGGAAAGGGCCAGGAGTACATGTGGTGGAACAACGTCGAAAGCAAACCCTGGGGCTTTTATCCGCTGGGCTGGGATGTGCGACTGATGGAGAAAATGGGCGCGGCAAAATGGCGCGGCGGCCGGTACGTCGGCAAGACAATCTTCGAGGCCGCCCCTCCGGGCGAGCGGGTCCTGGGTCTGCTGCCGGAAGAAGCGGACTGGGCCCATCCCAATGTGGGCGAGGATGAGATCGCCGGCGGAAGCGTGGAGATCGGCGATCATCTCGCCGGCATCCATCGCGTCTGGATGTTCTACCTCCAGCGGATCTGCAACCACTGCACGTATCCCGCCTGCGTGGGGGCCTGCCCCCGGCAGTCGGTGTACAAGCGTCCCGAAGACGGGATCGTGCTGATCGACCAGATTCGCTGCCGCGGCTACCAGGAGTGCGTCAACGGCTGCCCGTACAAGAAGAGCATGTACCACCCTCCCAGCCGCAAGTCCCAGAAGTGCATCTCGTGCTACCCGGCTGTGGGGCAGGGCGCCCAGACGCAGTGCGTGGTCAACTGCATCGGAAAGATACGCCTGTTCGGCTTCATCAACCCGCCCGACAAGGCCCGCGAGGACAACCCTATCGACTATCTGGTGCACGTGGCGAAGATTGCCATGCCGCTGTACCCGCAGTTCGGCACCCAGCCCAACGTGTATTACGTGCCTCCGATCCACGTGCCGCCGCAGTTTCTGGGGCAGATGTTCGGCCCCGGGGTTTCCGAGGCGGTGCGGGCCTATCGCGCGGCCCCGGATAACCCGCGGCTCAAAGGGCTGCTGGTCCTGTTCGGCAGCACCGACCGCATCTTCACCCGTTTCGAGGTCAAGAACGATCAGGCCGTCGGATACGACGATTCGGGCAACGAGGTGGCGCGGGTCCCAATCACCGAACCAATCTATGAGAGACCTTTTTTCGACAAGGACAACAATGTCTACCGACACAGCATCCCCTGATCCGGCCTTGCGCGAGGCCCTGGGACGTTGCCAGGTCTACGCGGACCTGGCGCAGGGCTTTGCCTACCCGACGGCTCAGACGCTGGCTTGGCTGGACCAGCGGCATTCCGGGGCGCCGGGCCGGCTGGAGCGGTCCCTGCGGGAGGCCCGGCGGGCGGCGGCCGCGGCCGGCCTGGAGAACTTACAGCGAAGTTTCATGCGGGTCTTCGATCCGCGGAACGCCCCGTTTCCCCTGGAGGCCGAAAACCGTCCCGAATACGCCCAGCAGCGCACGAGCCTGCTGTCCGACGTGATGGCCTTCTATCGGGCATTTGGCGTGATCCCGGATCGTCAGCGCCCCGACCACCTGTGCTGCGAACTGGAGTTTCTGCATGTGCTGAGCCTCAAGGAAGCCCGCGCCCGCCGGGCCGGGCAGGACGAGCGGGCGGACATCTGCGCCGACGCCCGACGCAAGTTCCTGGCCGAACATCTGCGTCCCTGGGTTTCAGCCGTCGTGAAGATGGTCCGCGCCCGCGCCCATCGAAAGGACGACGGTTTCTACCTCAAGTTGGTCCAATGCCTCCAGGTCATGATGGAGGAAGAAAGAGAGTCGGCCGCATGAATCGCCGCCGAACCCTGATTGTGGTCGGTCTGGTCGCCTTGTCCATCGTGGTCTTCGGCGCGCTGGCGTCATATGGATGGTGGCATCGCTACGGCCCCGGGCCTGGCGTCGCGGTCCAGGCGTTTCCCAGGCTTGGCGTGCCATACCTTCCCAGGCCGCTGGAGATGGACGATCGCGTCGCCGCGGCGCCCGTGTGGGCGGAATTGCCTTCCCTGGACGTGCGAATGATGCACCAGGTTACCGAAACGCCCTGGCCCACGGAGTTGATCGCCCAAGTGCGGGTACGCGCCTTCCACGACGGTCGGGACTTTTATTGCCGTCTGGAATGGGCGGACGCCCAGGCTAACATAATGACCGCCCCCGGGCAGTTCACCGACGCTTGCGCCCTGGCGATGCCTCTGGCCAATGGCCCGCCATCGCAGTCCATCATGATGGGTTTTTCCAGCCTGGTTAATTTCTGGCACTGGCGGGCCGATCTGGACGCCGAGGTCTGGAACGGCGCGGCGGCCAGTTCTCCGGCTTACACGGACCACCTGAATCCTTTCGAGGACAAGGAAGTGCTGGCCGTTACCACGCCGAAGCCGACCACGGCGGTAACGGACATGCTGGCCGCCCGGCCGGGATCGCTCACACGCAAGGATCGCCAGGCCGTTCTGGGGCGCGGCGGGTGGCGAGACGGGCGATGGTGCGTCGTGTTCAAACGGGCTATGCGCACTGACGACTCCCAGACCGACGTTCAGATTCAGCCGGGACTGCGTGCGGCGGCCTTCGCCGCATGGAATGGCCAGAACAAGGACCGCGGCGCCCGCAAGTCGATAAGCGATTGGGTGATTCTGGACATCGCCGCGCCGCCGGCGTCCCCGGCCGACAGCCGCGCCGAATCGCGGACGGCCAGGTCCGCGGGGCGGATTCCGGCCTCGCTGCTGGGGGGGCTGCTGGCCGGCGTCTCGACTGCCGAACCGGAACGGCCGCGGGAGATCACGATCGTCGCCAAACGGTTCGAGTTCAATCCTAGCACCATCACGTTGCGGCACGGCGAATTGGTAACCCTGCGGCTGGAATCATTGGACGTTACGCATGGGCTTTATCTGGACGGCTACGACGTTCAGACCAAGGCCCGCCCCGGCGTGGTCGGGAAGGTTACTTTTCGGGCTGACAAGCCCGGGCGGTTCTCCTTCCGCTGCTCCGAGACATGCGGAGAATTCCACCCCTACATGATTGGGTACTTGTCGGTAACCCCCAACAGCCCGTTCCATGTTATGGTCCTGATAATAATCGCCACGGCGGTGCTGGTGGCCGCGGGCATGTTCATCATCCGGCTTAGAAGGAAAAGGACAGCCGCCTGAAATGACTACCGAAACCCAAGAACCGCAAGAAAAGAAACCCAAACTGCTGGGCCTGATTCCGTTGGATTGGCGGCTGGATCTGACGGCGATCAAGCCGATCCGCCGGCTGTTCAAGAGCCGCTGGTTCCCGCTGTTGGCCATCATGGTCAACCTGTTTATCTTTGTCATCATCCTGCTCAGCGGCATCGTGGGCGGACTGTCCAGCGGCAACTACAGCTTTGGAATCATGTTCGTCTGGATACTCTGGTGGGTGCTGCTGATGATGCTTCTGGTGCCCGGCCTCAGCCGCACCTGGTGCATGGTCTGCCCGCTGCCGACCGTGGGGGAGTGGCTCCAGCGGCTGCGGATTCTCGGCGTCGGCGAAGGCGGGTTGGGAATGAACTGGAAGTGGCCCCGGCGGCTGAGCAACATGTGGCTGATGAACATACTGTTCCTGGCCACAACGTTCTTCAGCGGATTCTTTACCGTCAAGCCATTGGCCACCTTCATCCTGCTGGGCGGCATCATCGTGCTGGCGATCATCCTGTCGCTGCTGTTTGAGAAGCGGTCTTTCTGCCTCTACGTCTGCCCGGTCAGCGGCTTCCAGGGGCTTTACGCCAACATGGCCATGACGGAGATCCGCGTCAAAGACCCCGAGATATGCCGCAAGCACAAGATCAAGACCTGCGAGGTGGGCAACAAGAACGGCTACGGCTGCCCCTGGCTGCTGAAGCCCCACGAGTTGAACCGCAACACCTACTGCGGCATGTGTCTGGAGTGCTTCAAGACCTGCCCCTTCGACAACATGGCCATGAAGGTCCGCCCGCCTGGGACCGATCTGCTGGTCAACTCCAAGCGCGGCCTGGACGAGGCGTGGAAGGGCTTTATCATGCTCGGCATCGCCGTGATGTTCTACGTGGCGATGATGGGCCGCTGGGGCTTCCTGAAAGATTGGGTCCGCGCAGAGACCCTGGAAGGCTGGCTGAAGTTCGCGGGCATCCACGCCGTGATGAACCTGCTGCTGATTCCGGCGGTGTTTTTCGTCTTCGCGCTGCTGTCCAAGCTGGCCAGCGGGGCCCGCGAGACGTCCCTGCGGTCGGTCTTCGTGAACCTGTCCTACAGCCTGATTCCCATGGGATTGGCGGCATGGGTGGCCTTCAGCTTCGGCTTCCTGCTGCCCAACGGCTCGTACCTGCTGCACGTCGTCTCGGACCCCTTCGCCTGGGGCTGGGACCTGTTCGGCACGGCCGGGTTTCCCTGGACGCCAGTGCTGACGGCATGGCTCGTGCCGCTTCAGTTCGTCTCGTTGTTCGCGGGATACCTGGTGTCCCTTGACTACGGCTACAAACTGGCGTGCCAGACTTACATCGATAAGGCGGCGGCCATTCGCGGCTTCCTGCCGCTGCTGGCCTTCCTGACGCTGGTGGTGATCTTCTTTGGCTGGCTCTATGGAGGTTGAACGCGCATGAACTTCAAGACAATCCTGGTCGCGGCGTTGGTGTTGGGCTGCACGGTGCTGCCGGTGGCGGCCGTCTTCCTCTACGAGAACTATCGCACGCGAGACCTGACGGCTGATATCATCGCCCGCGCGCCCGAACGTGGAAACTTCAGCCCGCAGAAATTGACCGTTCCGGCCGGCAAGGAAGTGAAGCTGCGCATCCTCAACAACGACACCGTGGTGCACGGCTTCGCCATCCCGGCGCTGGGCATCGACGCCGGGGAGATCAAGGCCGGACATGTGGTCTTTCTGACCTTCACGCCGAACCGGCCGGGCGCCTTTGACTTCTACTGCACCCGCTGGTGCAGCGAATTCCATCTCCAGATGCGGGGCGTGCTGGAAGTTTCCGGGCCGTGAAACGCCCTCGCCGGCGGGCGATGGATACGGGAGGCGCGGTGTGACCATATGGCGGCTGGCTCTCAAGGAGGCGTGGCGGAATCCGTTCCGCACGCTCCTGATCGGCTTTGCGGTGGCGATGGCGGCCGGCGCCATGACCGTTGCGGTTGTGCTGCTGGCCGGCGTCCGCCAGGCCGCCGAACGGACAGTCGAACGGCTCGGCGCCGACGTGATGGTCATTCCCGCCGGCGAGAAAATCCAGAAGGACTTCAGCGACCTGATGCTGGCCGGCAAGCCCGCGAGCTTCTACTTTAACGCCAACGTGCTGGCGAAAGTGGCTGCCGTGCCGGGCGTCGCCGCCGCATCGGGGCAGTGCTACATCGAGACGCTCCAGAACGCCAGTTGCTGCTCCGGCAAGTTTTTTATGGTCGGCTTCGACCCCCGGACCGATTTCGTCGTAACACCGTGGTTAAAAGGCGCGGACCGTCGCGGCCTTCCGGCCGGCGACGATTGGATCATCGTGGGCGACCGCATCCTTCTTCGCCCCGGGCAGAGCGTTTTCCTCTACGGCACGAGTTTCACCGTTGCCGGCGTCCTGGAGCCGACTGGCACTGGCATGGACTGGTCGGTGTTCCTGCCCCAGGAAGGGTTGGCAGGCATGGCCGCCGCATGGTCCGGGGGAACCGGCCGCCGTCTGCAAGTGGATGGCGGCAGCGTTTCAGCGATCTTCGTCCGTGCCGTTCCCGGGATGGACGCCACCGATCTGGCCGAGCGGATCGAACGGGCCGTTCCCCAGGCGCAGGCAGTATTGGCGTCCACGGTGGCCGGATCGGCGAGGCGGTCGATGCACGGCGCGATCTTTCTGCTGGGCGGTGCGATGGCTGTGCTATGGGCCGCCGCCCTGGTGGTCAGCGGCATGTTGTTCTCGCAGGCTGTGCGAAATCGCCAGGGCGAGATCGGGCTGCTGATGGCCAAGGGGGCTGACTCCAGGCTCCTGCTGCGTCTTGTAACGCGGGAGTCGCTGGTGGTTTCGCTGCCGGCTGCCGCAGTTGGCGCAGCGGCGGCAGCGACGATCCTGTGTGCCTTCGCGGGCCGGCTGGACGACATTCTGGGCGTCAGCAGCGCCCTTCCTCATGCGGCCGCCTTGGCCCGGTGGGCGGCAGCGCCGGCAGGGGTTGTGGCCTTTTCCAGCATGCTGGCGGCTGTCCTGCCGTCCTGGGGAATCCTGAAAACCGAACCTTACGAAGCCATTCGCAGAGGCAGGACCGCATGATTCACATTCAGGGCGTTACTAAGATATATGCCTCGCCTCATGGCGACGTTACGTCGCTGGGCGACGTGGACTTCCACGTGGCCGCCGGCCAGTTCGTTGCGGTCCTGGGCCGGTCTGGTGCGGGCAAGAGCAGCCTGCTGGCCGTCTGCGGCGGGCTGGTGCGGCCTACCCGAGGCCGCGTCGTCGTGGCCGGACATTCCTTGTGGGAGATGTCCGAGCGCCAGCGCGCCCGCCTGCGGGCCGTTAGTATGGGGTTCGTGCTTCAGACCGCGCCGGTCCTCCGCTCCCTGACGGTGCTGGAGAACGTGCTGCTGGCGGAGATGTTTCTGCCTGCCGGCCTGGCCCGCGGCCAACAGCGGGCGATGGAGCTGTTGGAGCAGGTCGGCCTGGCCGAAAAGGCCCGATCCTATCCTCGCCAACTCTCGGGCGGCCAGCAGAGAAGGGTCGCCATCGCCAGCGCCCTGATGAACGCCCCTACCATGCTGCTGGCCGACGAGCCCACTGGCGACCTGGACGTCCAAACCGAGCGACAGATCGCCGACCTGTTCGGCCGCCTGCATCGCGACGGCATGACCATCGTCGTGGTTACCCACAACGAGTTGTTTGCGTCGTTGGCCGACCGCGTGCTCCACATCGAAGCCGGCAGAATCATCGAAGAAAGCCCGATCTCCTCGCCGTGGAAGGCCATGACATGAACGCCGGAACTATCCATCCGTCCAATTCGCCCCGGCTTGCGGCCGGAGTCGCGCTGGCGACGGCAATGTCCATGCTCTCTTTGGCCGGCTGCTCGAAGTCCCAGGAGGACGGCGACAGTGCTGTCGGCAGGCTTCGTTGGTCTTTCAAGACGGGCGAGGCGGTTCCGACCACCGCCGCCTTTGCCCCCGGCGGGCGAATTATCGTCGGCTCGCACGACTATCGCGTCTACTGTCTGGACGCAGCCGGCCGGGAATTGTGGCGGTTTGCCACAGGCGATTTCGTCCATGGTTCGCCGCTGGCCGCCCCCGATGGCCGGATTTTCGTAACGTCCTTTGATCATCATGTCTACTGCCTGGACGCCGATGGCAAGGAACTGTGGCGGTTCCGCACCGGGGACAAGATCGAGTCTTCCCCCGCCCTGGCCGGCGACACGCTGTACGTTACGTCCGACGACTATTCGCTGTACGCCCTGGACTCCGCGAGCGGGGCCGTCCGATGGTCTCTTGCCACTGGCGGCAAGGCGGCGTCATCCCCGGCCGTCGGGCCAGACGGGTGCGTGTATGTCGGCTCGGGCGACCGCCACTTGTACGCGATCGGGATGCAAGGGCAGCTCCGCTGGAAGTTCGCAACGGGCGGCAAGGTGCTCTCCTCCCCCGCTCTGGCCGCCGACGGCACGGTCTACGTCGGCTCCGACGACGGCCGCGTGTACGCCGTCAGCGCCGATGGACGCGAAAAGTGGCGGTTCGACACCGGCGCCAGCGTCTACGCCTCGCCGAGCCTGGGCCCCGACGGCACGGTCTACGTCGGCTCGCTGAGCAGGCACGTGCACGCCCTGACGCCCGAGGGCCAACAGAAGTGGCTATTCAATGCCCGCGACTGGGTGATCTCTTCGGTAACCGTCGGGGCCGACGGGACATTGTACGTCGGCTCGTACAACTACTGCCTGTACGCGATGAGCAGCGACGGGCGGCTGCTGTGGAAATACAAAACGGGCAAGTTCATCTTTTCCTCGCCCACGATCCGACCCGACGGTCTGCTGCTGGTGGGCAGCGACGACGGATGCTTGTACGCGATCCAGACGGACAGTTCAGGCCTGGCCGCCAGCCCGTGGGCGAAATTCCGCGGCGATGTATCCAACAGTGGAACTGCCCCCGGAAAAAACTCCATCCCGACGACAAAACCGTCGGATTGAGCGGGCAAGAAAGTCGGGCCTGGCCAGGTCGCATATGTAATCTTCTCCGGCGCAAGGCTCGTTCACGAGTCCCTGTTATCCGTTCCGCTCGCTCCACCGCAGCACCTCTTCCATCGCTGCGCTCGTCCACTCGCTCACGCGATGCGGCTCGTTGCGGCACGTTTGCGTGTCCTTCATGATGAACTCGACGACGCATCCACGGGTCTTCTCCAGCACGTGGCGGATGCTCGCCCTCGCATGCTCGGGATCCCACCGCTCGGACGCCAGTATCGCCGGGTTGGGTTTGCTGCTGAAGATGTAGTCGGCCCCGATAGCCGCCGCGCCCTTCGCCACGTCCACCCACGGGCTCATCGAGATCCGGCGCAGATTCGGGATCGACCGCAGAATGCCCACCTTGTCGTGCAGCGGCTCGCAGCAGCCGTAGCACGCCAGTCCGAACCGCTCCAGCCACTGCCGGTCATATGGGAGCGAAAAGCTCGCGTGCATGTCCGGCGAAACCTCGGCGAATATCTGCGCGGTCGCCTGCCCCCACATGTCGATAGGCCGCACGCGCTGAGGATCAAAGCCCGCCTTGGGCAACTCGTCAACATAACCCTGTCCGCCCGAGCCCACGAAGTGCGCATCGTGGTTGCCCGACAGCCCCCCCTGCGCCTCCAACTGCTCCAGCATGCCCAAATGACCGGCAGTGATCCGCCCCAGGCACTCGTGCACCCACTCGGCATTGTCAACCAGGTCCATCAGCAGGTTCTCAATGCCTCGCCATTGCGCCAACAGATCGATCGGGGCAAACCATGGCACGAAATACCCCCGCGGCCGGATCTCCAGAATATCTCCAAACGCCTCCTTCAGCGACTGTTCGCGCAGACGATTCGCGTCCTGGTCCACGTTCATCCGCGGCGCCATGATCTTCTCCACGTCGCGCAGTTCGCGCAGCACCGGCTCAAAGTGCGCGGCCCCTCCGCTGCCCTGCGCGCGGATCTCGTGGGTCTCGATGCCCCAGCCCGTGTTCCCGATCGCCGTCGGGTAGTGATATATCCGTCGAAACACCCAGTCATCGTTAATGTTCCGGCAGTGGTAAACCTGTTGGCGAAGGTCATCCTCATGCCGCCGCGCCCACTCGCCTTCGCACTTGAGCCCGTGTATGTCGAATATCTCGCGCCACATCGGCGGCTCTATATCGCAGATCACCAGCGGCCGGCCGCGGCGCAGGGCGTTGTGCCGCCGCCACTGCCGCTCCTTTTCGGCCTGCTCCGGCCGGATCGCATGGTCGGCCAACTCGTTTGCAAGCTCGCGAAGCAGCGCTCGATCGTGGACGCTGATAGCATATCTGCTGTTTGAATCCGTCATATCGCTCCCTATCCACAAGGCACACACGCTGACAGAAATCGGCGTTTCCCGGTTGACGTCTGATCCGCGGCTGCCGCGAACCGCTTTAGAGCCTATCCGGATAGGCTATTATTACCACATGAGTCCCGCCGACACCATCCAAATCAGTGCAGATTGGCGAAACCACGAAAGTGCAACAGCCTGCCGCCGAATTATATTGGCGTGTCTGTGTTTTTTCATAACCTCTTGCCGTTAAAGTGCAATACAATATTGGCCGCATGAAATAAACACGTAGTGCAACCGTTTGGACATTTGACAGATCGCATTTACGCCAGGGTGAGACCGGACGCTGAGGTTCCTGTTCAACCCGATTAAAATTTCCAGACCAGATCCAGTTCAAAGACATAGTATGACCGTTCGCCGCTGGTGGCGACATTGTTTGCGTCGCCGTAATTATTGACCACCGGCCTGCTGACTATTGGATCGGTCAGGAACATCGTCCCGCCGATGGTCAGGCTGTCCGTGAGGTTGTATGTGGCCGCGATTATGTGTCCCTTGCGATTTGTGTAACCGAAGTCGCCGTCGCCCCAGAATCCCGGCACCGCGTTTGCCTCGACGTGCTTGTATTCGTAACTGATCGACCAGTCGCTTTTTTTGATGTTTTGCCCGACTATGATCCCGGCCGCCAAAGCGTTGTTGGCGTTGCGATATTTTGTATCTGCCGCACCGGCCCACGTCAGGCCGTACAGGTCGCCGGGGCTGGTCCCGCCGTACAGGTTGAAATTGTAAGGCTGAATCCGCCAGTCGTTCTCGTCGTAAGCGCTGGCGCCGTTATACGCCCACTCGAAGAACAGTTGGACGGGCAGCTTGTACTGGCTGGTGATCGGCAGCTTGAAGTCCAGCTTGGTGAACAGATTCACGATGCCGAAATTTTCGCCCGTCGGGGCGTAATTTCCCCGCCAGGCTGTTGCGTTGAGCGTGCCGGCGGTTGTCGTGTACGGGCTGGCCGCGGAATTCACGTTGGACGCCAGATAGTTGTCGGCGTTCTGCCACTTGTAATAAGTCGCGGCAAACGTCCATAGTGTGTCAGGATTGATCCTGTAATGCAGGCCGCTGGTGAGCACCCACATCAGCGTGTCGCCCGATGCGGTGTCGGCCACAGCAGAGGTGCTTACCCCGCCGGGCCGCCAGACGCCCCCGGGCGGACGCCAGTATGTGGCATACTGATCCACGTCGCTGACGATGAACATGCCGGCCCCGACGAACGGCTCGATCGCCCCGCCCATGATCGCATCCTTGAGGTTATACTGCGCCCACAGGCCCTCGGGGTTCACGTCGCAGACCCAGATCAGATCGCTCGTCAGGGTGCAGGGCAGCGTAGGCGCCTGCAAAGGGTTATACATCTTGCCGGCCGTGACGCTCAGACCCTTGAACCACTTGGGGCTGTACTTGGCGTAGGCGAGGTCGATCCAGATAGGCCGCTTGGCGAAGCCCGGCTCGTTGGCGCTAATCTCGCCCAAAGCCTGGTCGGCGCCAGTTGGATCGTTGTTGCTGCCGCTGGCCAGACGAAAGCCGACCTCAAAGTCGCCAAGGTCGCTGTCAGACCAGGTCTTGGTGAATCCGAAGCGGAGACGATAGTATAACTGGTTGCGGCTGCGGGCCTTGCCCTCGTAGCTGTCGCTGGCCATGCCCGGCGGCAGCGTCCCGCCGGCAAAGAGCGGTCCGGGGCTGTTGTGGTTCCACCACTGCGCAAAATAACGAATGCGGAAGTCGCCGCTGAAGGTCAGGTCTTTCAGCCAGTTCGGCTGTGCCGATTCCTCCTTGACGCTGTCCAGCATGTCCGTGACGACCTTGACGATCTCTTCCTGCTGCATGCTGCTGAGTTTCTGGCCGTGGCTGGCCTTTTCCATGCCGGCCAGTTTGGCCTCCGACGCCATCCGCCTGCTCTTTTCATCGGCGGCGGACTTCTCAAGGTTGTCAACCTTGGCCTTGAGCTCCCTGAGCTGCTCATCGACGCTCTGCGCCAGCGCAGGCGAAGGCAAGGCCCAGACCGACCAAACGGCCATAACAGTCATAAACGTCAGTTTTATCCGCATTGTGTTTCTCCTTTCAGATTGTTTTGGCGGATATCCGTCGGCCTGGGGCGACGGAAACATTTCAGCAACCAGATCAGGAAGCCGGTCAGCACTGAGATGATGATGGCAACGGCCAATATCGTCAGCAGCACGGAACCTGGCGCGCCCAGTATCTTCCCGTTGTGCAGTTCCCTGACCAGGGCGGGCCAATCCGCGTCAACTCGGTCTGTACCGGCTGTTTTCACGCCTCCCGCCGCCTTTTCCGAAAACTCGCCGGTATCAACATCGATGATCACCTCGCGATCGGCGGTCAGCGTCTTGTCAGTCTTGATCTTGTAGAGCCAACGGCCCTTCTCGTTACGAAGCTCGATCTTCTCGATTGGAGCGGAGTCCAGGCGTTTTGCGGCCAGTTCCATCGCTTGTTTGAAGGTCACGGGAAGGTCGTCAAGGTTCCCCTGGGCCGTCAACCCACGAAGCGGGGCTTTGGCGGTCCCCGCTTGAGCTGCGGTGGCGTACATCTGCGGCGCCAGACCGGGTTTCGGCAGCAACGCATCCTTGTGATTCAACAGTATGCCAGTGACACACAACAGCAGCAGCGGCAGAGCAATGCCAAGGCTGACCCAGGTGTGAACCCGGCGAAGCCAGTGCTGAATCGGACGGCGATGCGGCCTGATAGCCGCAGTGCCGCTGGCGTTCAGATGCGGGCCGATCTTGAACCGCTTTGGAATGGCCGTCCCTTGATGATCGGCGGATTCCTCGAACATATTCAGTCTCCCTTGGCCGCCTTCTCTTCTTCCTGAGTTTGGACGCTCAGGGCATATCCTTTGGCCAAGACCATGTTGAACTTCTCACCATGCCAGGCGGCGGGGCCGAGTTCTCCTTTGCCGATCTTCTCCCGTATCTTCTTGATATCCTTGGCCTCCCACGGCTTGAACAGGTCGGTGGCCAGGTCCTTGCCCTCCGCCATCTTGAGCCAGAAGTCGGCCTTATCGGCCTTGGACGGGTCGTTTATATCCTTGGGGTTTACTCCCTTGACCTCGTAGCTCGCCCCGCGGCGCTGCCATACCGGTCTGGAATCGCCATATGAACCGATGTCGCCGGGGCACCGGAATAATGTGGCGCTGGCGTAACTGCGCAGCACCGTCTGAATGCCTTCCTCGGGCGTGTTGATCTTCTTTCCCTCCGAAAGGTCTTTGGCCGTAAGGACGCTCTTCTTCATTTCAAACTTCGGGGGCAGAAGGTCGCTGTTGAACGACGCGTACAGTGCCATCGCCTGCTGGATGTTGCGAAGGTTCGCCATACACATGACCGAGCGGGCGAGCTGTTTGGCGCGTTGAAAAGAAGGAACAACCAAGCCGGCCAGCAGGGAGATTATGAATATCACGACCAGCAGTTCTACCAGGGTGAAACCACAGTGAAACGGCGCATGGGGACGTCCGGATTTTTCGCACATTGCAGCCAACCATCCTTTCCTATCGCTTGCAGCGAGGTTAATCGGAAGGGCTTGGCTGGCTCCAGTGATGCTGGCTAATGCCCGTGAGTCTATGCTTTTTTACTTGTTCAGGATCAACTTTCCGTTCTTCGTAACGCGGAGCCTGTATATCTGGCCGTCGTGGAGAATCTGCACTTCGTTCTTGCCGGAAAACAACCGCGTCGAATCAAGGACGGCAGACTCGCTCTGCCGCTGATGCGGCGTCGCCGCATATGTTTCCGTTCGGTTGCGGTGGGCCGGAGGATGAGTCATCGCGGTTCTCCCGGCACAGGGCGGCGCTTCATCGCCAGCAATAGCCGCATGGAGTTGAGAATCACAAAAAGGGAACTGGCTTGATGGCAAACGGCTCCGACCACCATGCAGACGATTCCTCCCGACGCCAGCAGGATCATCGTGGTGTTGAACAGCATGGCGAACGCGATATTCTGCCGGATCACGGCCAGCGCCTTGCGGCCGAGGGCGAGCGCCGCGGGAACGTGCCAGAGGTCGTCGGTCAAAAGCGTAACGTTGGCCGCCTGTGCCGCAATGTCGCTGCCTATCATGCCCATCGCTATGCCCACGTCGGCCGTGGCCAGGGCCGGCGCATCGTTGATGCCATCGCCTACCATCGCCACGACATGCCCATTGTTGCTGAGCGCCTTGATGCGATTGGCCTTGTCTTGCGGGAGCAAACCGGCGGCCACCTCCTCGATGCCCAGAGACCTGGCGATTGATGAGGCCGTCCGATGGTTATCTCCCGTGTACATAGCGATAATGCGGTGCACTCCGCTTGCCCTGAGATTCCTGATCGTTTCAGGCGCCTGTTCCCGGATGGGGTCGGCCAGGGCTATGAGGCCGCAGATTTCCTTGTCGTGCGCCACAATAAGCGTCGTGTCGCCCAGAGATTCGCGGTTCTGCATGTAGGCCTCCGCTTCCGGAGAGAGCGCAATGGCGTTCTCGGTGAGCAGGCTGCGGTTGCCAAGTATGATCCGCAGGCCGTCGTGTTTCACCTCGACCCCCCGGCCGCGTTGCACCTGAAAGTCTTCGGGGGCCGAAATCAGCAGGTCCCATTCCCTGGCCTTGTCCAGGATGGCGCTGGCCAGCGGATGTTCGGAAAGTTTTTCTGCAACGGCCGCAAATCTCAGAACATCATTCGGCGGATGTCCGCAGATGCTTTTGATGTCCGTCACCCGGGGGGCGCCGCAGGTCAGCGTGCCGGTCTTGTCGAACACCACGCCATTGACCCTGCCAAGAGTCTCAAGCACGTCGCCGCCGCGGATAACAATGCCATGACGCGCGGCCGCGCCGATAGCCGCCACCACAGCCGTCGGCGTGCCCAAAACCAGCGCACAGGGACAGGCCACGATGAGGATGGTAATCGCCCGCTGTATATCGCCCGTGACGAAGTAGACCGCAATGGCGATCACGAGCATTGCCGGAACGAAATAGGCGGCAAAGCGATCCGCCTGGCGCTGCACTGCTGATTTTTTCCCCTGGGCCTCGGCGATCATGGCCTTGATCTTGGCGACGGTGGTCTCTTTGCCCACCTTTGTTGCGCGGATTTCAATCGCCCCGATCTGATTGATCGTCCCGGAGTAAATCTCGTCCCCCGGCGCCTTTTTCACCGGCAAAGATTCACCCGTAATGGGAGATTGATCGACGATGGCATTGCCGGCCACTACGTCCCCATCAACCGCGATCCGTTCGCCGGAGCGCACGACGACAATATCGCCGATGGCCACCTCGGAAATCCCGACTTCTGCTTCGGTTTCTCCGCGTTTGACGGTTACTGTGTCCGGCAACAGGGAGGCCAGACCGCGAATGGCCTTGCTGGTTTTGAAAACGGTAATCTCCTCAAGCAACTCCCCCAGCAGGAGAATGAAGACGACCACTCCTGCCTCCAGGTAGTTCCCTATGGCGACAGCCGCCAGGGCGGCGATGGTTACAAGCGCATCAACGCTCAACTGCCGGTGGAGCGCGGCTCGTATCGCCCTGGATGCGATGGAATAGCCGCCAAGCACAACCGCAAACCCGGCCAGAGCGCCTGTAAGCCAGGATGGACCCCAGCCAAAGAATCGGGCGGCCCAGGCAACGCCGAGGAGAAGCCCTACAATGATGGTCGAAGCAATTCGCAACCGCCCAACCCTGCTCGCTTCGGCCGTCGCGTCTTCCGGCGTCTCGGCGGCGGTGAACCCCAGTTTTTCTATCGCCTTCCGCACGACCGCGGCTTGTATGACCCCAGGATCGTGCCTCACCGCAGCCCGGGCCAGCACATAGCTGACGTCAACGGCGTGGACTCCCTCCAGGGCGCGCAATGCGTCCGCTACCCTGTCCGCACAGGTTCCGCAGGACATTCCCGTTATTGAGAACGTCACTTCATTCATGCGACTCCCCCGCACCTTTATGCCGGCCGTCGGGCGATTTGCAGCGCGTTGAGGAAGGGCATGCCTTTGTCCCGCAGCCGCATCCGTCATTTTTGCCGGTGAGAGTCCTGTAAAAAGACCTCGCCGCGAAGAGCAGCACCGTCCCGACGATCACAATTACGACAATGGTTTCCAGCATAATGGCTTCTCCTATCCGATGCCGAGGATGCTTCCGAGTTGAAAAACGCACAAGGTCAGCACGTAGGCCAGCACCGTGAGGGCGCCGAGTTGAAAGAGCGCCCAACCCCAGGAATTGCTTTCCCGCCTGGTGATGGCGATGGTCGCCATGCATGGGGCGCTCGTGAGGCAGAAGAGCATGATGCAGAACGCGATGAGCGGGGAGTAATCGGCCTTCAATTTTTCACGCAGCGCCTCGGATTTTTCGTCGGCCTCGCCCACAGAATAGACGATTCCCATCTGAGCGACGAAGACCTCTTTGGCCGCGAACGCGCCGATAAGGGCCGTGCCGATCTTCCAGTCGAACCCCAGCGGCTTGAGGATGGGTTCCAGGGCATGCCCGATGCGGCCGGAAATGGTGTAGGCAAGCTCTTCCGCCTGCCTGGCTTTTGCGACGTCTTCCGCGGCGCCCTCGAACGACGATCGGATATTATCCAGATACCGGATCGCGGCCGCGTAAACTTCAGGTTCAGCCTTCTGCAGGTTCGCCAGCGCCGCATCGCATCCGGACCTGGCCGCAAAATACCCGGGCGTGCCCTCGACAAGTTTCTTTTCCAGGACCGCCCCATCGAAGGCCGCGCGCGCATCCCGGATTGCCTGGCGAACTTCGAGGAATTTCATCAGGCGATCGCCTCCATCCTGCCGGCCCAGAGCTTCGATGGCGGCGTCTTTACGCTTCGCGGCCTCGGCAAAACCCGGTTCGGTCTCGTGATGCTTCTTCTGCTCCGCGGCCATATCAAGCTCCGCCTGAATTGCCCTGACAAGAATGTCCGACCCTGTGGCAAGGCCGAATTTGGAGTTCAGCCCGCGCACATCATCAAGGCAAGCGGCTTCGGCTTGTCTGGTCTGGGTTTCGTAATCGCGGTCAAACGTCTGCTTTTTCGGAAAGTTGGTCATGCCCCAGAGGAGAATCGAAATGCCAAGGATGACGGTCCCGGCCTTCTTCAGGTAGAGCCATCCGCGTTCCCACATGTGGAGAAGGATTCCTTTGAGCGTTGGAATGCGATAGGGAGGAAGCTCCATCACGAAGGGCGTGGACTCTCCCCTGAAGATCGTGGTGCGGAGGACTTTTGCGCTCACGATGGCCAGGACGATGCCGATGATGTAAATTGTCCACAGCATCGGTGCGTGCAGGCGGCCGGGGAAAAATGCGGGAATGATGAGGGCATAGATCGGCAGGCGCGCTCCGCAGCTTATCAGCGGCGTAACGAGCATGGTGGTTAACCGGTCCCGCTGGTTCTCCAGCGTTCGTGTGGCCATGATCGCCGGGACCGAGCAGCCGAAGCCCAGCAGCATCGGAATGAAGCTTTTTCCATGCAGGCCGATCTTGTGCATGAGCCGGTCCATGATGAACGCGGCCCGCGCCATGTAGCCGGAGTCCTCGAGGATGGCAATGGCGAGAAACAGGAGCAGGATGTTCGGCAGGAAGACAATTACGCCGCCCACGCCGCCGATAATCCCATCCACCAGAAGGGATTTCAGGATGCTTTCCGAGCCCTTGGGCCACCAGGTCTCAAGCACGCCGCCAAGCCAGCCGAAGAATTTCTCGATCCATCCCATCGGGGGATCGCCCAAGGTGAAGGTCAGGTGAAAAACGAGGTACATCAGCCCCAGAAAGATGGGCAGGCCGAGAACGCGGCTCGTGGCCACGGCATCGATCCTGTCCGACATCGTGTGCCGGGCCTCGACCGTGGAGCGGACCGCCTCCTGGCATGCGCCGGAAATGAAGCCGTACCGCCGGTCCGTGATGATGATCTCGGCGGGATCGCCGAATATCTTCGCAAGATGAGACTCGCTCTTTTCCGTGATTTCCTGCACAGTGCGAGAGACCTTCTCCCGCACGTTCTTGTCGCCCTCCAGAAGCTTGACCGCCAGCCAGCGGACATGGCGTGCATCCGCAGAAGAGGCTTCTGTCTGCAAAGCGGCGGCGATCTTCAGGATTTCTTCCTCGACTTCCCTGCCGTAGTCGATATTCGGCATGTCTTGCGCAGTTTTGCGGGTCGCCGCCGCGACAACCGCGTCGAGCAATTCCTTTGTGCCCTTTCCTTTGTGCCCCACCGTGGGCACGATTGGAGCGCCGAGGAACCGCGACAGTTTCTCCAGGTCAAATTCGATTCCCCGTGCCCTGGCGACATCGCTCATGTTGAAGGCCAGCACGAGCGGAACGCCCAGTTCCATGATCTGCACCGCGAGATACAGATTCCGTTCCAGATTGGAGGCATCCACGATGTCGACCACCACGTCAGGCTTCTCGTCGATGATGACGTTTCGCGCCACGAGTTCCTCGATGGAGTAAGCGCTCAGGCTGTACGTGCCGGGCAGGTCCACGACCGTGATTTCGCGCCCGTCATGCCGGCAGGCGCCTTCCTTCTTCTCGACCGTGACGCCTGGGTAATTTCCCACGTGCTGATGGGCTCCGGTCAGATCATTGAAAATCGTGCTCTTCCCGGAGTTCGGGTTTCCAGCCAGCGCCACTACGATTCTCTTTCTCGTCACGTGCTGTCCGCCTTCCTGCCGTCGGAGTCGATTCGACGCGGCAAGATAATTTCGTCGCGCCGAAAACTCCTCGCAAAAAAAATTATCCTACAATAATCCCGTGTGCCATCCCGCGTCCGAGCATGATACGGCTTCCTCTGACGGCGACGATGCAAGGGCCGCCAGACTGATTGCGGATGACCTCTATTTCGATTCCCGGCGTCAGGCCCATCGCGGCCAACCGCGCCTGGAGTTCCCGGCCGGATTGAATCGCCTTCAGGCGCACGCGCTTTCCGGCTTCGACCATGGCCAGCGGCTTGGCGCCGTGGGCGCCCGATCTCGGTGTTGATGCTGCGCCTGGCAGATGTTTATTCATCATAATCTCAGTCTCTGAAATCACTCAATCACTATGGCGCCATGCATGCCCTTTTCTTCGTGGCCGTTGTTCGTGCAGTGCAGGCTGTAGATTCCCTTCTTCACCGGAACGAAATAGAGGTCGAGCGAACGCCCTGGGAAGATTTCGAGGGCCGAGAAGTAGGGCGCCTTGATCTCGCCGTCGGCATTGGACTGAACCTTTCTCGTGGCAATCGCCTTGAAGAACTCCTGCGCCACGAAGTAGTGATTGTTTTCGCCGCGGTTGAGGATCTGGAGCTTGTAGGGCGTGCCGGCCTTGAACTTCAGCGTGTCTGGCGTGTATGAGTACTCTTTGAGCACAACGTCAACCGTCTGCATCGTTTTCCAATCAGCCGCCTTCACACGTGATGCCGAGTCCGTAACGTAACTGCCAGTCTCACAGCCTGCGACAAAGAGAATTCCGATGCCTGTCGCGACCACCCACTTTGTTCTCATGCATATCTTCATCATTTTTCCTTTCGCCAACATCGCTGATTTTCTGTCAAGCTGCACTCCTCATCGCAGCGGGCGCCCGCCATCAATTCTCTTTCAAACGACTTCGACAAGAATTCCCTCGGCTTCTTCCTTGCGCAGGGAAAGGTGATAGCCTTTGACCTTGATCTCGATGGGGTCTCCGAGCGGGGCGACCCTCTCAATCTCAATGAGCGTTCCCCTGGTCATTCCCATTTCCGCGATCCGCTTGTTTATTCCGCCATGGGCCCCTACCTTGACGATTCTGCTCTTCTGGCCCGGTTTCAGGTCTTTCAGCGATATGGACATTCGGGGCGCTCCTTTCTCTTCTGGTTTTTTTCCCCTGACTTCATCAAGGCAGCGCGAAATGCACCTCTCGCAATTAGCGCGTCGGCTGCCGTGCTCACAGTAGTAGCCGAAACCGGCAATCCATTTCGTGCCGCCGCGCGGACAGACCTCGACAAACTCGGTGAAGTCGATAAATCGGTTCAGTATGTTCCGGGAAACGGAATGTTCCATCCTGCAGGCGGCGTCCTCGGCATCGGGCCGGCTTACGGCAAGGACGTTCTCGAAAAAGTCGCGCAATGCCTCATGCCGGCGGACCACGTCCTCCGCGACAGTTTTCCCCTCGCGGGTGAGCGTAATCAGATCGTAAGGCGAGTAATTCACCAGGCCCTTTTCGCTCAGCAGCTTGAGAGCGCCAGTAACCGAGGAATTGTTGACCCCCAGGCGCCCGGAGATGTCCTTGGGACGCGCCGCCTGCTTCTCGGCGACGATATGAAAGATGGCCTCCAGGTAATCTTCCAGACTCGCGCTCACAGATTCCATCGTCGTCGCCATAGTTCTGTTTCTTTTGTCCGCGGCCATGATTTCGGTATGCCAAATATTATACGGAGCGCCGAAAACATGTCAAGGGAAATTTCCAAAAAGGGGGGTAGACGGTTAGCTCCCCCTGCCCTAATATATGGTGGTGGAAGCATCGACCGACAAAACTACTACGCAGGTGCTGGTCGCTGGACAGGATTATCCGCAAACATATCGCGAGTTCGTGGAGATGTTTCCGGACG
>JACRIL010000196.1 GCA_016235825.1 Planctomycetota bacterium
AGCCGACGGGAACACGTCGGCCAGCGTGGCCGCGAAGGCCAGGGAGAAAAACATCATGGAAGACAGGGAAACTATTGTTCAGGAAAAGCTTTTTGCGGACAATGATGTGGACAAGGAAGTTCACGTCGCAGCCGGGGCCGGCGGTCAAAAGACTTCCGGTCCAGGCCCCGCAGAAACTCAGGGCACCGCCGGCACGGACGCCAGCGGGCCTGGTGTTCAAACGCCCGAGCCGGTAAAGGCGGCTGCAGATCAGGCATCCGATCCGGTCGCCGAGATGCGGGCCAAGGTCGCCGCCGAGCAGGAGCGGATCAACGCGATCAGGAATATTTGCGGCGAGAAGCACACTGACATCGCCGCCAAGGCCATCGGCGGGGGCTGGAGCACGCTGAAGGCCGAGCTTGAGGTCGAACGCGCTGGTCGGCCTAAACCACCGTCCTCGCAGATCCCGGACAACTACGTCGGCCAGAACGTGCTGGAAGCGGCATGCATGCTTACAGGCCGCCACGCCGACGCGGAAAAGTTTTACGACGAGAAAACCCTCGATCTCGCCGCCAAAAAGTTTAAGGGCGGGCTGGGCCTTCAGGAACTTCTGCTCGAAGCCGCCTGGGCCAATGGCTACTCGGGAAAGAGTTTCAGGGATACGCGTGAGGTCCTGCGTTTCGCGTTCGCCCATGACGTCCAGGCCGGCATATCGACCATCGACATCGGCGGCATACTCTCGAATGTCTCCAATAAATTCCTGCTCGATGGGTTCTTCAGCGTCGAGCGGACCTGGCGGAATATCTGCGCCATACGCAACGTCAGTGATTTCAAGACGGTTACCAGCTATCGCCTGATCGGCAAGGACCAGTATGAGGCTGTGGCCCCGGGCGGCGAGCTCAAACACGGCACGCTGGGCAACGAGAGCTACACCAACAAGGCCGACACCTACGGGCTGATGCTGGCCATCGACCGCCGGGACATCATCAATGACGACCTGGGCGCTATTACCACAGTGCCGCGCAAGCTGGGACGGGGCAGCGGCCTGAAGATCAACGACGTCTTCTGGACGATCTTCATGAACAACGCCGCGTTCTTCACCGCGGGCAACAAGAATTATCTCGCCGGTGCGGACACGGTCCTGTCCATCGACGGCTTGACCAAGGCCGAACAGCTGTTCATGGACCAGGTTGATACCGATGGAAAGCCCATAGGCGTGATGCCGACGATCATGCTTGTGCCCACGGCCCTCAGCGCGATCGGCACGCAGCTCTACAAGAGCCTGGAGATTCGGGATACCACCGGCAACACGAAATATCCGATTGCCAACCCGCACGTCGGAAAGTTCCGCACCGAGGTCAGCCGCTACCTGGCCAACGCCAAGTACACAGGCAATTCCGCCAAGGCATGGTACCTGCTGGCAGAGCCGACCGACCTGCCGACCATCGAGGTGGCGTTCCTCAACGGCAACGAGTCGCCGACCATCGAGTCGGCCAGCGCGGATTTTGGAGTTTTGGGAATACAGATGCGCGGATTTCATGACTTCGGCGTCAACCTCCAGGACCCGCGGGGTGGAACCAAGCTGAAAGGGGAAGTATGAGCGCGGGTTGTAAACCCGAGTTCTGAAATCGCAAGTTCAGCATTTATCACAACTGAAAGGAGCTTTTGAAAAATGGCAACTGCAACCTTTGTGCATGACGGAGAAGTGATCGACTACACGCCGACTGTTGACGTCCCGGCCGGCATGGTGGTCCTCCAGGGCGACCTGGTGGCCGTGGCCAAGACGCCAATAGCGGCCAATACGCTGGGCAGCCTGGCGGTCGAGGGTGTCTTCGACTTCCCGAAGGCAACCGGGGCCGGCAAGGCAATCGCGCCGGGGGCCACCTGCTACTGGGACGACGGCAACGGCAGGGCCGCCACCACGGCCGGCGGCAACAAGCTGATCGGAAAATGCGTCAAGGCCGCTGGCGACAACGACCCGACGGTCCGGATCAGGTTGGACCAATAAGGAGCGGTGCGTGGCCGACATGCTCGAACAGGCAACCGACTGGCTGGACGCGATGAGGTCAAAAAACCTCTCGCGTCCGGTCCTGTATTGCCGGGGCGGCGATTCCGTTGAGGTCGCCGCCACTGTCGGTAAGACCGTCTTCGAGATCGACAGCGGCTACGGCGCGATCGAGCGGTTCGAGAGCCGGGATTGTCTGGTATCGGTCCAGGCGCTGGTTCTGAACGGCGTGCAGGTCGAACCCCGCCCCGGCGACTTTTTCAGGGAAGCAGTCGGAGCCAAGGTGCTGGTCTACGAAGTAATGGCCCCTGGCAAGGAAGAATGCTGGCGGTTTTCGGACCCGTATCGAAAAACTTTCAGGATTCATACCAAGCTGGTTGACCAGCAAGGATGAAAATCATGGACAACATCATAACGCAGCCGGTCGTGCAGTACGGTTTTCTGGGTTTTTCTGCCGTTCTATTGGGAATTGTGGTTTGGCTTATCAGAAAGCTGCTGGAACTGCTTCACATGAACAACCACATAATCGCGGCCAATACCGAGGCGATCCGCGACCTGACCTGCATGACCGGCGACCTGCTGAAGCTTACCCGCTCGCTGCACGACAAGATCATCTCGCGGCCGTGCATCGCGGCCAGGGAGCAGCCGGAATGAATTCCGTCACTGTAGACATAGCCGAAGCGGTGGTCAGCGAACTGAATGCCGGTGCGTTCAGCCAGGCATTTACCGCCGTCCGTGAATGGCTGCCGCGGTTCGATCTTGCCGAACTGAAGGATCTGCATGTGACCGTGGTGCCCAAGGTCGTGTCCGAACAACCCGCTGGCCGAAAGGTCTGCCAGTACGAATACAGCGTCGATGTCGGCATCCAGAAAAAGCTGACCATAAACAACGGTGCCGAAAAGGCCGAGATCGACTCCCTGATTGTGCTTGTGGAGGAGATCGCGGGCTTCTTCCGGCAGAGGCGGCTGTCGGCATATCCGGATGCCGCTTGGGTGAAGACGGAATATTCGCACCTGTACGTCGTGGAACACCTGAGCCAGCTGGGCCAGTTCACCAGCGTGCTGACTCTGACGTTCAGGGTTTTCAGGGAAACAGCATGATCGGTATCAAAATCGACAAATCGATGTTCTTCGACCGCCAGAAGGTTTTGAAGGCCGTTGACGCGGGAGTTCGAAAAGTCCTGTCGAAGTTCGGGGCGTTCGTGCGGACTGTGGCCCGTAGCAGCATCCGCAAGCGTAAGGCCGTATCGCAGCCTGGCCAGCCGCCCAGCAGCCACACGGGGCTGCTGAAAAGGCTTATCTATTTCGGGTATGACACCAGCCGCAAATCCGTGGTCATCGGCCCGACGCCGCTGCGGAGTGAAGCGGAAGCACCGCCGCTGCTGGAATACGGCGGACGCGCCAGGCGAAAGAATCGCAAAGGCAAAACTGTGATAGCAACCTACAGGGCCAGGGCCTTCATGGGCCCCGCCTTCGAGGAAGAGAAGAAGAAACTTCCCGAACTTTGGCAGAACAGCATCAGATAGGAGAACAAAAAATGAGCATAAAACTGGGCATGGAAGCAAAGCTGTACTTTTGCGATGCCGGGATCGGCGGGACGCCAGTATGGGCGGAACTATCCAATGTGAAAAACGTGACGCTCAACCTCCAGACCGGCGAGGCTGACGTTACCACGCGGGCCAACCACGGCTGGAAGGCCACGGCCGCGACGCTGAAGGAAGGATCCATCGAGTTTGAGATGATATGGGATACCGAGGACGAGGGGTTTGCGGCCGTCAAGGACGCCTATTTCGGCAACTTGATCATCGGCATAGCCGTGATGGACGGGCCCGTGGCACAGGCCGGCAGCCAGGGTCTGTGGGCCGACTGTATGATAACCAACTTCAGCCGGGATGAAGCCCTGGAGGAGGCGATCAGCGTCAAGGTAACTGCCAAGCCGACCTATAGCGCCAACGCGCCCCAGTGGAAAGAGATTGCGCCATAAAGGGAGAAAAACATGAAAACTTTTTCTGACAATGCGGGCCGCACATGGACGGTCACTGTCAACGTCGATGCGGTCAAGCGGGTAAAGACGCTGCTGGGCGTGAACCTGCTTGAGGCCGTCGATGGAAAACTTCTCGAACAACTGATCGGCGATCCTGTGCTGCTGTGCGACGTGATCTACGCAGTGTGCAAGCCACAGGCGGATGCACAGAAGGTATCCGACGAGGATTTTGGCAGGGCTATGGCGGGCGACTCGATTGAACTGGCGACGACGGCGCTGCTGGAGGAGCTGTGCGATTTTTTCCCTTTGGGTCGCAGGACGCTGCTCCGCAAGGCCCTGGGCAAGCTGCGGAAGCTGGAGTCGATGGCCCTGGCGACTGCCGGAAACCGCCTGGACAGCCCGGAGCTGGAAAAAAGGATGCAGGACGCACTGGACGAGATGAATCCCGACGCAGTGCCGTCAGTGGCGAAAACTCCTGGAAACTCATCTGGGAGCTTGCCGGACTCGTCGGCGTCGATCCCGGTCCGCTGACGCTTCGGGAGCTTTTTTGGATGGCTGAGGCAAGGTCGCGGGATCGCTGGGCGCACACCAGTTCGCTGCTGGCAATGCTGGCCAATGTGAACCGCGATCCGAAGAAGTGCCGGGCTTTTAGACCCGAGGATTTTGACCCGCACGAGCGGCAAAAAAGGTCGCTCATGGTGAAAAACGAAGGCATCGACATTTTGCGGAAGGTCTTTATTGACGGCCCCGGGCGGGCCAAGAAGGGAGTCGAATCATGAAACTATGGATAGTGATGGCGCTGCTGTGCCTGATCGCCGGCGTGGTCCTGGCGCTTGGCGGATGTTCGGCGGCTACGACGATGGACAAGACCCAGGTGACGCTGGAAAAGCCCAAGACTGAAAAGACATTGCTCGATGATTTTGAGGTTTCGGGGGTGGGTATAACCGAAATCAATGCCACGAAGGATACACTCGGCGTCAAGGCCTGCACGCAACCGGCCAGCCGCGTGAAGTTCTCCGTGGGAAAGATCGGGTCAAACAAGCACGACGAAGGCACGTCAACGGCGCTGACTGAATCCGATTACAGCGGGTTTCGGGGCTTTTCATTCTTCGGCCTCTCGCCCAACCAGGTCGCGGCCATGCGCCAGGCCCAGAGGATTTCCAGCGACGAGTTCGACGTCTGGGGCACGAAGATGGAAGGATATGGCCTGTTTGAGCGAGCGTGGGACTGGCTCAAGTCGGTGTTCTGGATGCTGGCTCTTGGCGCGATTGTGGCAGCGATAGCACTCGGGGTGTTGTGGTTCATACCGGCCACGAGGCCGATTGCCACCACGATATTGACGTGGATTTCGTCAATATTCCCCGTGATCGGGACTGTCGTCGCCTGGCTGGTGAAGCATTCGCAGGTCCAGCAGGCACAGGCACAGACGCAGGAGATAATCAACGGCGGCGAGATTTTCAAGGAGAAGCTGGCTGCCGAACCCAAACCCGCCGATGTGCCGGCCGATGTGATCTCCAAGGCTCGCGTACTGGAACTTTTTACCGCCGCCCAGAAAGAGGCGCAGGCCCCGTCCACACAGGCGGCGGTAAAGGCGGCTATTGCCTGAAAATACCTGAGAAGTGCGCAAAAAATCGGCCCGTGGAGGGAGACGGGCCGAACATTCCATTTCGCAAGGGAGTTGTGAACCGTGCGATTGGATTGGTGAATACAGATTACTTTGAGCATGGGTTTCGGTCAAGCCAGATGCTGCTCGACCTGAAAAGACATGGGTGAAAAATGGCCGGTACTGGTGCCATAAGGGCGGGCAAGGCGTTCGTCGAGCTGTTTGCCGACGACAGCAAGCTCGTTGCCGCCCTGCGCCGCGCATCGGCCAAGCTCAAGGCCTGGGGTGCGTCTGTCCGCGATATCGGCACGAAGTTGGCCAAGCTGGGCGCTATCGTAGTCGCTCCGCTGGCGCTTTCGGCAAAATCGTTCGCCTCCGTCGGCGACGAACTGGTCCAAATGAGCCAGCGGACCGGGATATCGGTCGAGGCGTTGTCGCTGCTTTCCTATGCGGGCCAGCAGTGCGGCGTGGAGATGGCCGCCCTTGAGACCGGCATCCGCAAGATGCAGAAGACCATCTTCCAGGCCGCATCGGGTTCTTCATCCGCCCAGGAATCGCTTGGCATGCTGGGTTTGACCATAAAAGACTTGGCCGATCTATCGCCCGATGAGCAGTTTAAGAAAATCGCGGACCGCATATCGCAAATCGCCGATCCGACCATTCGAGCTGCCATGGCGATGGAGATTTTCGGCAAGAGCGGCACGTCGCTGCTGCCGTTGATGGTGTCGGGTGCGGATGGGATCGACGCCCTGTGCAAACAGGCCGCCGCGCTTGGGTTGACCATCTCAACCGAAGATGCCCAGGCGGCACACTCATTCAGTCGCGCCCTTGAAACTTTGTGGAAAGTGCTAAAACAAGGTGTGTTCGTCGTCGGCTCCGCATTGGCGCCCTCCCTGAAAGACCTGGCAAAGTGGATCACTGGTGTGGTGGTCAGTGCCACGCAATGGCTGAGGCAGAACAAAGACCTTGTACTGACCATTATGAAGGTTGCCGCTGCCATAGCCGCCGGAGGCGTTGCTTTGATCGGGCTCGGCTATGCCATATCCGGGCTTGGTGCGATTTTCGGGGTGCTGGCAACGATCCTGACCGGTGTCGGAAGCGTGCTGGGCATGCTGGGCGCTATCCTTGCCTGGATGCTCTCGCCTATCGGCATGGTCATTACGGCCATGGTCGCACTCGGCAGATACATCATCTACGCCACCGGTGCCAGCGGGAAGGCGCTCGGCTGGCTGGGCGAACGTTTCGGGGAACTGAAAGACGACGCCATGCAGGCATACCAAGGGATCGCCGACGCCTTGGCTGCCGGCGACATCGGCCTTGCCGCCAAAATCCTGTGGCTGACTCTCAAGATGGAATGGCAAAAGGGCGTCAACTGGATCAGCTCGATCTGGAATGAAGGGCTGCAATGGGTGGAAAAACGCGCTATCGAGGCCTTCTACGGCCTGGGAATGGCCGTGGGGACCATCTGGCACGGCATGGAAGTCGGCTGGATAGAGCTGACGGCCGGCATGTCCGAGATATGGACGATGTTATGCACGGCGGTGCAGGCCGGATGGAACTGGACGGCCAAATCGCTCCAGCAGACCTGGAACTGGTTAAAGGGAATTTTCGACGAGAATTTTGACGCCAGTGCGGCCAACGCCGTGATTGAAAAGAATTATCAGGAGGCCAATAAAAAGCTCGAAGCTGAGATGCTGACGGAGATCAACAGGCGCGAAGAGGAACGGACGGCCCAGCGCGCGGCTTCAAAGCAGGCATATGACGCTCAGATGAAGGCTGCAATCACGGAGGCGGAAAAGGCCAAAATCGCGCTCGACAAGGACTTCGCGGCCAGGAAGGAGCAGAACCAGAAGGAACTGGATCAGGCCAAAAAGGAATGGCAGGACGCGATCAAAGAGGCCGGGACCAAGCGTAAGGCGAAAGAGACATCTGCCGGCCCAATGAAGATGGAAGGCCCGGAAGACATTATCGACAAGGCCCGAAAGCAGCTCGGGGGCCTAGGCGATCTGATGGAACTGACCAGCAAGAAAACCATTGGCGTCAAGGGCACATTCAATGCCTTGGAGGCCCGAGGCCTGGGCGCTGGAGGAGCTACGGACCGCATCGCAAACGCATCCGAGGAGACAGCCAAAAATACCCGCAAACTCCTGGACAAGGCCAAGGATGGCCTGACGTTTGAGTGAGAAGGATTCATGCCGATTACACTGAGGGAAAAAAATAACAGCCGCGGCTTCAAGACCGGCGAGAGCGCCGAGGAGACGCTTTTGTATACCCTGGAGGGGACTTCTGATGATCTAACTGCCGAGGCCTATGCGACCGCCCATACGCCGGCAAGCTACAAAGGCCTGGTCCGCCAGTCCATCGACGCCGAACCCGAATGGGTCGATACCATAACGGACACCGGCTGCTGGAACATAACGGCCAAGTATGGCGTAAAACCGCCGCCGGAACTGGGCGAGAGCAGCTTCAGCTTCGACACCACGGGCGGCACGCAGCATATAACCCAGTCGCTCCAGACCATCGCCAGGTACGCCCCGTCCGGGAAAACAGCCCCCGACTTCGGCGGCGCGATCGGTGTGACGCAAGACAGCGTCGAGGGCGTCGATATCCCCGTCGCGGTCTTCAACTTCTCGGTTCGCAGGCGGATACCCATAGACCAGTGGTCGGCCGCATACGTCGGGGTCCTGCATTCCCTGACGAACACGGTCAATAACGCCCCGTTCGCCATCACCATTCGCGGCGACACATACAGCTTTGCGGCCGGGGAATGCCTTTTTCTGGGAGCAAGCGGGGACGAATCCAGCGCATCGGACTTCGTGGAGGTTACCTATAAGTTCGCGGCAAGCCCCAATCGGACCGGCATCACGATAGGCGGCATCACAGGCATATCGAAAAAGGGTTGGCATTATCTTTGGGTCAGGTACGCGGACTCAGAGGACACCAATGCAAAAACAATCGTTAAAAAACCCGTAGCCGCCTACGTCGAAAGAGTGGCCGAAGAGGCCAATCTGGGCCTCCTGGGGAGCGTTTGACCATGTCCGATCCCTTTGCAAAGGTATCGCCAGGCCAGTCCCTGAAAATCCCGGCGTCGGCTTACAACACTTTTGTGGACGCCGCGAAGAACTATCAGAACCAAAAGTTCGACCAATCGCAGACAGCCCGGCCTGCTTTGCAGCAGAACACCATAATCCTGGTCCGTAACGACAGCGGGGCTGATCGCGGCAGGTTCGACGTCCTGGGCATATCCGGGCCGGTGTTTTCGCCTGCCGACGATGAAAATGCCTTTATAAATCAGCCGGCCCTCTGCGGGGTGTCGCCGACTTCTGAAAATCATGCGGGTAAATTCGTTATACTGCTGGAACCTATCACCGCAGGCCAGATGGGCAGGGCATGCATCGATGGCATGTCAATCGTGCGCCTTGAAGTTGACAAGCAGACCGACAAATTCGCGGATGTGAAATCCGGCGATCCTTCGACCCTGAAAAGCTGCCTGATCGGTTCGGCGAGAATTCTCTGGAAGGATTCAGGGACGGCTTGGGCGCTCGTCCGCATGGGCGAAGGAGGCCTTCCAGTGCCGGAGGATGACGACTTTCAGACGCTCGTCTGGATAAACAAGGAACCCCAGTTCCAGAAACCCCGGCAATGCCCGTGAGAAAGTTTTCGACATGGATATATTGCGAGCCATAGACGGCCAATTAATAAGGACGCCCTCGGGCGAGCTGGCCATCTGCGGCGAGAGTAACCCTTGCAGCGACTGGATATATCCGCCGATCAATAATCCGGTTGCGGTCGTGAGCGTTGCCCCCATCGATCCCGACTGGGCGTTCTGGTGCAACAAAATCTTCGTCGGCCCTTCCAGGGGTTTCTATTATGGCGATGGTAGTTATTGCAAATCCTGCTTTTGGGCGTGGGATGTGGGGCAGATAAGCTATTATTCCAACATGCTATTTGTTCAGTATTTTGAGGGCGATATTAATCAGGGCCCCTGCTGGATGGCGATGATGACTTACCAGAACGGTTCGCAATGGTCAGGTTTTGGACAGTGGCGAGATCCGCCTAAATCAAATTATGAGCTTGGTTGTGCCAAGTATCAGGGCGAACTTTGCGGGCGTAATCGCTTGGGTATGCTTACGTTGCCCCCTGGAGCGATGCAAATAAGCAATGGTAAACTTTCAGGATCGTTTACCCTTCCCAATATTGATAACTACTGCTGTGCCCGAAGCGGTTCGGTGGCAACCATAACGATAAGCCAGGCATGACATTTTTCGAGACAATCCATTGCACGAGCCGCGTGCACTGCCGGACCTGCCGGGATCGCGAGGGCGGGCAAGCCTGGCGGCGGGCAATTCTTAGGATGTTTCCGTTGCCCGATCCCGTGATAGCGGATAAATATTTCGACTGTCCCGCCGGCCTGCCTTGGTTGACGTCGGAGACTTCCGGTGAGTTTGTGGACGCGCTCAAACTGCTTCCCGTCGCCAAGGCCCCGCCATCTCTTGCCCAGCGGCGGATCGAGGCCCATTGTCGAACCTGCGACAATTACCAGAATCACCGCTGTCTGCTCTACCGCGGCGGCCACTGCTCGCCGTGCGAGTTCGCGGCATATCTCAATCGGCTGGGTGCGATGTGCCCAGGGGATGGAGGTAAATGGCATAAAACAGCATAACCGGCAAACCTTTACGGTTGGTCATTTTTTCTCAGTCGGCGTTGCGGGAGCGGTTGTGGGGCGAGTTGCCATTTTAGCCCTATAGGCTGCCTTGCGCTGCTCCCTCTCTTTTGTCATGTTATACAATATTTTATACTTTTCTGATTGGCGAATTTTATCTATGCTTAGTAAATCATCGTAAGTTAAAGGTTTTATTTTCAGACGATCTGCCAGATCCTTCAACCGCCTTGTAAGTTGGGTGTTCTGGCCATTCAAATGATCTAATATTATTTCTTCAAAGGGATCAATGGTTCCCATTATTAAGCCATAAACATCAAAATATCCCATCTGGACTAGTAATTCATATTTTTCTTTTTTCTTGTGTTCTGAACTTAATATGTCCAATATCAAAGGCAGTTTTTTAGCAGTATCTTCTGATTTCATTTCATAATTATACATTTCTAACCCCTTCAAAATAATCACGCATACACCACCTCTTAAATTATTTTCTATACCATCTCTGTCAAAATTAAATTTTCTTTGAGATTTCTCTTTGGTCGCCACGGAGTTAGGATCGTTTAATTCAGTGGTTATTGTCAGATCATGATATTCGCCGTTTTTCATAGTTATAAGTATGCGGTTATCTTCATTTTCTGCAGCTTCAACGTGATCTACGCAGGGCATTTGACGCAAATATTCTACGTATCTTTCCGCAAAAGTTTTTTTGGAGGGATGCGATAGCAAATAATCAACTTTATGCGAGTCATGGTCCTCAATCACAGCCATCATATCGCCATAATCCATATCCTCCGTCAGGCCTGGGGGGATCCCAACAACATCCTTGTAAGAATCGAATTGCGGAAGCGGCCAAAAACCGCGTATCGCCAGAATGTCATTTATGTAAATATCAGCCCCGATGCGGCTGACAGTATAAGGCGATTCTATGTATTTGCCGTCTATAAAGACAAAGCCGCTATCCACGAGTTTGCCGATGATTTTCCCGAATTCCTCAACATAGCGATATTTGCCCTGCTGAGAAGCCGGCTGGGAAGCCACGCTGCCGGTAGTCGCGGCAGGGACAATAATCGTCTCCGAAGGCGACTTTCCTGTTGTCGATACGCCTTCTCCCGCTTTGCTTGGATTATTTCCATTTATTGCAAGCCAGGCGGATATCGCCATTCCAATAAATATGATCCCTACAACCCTGAAAGTCGTTTTATACGTTTTCATGTTTTGTCTCCGAGTCGTTTTCAGAAAAACTTATTTCATCGCCTTCCACTCTTTGTCGGACTCATACATCTTTTTGTTTTTATTATTTGGATCTGGACTTTTGTCTACATGATTGGATAATTCGCCCACCATCCCGCGTCCGCCTTTTGGGTCATCAATGCCATAAGAGCGGCATTTATCGCCGACGGCCGTAAATTTTATCTCAGCCGTTGATGGTTTATATATAAAACTTAACATGAATCTCGGCATATTCTGTTTGTCATCATGCCATTTGACCATTTTCAATGATAGGGGAGGTTCTGCGATCAAGGCATCTTCAGCCTTTACGGAGGCATTCATATACGTGTCAAAAACCACAGCCCCGGCGCGTTGTTCGGGCGGTTTCCATGCGGTCATTCCGGCCATGGCTGGATTAGCTGCCGTTCCAAAGATTTCGGTTGATGGAATATTCAACTGTATGATAGGATGCAAGGTAGTCCAATAACAAGGATATTCATTAAAATTAGAAGGGAACGGATCTTTGGGGTCGTTGATGTTTGGAACAGCAATTAAAGGATGCTTCGTATCTAAATCAGGGCAAATCATTACAAGTTTTGATTGAACACCTTTATATACATGTGGTACGTCAGGGTTGGTATACGTACAATAAGGCATAAGTTTTCCGATAACTCGATATTCCTTCGACTCGGGTGAATCGATTCCTCGGATTTCATAGTAAGCACTCCGGTTTACTACGGTTTCTTCAACAGGTTGAATTATGTTATCTTTAGTTTTTGCAAAGTTAAGCATCGTGCTTAGTATGCATTCAGAGTCATCTTGATGCTGACTACCCCAAGAGACATTGGGATATCCGAGGCGGACTCGCCCTCCGGCCTTGGCTGCAAGGCTGTTCTCGTAACCGGGTTTTTTTGCCAAAACATTTCCGGCCCCAAAGCAGCACTGCCAGAATACGACCGCGTTATTTTCATCAAGTGTTTTTTTCCAATTATTCTCAAACCACTTAGGTTTTATCATCACAGCTGCTATTGCAAGATCCGGATAACCAAGTGGTTTAAAAGTTTCCACTCGCACGTATATTAATACTGTAGGGTCCTTAGCAGGATCTTTAATATTAGGATTTGGAGGCTCCTCCTTGCCAGCTCTAATCCACGCATTTGCACTTTTCTTAGCTTTATCAATTCTTGTCTGTCTGTCGCCAATATTACCTCCGCCAAAAAATGCTGCGCAAAAATGTCCTTCTTGTGAACCATGCGAGCACATTATTATATATCCACTATTCGACGGCAACTGCTTCAATGCATTTAACTTCAAGTCCCCGCATGGTAGTTTAGGATCGTTTGGATCGCTTGAATTTTGCAAAGCTTTTCCTGTTTTGTCTGCGGGATCTGGCAAATTTATATTTGTACCTTCGAAATTTTTGTGATTTGGGTCACCATCAGGACGGTCTAAACTGTTATCTCTGATTAAAGTAGAAGTCTGAATATTCGTCCATCCGAATCTTGACAATATGTCAATTGTTACCCATATTCCGGGTTCACTTCGGAAAGTACTGCCATTAAAAGCCCATAAATCATGATCCCATGGTGTGGCCGACCAAATGGATATTTTACTGTATTTCGGAGCATAGGAGATGGTGTTGACAATCGTGAAGGCTGTTTCATCGGAAGAAGCAGGGATGAATTCGGTTTTGCCTTTGGCCATTGCATATTGTATGGCCAAACTACAGCAATTATTTGCGGTTGTCTTGTAATCATACTTCAGCCCGTCGGCGTAGAGGAATGTATCTTTGCTATCATCCGTATTCAAAAGCTTCAGAAAACTCTTGCGCTCCTTGCCTATTGACAGATCAAAGATTCTGTTGATTTCGAGAACTTCGTCTTTTGCTTCTGACTTCCAGATTGTAAGGATGTCGTTTGTGGCAATTTTCTTGATTTCAAAGGTAATCCTGCCAGTCGTGATCGATTCCGGTTTGACGCCGTCGGGCAGGACCATGCGGATTCGGACCTTTGCCAGGTCGTCGCGATGGTCGTTGGCGTTGGCGGGAGCGTCGCCGAACTTGTTGACTCGTACAACCTTGCCGGGGACAAGATGCTCATAGTTTTCCTCAAGGGCATCTTTGACATTTGCGTCTTTGACGCTATCGATATCTTCCTCGTCGTCGATTGTGCCATTGTTATCGGTATCAGTATCGATATCTATCCGGAAGGGCATAATCTTGACGAAATCGCTGCCGAACAATATGTCCTTGTTATTTTCCTTGATATACAGTGAGACGATTATCTTCTTGGGGGTCGTCCCACCGTCGAGGCCTTTGGCGCGAACCGCTTCGATGAAGACTGTCTTGAAAGTATCCTCTTGCAACTTTGGGTCATTTTTCTTGGTCAGTTTAACCCACTCCACCTTTGCTCCGGAAGGTATAAACTTTCCATTGTTATCAACGTTAATGCTTTTGTCGCTACTTGTAACTTCATCTTTCCATATTCGATAATAACCTTTGGCGAGTGTTCCAGGAGCGGGAGTACCGGGAGGAGTCGATTCGCTGTAATTGAACTCAAGATACGCATTCTCGGGTTTTACATCCTGAGGCAATTTAATGACCATTGGGACGAGATGCCCTGTCTGATCGCCGACTGCAACAGGTTCTTTGTAATCCGGGATGCCGTTGCTGTTTTTGTCGTTATTGTTGACCGGGATCAACTTGCCTATGGAGTAAGGGCTAAACTTGACATTGTTTTCCTCATCTGTCATCTCTGGAATGTCAAATGCATCATTATTGTTGCCGTCGATGAAAAGCCTGAGACGGTTGAACTGGATAGCCCAATGCGGGTTCGTTCCGCCTGCGATTCCCGGACCTTTACCGCCTTCGAGATTTCCTTCCAATTGTATATCCTTTCTGGCAAATACGTCTTTTTCAATTGTAACGTCTATGCGCAGATTAGGTTTCTTATATGTTTCCACAACTGTCGGCGAAGTATTTAATGCGGTTCTATTAATGTCGCTATATTGTTCTATATCTTTAAAGAATGATACGAAATCCATATCGCGTGGCGGTGCAAGCAAGACAACTAATCTCACAAAATTATCCAATACTTTTCCATCTTTATCTTTGGCCGGCAAGACCATTGGCGTTATATGGTCAAAACCAGCCGCTGGACGATCCATCTTACCATTAGGAAAGACATTATCCGGCCTGGGAGTGACAGTACGAGATTCAGGTGTGGTCCCTGTGGGCGGCGAAGATTGCGACAGGCAAAAGTTCCAATTGAAAGCTGCGGCAAAAATAACCAGCACCATTACGATCAGAAGAGAATGTTTGATCTTCATGTAAACCATCTCCTTATTTATCTTTAGCCTTGTTTTGTTGGGCGTCTTGTTCCTCAGCCCACTGTTTTGAACTTTTGATGGAATCCAAAAATGCTGCTGCGCATTCTTTCATTTTTGGAACATCGTCGGGAAAATTCTCCAGAATCCCGATGGCCTCATCTTCGCGACCACATTTGTTTGCAATCGCAGCCAGTCCTATTAGAGCTCTCATTGTTTGTTCATTTTTCCTGCCGCTGTCGACAAGGGCTTTCCATATTTGCCCTGCAAGTTCAACAGATTTTTTATCGTAGCACAGGAAAGCGGCATGGCCGGCGCAATAGGCGGCGCGGTCCATTGTGTAAGTTACATTCTTACCTGAAAGGGATTTGAGATCCTTGAAGACCTTGAACATTTCCTCTAGGGCGACGCGACGGCCGTCGGTCATGGCGACGTTCATGCCGAGCAGAAATTGAGCGTATTGCCTGCATGGTTCTGACAATCTGCCGAATTCACCGTCCAGCAAACGGTGAGTTATGGCGATGGAGCGATTATTTTGACCGATGCCGTAATAGAGATCGCCGAGCATGATGGCCAATCGTTGGCGATCCTTGAAGTTCTGCATTTCCTCGGGCGTGGCCAGCATGTATTTTTGGTCGCAGGCCAGCATTAAACTGTGGTACGCACCAGCGTAGAAGGCAGCGCCGCGGGCGACTTTTTCGGGGTCGATTTCGGCGAGGCGATTGAATTCGTTTCTGGCGTCCTCTAACTTGCCATCGTAATACAGGATGAACCCCTTGAACATGGCGACGTGTGACTGTAGTTCATTCAAGTACCAGTCGGCGGCGTGGCAGTCCTGGAGGGTCAGGAAGTCGTACAATGGACGATTATCCTGCTCGCTGTCGGCGGAGGTCTTCCAGACTCCAGTGCCATCTTTTTCGGGCTTTTTATAGCTCATCATACCAACGGGATCGGGTGCGAACTTGGCGGGGCTGATGCCCTTTGCGCGAGTCGCCTCGGCCCAGGTGTTGAGTTTGTCGAGGTGGGTATTAGCCTTGTCGCGGTCGGCAAGATATTCAAGATCATGGCGGCTGAGCACAAGCAGGGCCTCGCCTGTGCAGGGGGTTTCAGGGCAGGCTGTTACGAAGGCGTCCAGCAGTTTATAGCCTTGCTCACGGTTGCCACCCTCATAAGTGAAGATGCCAACGCAATAATGGGCGCTATCGGCGTACTCGGACTTCGGGAAGTCTTTTATAAGCCGCTCGTAGTAAGGCAGGCTGGCCAGGCGTTCCTTATTATGTGTTTTAAGGGCTTCATCGCGGGCGGCGGCGTCTTTTTTCTGCTCTTCGGCGTTCTGAGTGATTTTGCGATGGGTAGCGGCTTGGACGGCCTTGTAAAATTTCTCCTGGGCCTGCTGCAAAACGGTAAGTCCGGCCATGTGCAAAGTATAATCATGCCAGGTTGCCTTCGGGAAAGTTTCCAGAGCGGTGTTGTAACCCTTAATAGCAGGTTCCCATTCGCGTCGAAGGTGCTGGCTGACAGCCTTGCCACGATATGCACAAGATTTCTGTTCGGCAATTATCATGCTCGACTTGGAGGCGCTAGTTTTGGCAAGTTCGGCCAGTGCCAGATCAAAATATCGTTCTCCATCGCGGGTTTTGTGAACAATGTTGTACATCGAACCGACGGCAAGCAGCAGATCAATCCGTGGTTCCGCGACGTTGCGGACGGACGGCGGGATGACCCAACTCTTGTTTTTCGCCCCTTCGATTAGACGGCCAAGTCCCGCTTTGCCTTCGTCGTCCAGAACATCCGCGGCCTTTTGAGCGGTTGCCAGGCGTTCCGATGCGTCGTCAAATTTGTCTTGAGCGTAGGCCAGCATCCCACTGCGGAAAAGAATGTCGAATCGGATCGGACTCCAGCTTGGCGACGACTTCTTGTCGGCTAGCGCGGAATCCAGCGATTTGCCCGCTTCATCAGCTGTCGCCATCGCCTCGGCCGGCTCAAATATCTGTTCCAAATTCGTATCGGTAATCCCGATATATGACTGCCCTCGCCACGGGCCAGAGGGTTCTTCCTTTATAAAAGCCTTCCAGTAGGCGATTGCGTCTGCTGGTTTTTCAAGGCCAAGGTGGCAAAGGCCGGCACTGAAACGGCTGCGCGGCGCAAAATCCGTCTCCGGGAAGTCCTTACAAATATTCTCGTAGGCGGAAATTGCTTGTGTGAACTTTTTCTGCATTCGAAGTCGTTCGGCGGTAGCAAAGGCCAAAGCCGCCGGTTCTGTCTTTAATTTCCGCTCCAATGCGGCGGCGGCATCGAGAAATGGCCTGACTGCCGCAAGGGTTATTTCATTTCCCGCCGGCAGTCGCCCGCCGAAGTCGGTCGCGTATTTGCAGGCGCGAAGGGCATCTTTGATCTGGCCCTGGCGGACACGAATTTCCGCGTAAAGTATCCCCGCCTCACAGGTGCAAGTATCCGCGATCTCCGCCGAAAGCACCTTGTTCAATTCATCGCAGGCCTCGTCAAGCTTGTCCTTTGCGGCCAATTCCAACGCTGCGGCAATCGACTGCCGCTTGACATTGGCGGCGGCTGTCGAGGAAGCGAGTTCTTTCCAAATTTTTCGAGCCTCAGCTAAATACTTTCCCGCCTGCTGCCTGCTCGCGGCGACGGCCTTCGCATCGTCTTCGACTGCCGAATCGATTATTGCCTGCCCCAGCGCCCAGTTGCATCGGGCGCAAAGATGCTTTGCCTCAAGTGCCAGTGTGGTCGGTTGAGCCTTTACGAGCGATTCCGCAAACTGCAAAGCCTCGGATGCCTTGCCGTCAAAAAATGCTTTCCACGCTTTAGCCAGTCGTGCATCCGGCGATTCCTTGGGATCAAGATCGACCTTGGCGGGCTTATTGTTGCCGGGCTTTTTTTCAGGGGTCTTGCCGGAATCGCCGGATGAATTTTCGGTCGAACTGGCAGTGCTTTTCTGCTTGCCGAATGGGCCGTCTTGAGCAAACACCTGGCCAATCCCGCCCATCGCCACCAAAATCAGCGCAGCAGCCAATGCCTGGCTGAAACGTCGCAAACGGCCTGCGTTGGGAATCCCTTTAAACATCGCGTTCCCAGAGCCTCGTTTCTCAAATTAGCTGCTAAATGTTTCAACAGACGGCTCCATCCATGAAGCAGAGGGCAGGCCTTTCTCCATAAAGGTCAGGTCAACAGCTTACATTTTACGCTGGCCATTTTGCGTCTGTCAAGGCCCACGGGGATTAATTATTCTTAAATATCTGTTAAGAATCTATTTACAGTGCGACTTATAACTTCAGGCGAGCCGGTCGCGTGATCCGGCATTCAAGCTCAACATCCCGCCAAATATGCGGTTGCAGATATTTATGGACAGCGAACGCTTCGCCCCCTATACATTATATATATGCGCGCCAAGAAGGCGGGCAGACAGACCCGCTGCAAGCCGGCCGAATTCCTCTGCCCGGTCAGCCCCCAGACACTTGCCGCCGAGTGTTTTTAATCGCGGCCTCTACCGCTCCCATTGCTGGCAGTACTTCTGGCCGTAGTCCCGAATGAAGCGGTCGTACTCGGCTGGTGATTCCTGCTTCATAGTTAATAGCTTGGCCAGACTCTCGCACGCCTTGATCATCAATTGCTTCATCTCCGCGTCGGAAATCCGCCCGTCGGCGTGGATATCCTCAATGGGACCGTTGCGAAAGGCGTAGGCGCAGATGGCGTTCGCCTCGTCACGAAGCGTGAACTCCTGGACGAGCGCGAGCACTTTGATTGATAGCAGAACTTCCAGCCCCAGCACCTCTTTGATTTGCTTGGCCCGCTTGCGAATAGCGCCCATCGTGGTGCCGAATGCCTTCTCAAGCTCGGAGTTCATCACACCCGATACGCCGCAACCATTGCTACCGACAGCGTAGACTATCCCGCCCGCCCAACCGCTTGGATCGCCGGGGAAATCGGTTTGCCGCTTCAGCAGCAACGCGAAAGCCCGGCTGACGCGATCCCGCAGGTCGTTGTTAGGATACTTCTCGAAGAAATCCATGTAGAGCCGGGCGGAGGTTTCCTCGAACTGGCAGTTTTTGGCGGCCATGGTACGTGTACTTCCGCTTACTTCACCATGTCCTTGAGAGCCTTGAGGGGCCGGACCTTGACGACCTTGCGGGCGGGCTTGGCCTTGAACATCTGCTCCTGTTTTGTAAAGGGATTGATCCCTTTGCGGGCAGGCGTTGCAGGTTTGTGGATCACCATGACCTTCAGCAGGCCCGGCAAGGCAAAGACGCCGGGACCATTCTTGCCCACGGCGGCCTTGATCTGGCCGGCAAGGGCATCGAACACCGACGCCACCTGCTTGCGGGAAAGTTCAGTGGCCGTTGCGATGTTTGACAGAAGCTCACTCTTCGTCGCCTGTTTGACACTCTTTGCCATTTTTACTGCTCCTTATTAGAAGGTCGTGAAACGGTCGTCCATAACGGCGGTATTCTACGGAAACAAGCTTTCAGAGGCAAGAGATGCCTGTAATCTTCGCGGTGTTTGTCCAGCGGCATATTGCGAACGATGAGCATTCTCGGCATAATCAGCGAACGCGACAGGAGACTCGGCATGAAGAATGTGGACATGAAGATTGAGGGCAACATCCTAACCATCAAGGTGGACCTGACCAAGGAGTTCGGGCCATCGTCCTCCGGCAAGACGATCATCATCGCCTCTTCTGAGGGCAACGTCTCCATCCCAGACCGAGATGAAAAGGTGGGGCTGAACGTGTATCGGAAGAAGCCATGAGGTCGTCAATGCCGAGACTCTGCCAAATCGTCCGCGACGGCAAGGTGCTGGGCCAGAAGGTCGGACGGCACTGGTGGTTCCATAATGACGCTGTCGATTCCTGGCTAAACAACCAGCCCGCAGAACGGTGAGAAGATCGAATGCCCTATAACGAAGCCGATACGAGAGCGAAGCTCATCGACCCAGCCATGCACAGACGTGGCTGGACGGAGGACCAAATTCGGCGCGAGGAGACTGCGGGCACGGTCGAGATCATCAACGGCAAGGCTCGGCGGCGTTCGCGCGGCAAGATCGATTACGTCCTGCGGGTGAAGGTCAACGTCGACACGCAGCCTGTCGCCTTGGCCCTTGTCGAAGCCAAGAAGGAAAGCCTCCCAGCCGGCCACGGCTTGGACCAGGCGAAGGGCTACGCGGCCTGCAAGCGGCTGAACGTTCGGTTCGTCTTCTCCTCCAACGGTCACCAGTTCGTCGAGTTCGACTGCTTCTCGGGGCTGACCTCCGCGCCGCGTCCGATGACGGACTTCCCAAGCCCGGCCGACTTGCGTGCGCGATATGAACAGGGCATGGGCTTCAACCTGGAGTCGCCAGCCGCCAGGCCACTCCTCCAGCCGTATTCCGGCGGCGAAGGCACTCGGCGCTACTATCAGGACGCCGCCATCCGTGCCGTCATGGAGAAGATCGCCCGTTGCGGCACAACGGGCGAGCCGCCGCGGGCCCTGCTCTCGATGGCCACGGGTTGCGGGAAGACCTTTATCGCCGTCAACTTGCTCAAACGCCTGTCCGATGCCGGACAGTTGAAACGCGCCTTGTTCGTCTGCGACCGCGACGAGCTGCGGACCCAGGCCCTCAAGGCGTTCCAGAACGTCTTCGGGTCCGACGCAGCGGAGGTGTTCCGCAGGCCCGACGGCACGAATAACGCCAAGAACGCCCGCATCCATATCGCAACCTACCAGACCCTCGGCGTGGAAAACGAAAACGGCGACGCTAACTTCTTGACCACCTTCTACCCGGAAGAATACTTCACGCACGTCGTCATCGACGAGTGCCATCGCTCGGCCTGGGGCAAGTGGTCGCAGGTGCTGACGCGCAACCGCAACGCCGTGCAGGTGGGCCTCACCGCCACGCCGCGACAGCTTGAATGCAAGGAAGAGACCGCCGAGGCCAAGCAGGACGCCCAGATCACGGCCAACAACATCGTCTACTTCGGCGAGCCGGTCTACGAGTACGAAATCGCCCAGGCCATCGAGGACGGCTACCTCGCCGCATGCGAAATCCAGAAGGGCCGCGTCAACCTCGACGACACCGGCATCACCAAGGCCGAGATCATCGCCCGCAACCCCGTGGACGCCATCACCGGCCAGCCGCTCACGCCCGAGCAGATCGACGACCTGTACGAGCGTTACCAGTTCGAGGACAGGATTCTGCTCCCGGATCGCGTGCTGGCCATGTGCCAGGACCTCTTCCGCTATCTCCTGGAAACCGGCGGCCCCGAGCAGAAAACCATCATCTTCTGCGCCCGCGACCGCCATGCCGACGATGTGGCCGTGTGCCTGAACAACCTCTACGCCAAGTGGTGCGCCGACAACGGCAAGCCGCGCCTGGAGTACTACGCTTTCAAATGCACCGCCGCCAGCAGCGGCAATGACCAGCTCCCGGACCTGCGGGCTTCCTCTCGCAGCCACTTCATCGCCACGACGGTAGACCTGCTGACGACCGGCGTAGACGTGCCATGCGTGCGGAACATCGTGTTCTTCAAGTATCTGAAGTCACCTATCAGCTTCTACCAGATGGTCGGCCGTGGCACGCGCATCGACCCGCCGACCAACAAGCTGATGTTCCGCGTGTACGACTACACAGATGCGACCAGGCTGTTCGGGGAAGGCTTTGTCTCCAAGCCACTGCGCGAACATGGCGAGCCCGGCCCGGAACCGCCCCCGACGCCGACCGAACCGACTGTCAGTGTCGATGGCTTTGACGTTCACATCACCGATGCGGGCCGGTTCATCGTCGCCGACGTGGATGGCAAGGCCATGCCGGTGCCCATCGAGGAGTACAAGGCGCGGCTGGCGGCGCGGCTGGTCCAGGAAGTCCACACCTTGGATGACTTCCGCAGCCGGTGGATCGACCCGCCTTCGCGCCAGGAGTTGATTGACGGCCTGGTGACCTCCGGCTACTCGCCCAGCGTCATCCGCATGGTGGACGAGAAGGAAGCCTATGACCTTTACGACGTGCTGGCCGAGCTCGGCTGGGGCATGAACCCCCGCACGCGCCACGACCGGACAATGGCCTTCACCTACAAGCACGAGGACTGGATTAACGCGCTACCAGTCCAGGCCGCCGCCACGATCCGCGCCGTCGCCAGTCAGTTCGACCGTGGCGGCACCGAGGGTCTGGAGAACCCGCAGATATTCCAGACCCCAGAGGTCAAGACCGCCGGCGGCTTGGCCGCGCTTCAGGCAGCCGGGAATCCGCGTGAGCTTCTGCGCGAGACGAAGGTGAGGATGTTCGCGGCATGACAACGCTGGAGACACTCGCCGAAAAGTTGCACGAACAGCCGCTACCGGCGGGATGGAGGACCGTTCGCCTGCGCGATCTGGTTCAGGAAGCCCAGGCGGGCTTCGCGTGCGGTCGGCGCGATCCACAAGGTGTCGTTCAGCTCCGCATGAACAACGTCGACACACGGGGCAACTTCGTCTGGAATGATGTTCTCCGTGTCCCTGCCGACGCCGCTCCCGTCGTACAGTACCGGCTGGTGCCCGGTGACGTGCTCTTCAACAATACCAACAGCACGGAACTGGTCGGAAAGAGCGCTTTGTTCGAGGGCTACGACGAGCCCGTGGTCTACAGTAACCACTTCACGCGGTTGCGGACGAAGCCGGAAGTCCTGCTCCCATCCATTTTGGCAGCATGGCTAAATCACCAGTGGCAGAGAGGTGTGTTTGCCAGCCTCTGCAACCGCTGGGTCGGACAGAGCGCGGTCAAGGCGGACAAGCTGCTGAAACTGGACTTCCCTTTGCCGCCGCTGCCTCAGCAGCAGCGCATCGCGGCTGCCCTGCGCGAGCAGATGGCGGCAGTGGAGAAGGCACGGATAGCGTCGCATGCCGCAGACGAAGCCGCCGGCTCAGCCTATGAGGCATTCGTGCGGTCCCTGTTCGAGACCGCCGAGGCGGAGACATGGCCCCGCCTGCCACTGCTGAGTCTGTGCGACGGTTCCGGCCAGTACGGAACGTCGCAGAAATCCAATGGCGAAGGCATCGGTGTGCCGGTCTTGGGCATGTACCACATACACGAAGGGAAGATTCGCTGGGAGAAGGTCTCCAGCGTTGACCTGGAGGACGTCGTTAAGGCCAAGTACCTGCTTCGGCAGGGCGACTTGCTGTTCAACCGGACCAACAGCGCGGAACTCGTCGGCAAGACTGCGGTTTACGACGTGGACAAGGAGGCTGTGTTCGCCTCGTACCTGATTCGGTTCCGCCTGATGAGTGCTGCGGCTGACCCACACTTCGTGTCGGCGTACATCAACTCGCGTCGCGGGCGACAGTTCATCGAGAGGCACATGGGCAGAGCTATTGGACAGGTGAACATCAGCGCCTCCACCATGCATCGGATGCCTGTTCCTGCCCCAGATATGTCAATCCAGAGCAGCCTGGGCCAGGCGATTTGCAGACGATACGACGAGCTTGCACGCCTGAAGTCCGCACTTGGGCAACAAGCGCAGGCGGTGAGAGCTTTGCCAGCGGCATTGCTCCGCATGGCGTTCGCGGGAGCGATCTGAAATGGCTAGACGACGAAACGGCAATGGAAATGGCAACGGTCGACGGCTGGCGACCCAGCAGTCGGTGGACCAGGCCGTCAAGAGCATCTGCGACATCATGCGCCGGGGCAACTGCGCCGGCGCAATGCAGTATGTGCCGGAACTGACGTGGATTCTGTTCCTCCGCATTCTGGACGAACGTGAGCAGATCGAGGAGCAGGAGCACTACGCCACCAGCATCCCGTTCCGGCCGTCGCTGGAGGCCCCGTACCGCTGGCGCGACTGGGCTGCGCCGCCGGCAGGCCAGGCGAACAAGCGTGCCGAGCTTCAAGATGCGCCGCAGAACGCCTTCTTCAACTTCGTCAACATGGAGCTGCTACCGCACCTGAAGGCCCTCAAGACCCGGCCCGACGCCGCGCCAGGTCATCAAGGCGATGGTCCAGGTCATCGACCCGAGCATCGACGACACCGTGTACGATCCCGGCTGCGGCACGGCCGGCTTCGGCGCGCAGAGCTTCGAGCACATCAAGAGCAAGCTCGGCAACGATGCCACGGCCGAGCAGTTGGAGACGATCAAGCAGCGGACTTTCTGGGGTCGGGAAAAGGAGAACCTGATCTACCCGATTGCCCTGGCGAATCTGGTGCTGCACGGGATCGACAAGCCCAACATCTGGCACGGCAACACGCTGACCGGCCGGGAGACCTACTACGACAGCGCTATTTTTGCTCAAGGTGGGATGAGGTCTTGGCCGATGGAATCTTCCAGACGATAATTTCTGGGAGATTTGAACATGGATGCCAGACAATTGGCCTCGCTGGAGCCGGCGTTGAATGAACTGACCGAATCC
>JACRIL010000198.1 GCA_016235825.1 Planctomycetota bacterium
ATCGTCAGCCAGGAGGACATGACCGGCGGGATGGTGGGCTTCACGTCGTGTTCGGTGGACGGGTATGAGCCGGACTCGGCGATGGACCTGATGCGAAACGTCCTTCTGTACGTGGCGGGCCAGCCGGGAAAACCGAAATAATCCGCATCACGGATTTAAATCATTTCATCCGGCGCCCATGAGTGGGCGATCTGCCGCGGGAAGATTGTCTTCAGGAAAAGGCCTTTGGCGCCGGGCAACTCGGGCGGAGGGCAAAAGCCGAAGATGTACCGGATCAATTCCTGGGCCGTTACTTTCCAGTCGAATTTTCGGCCCCGGCCCGGAGCGACCCGGACCTTGCCCCCGATGGCAGATAAATCGACGGGACCCATGTCGGTCCCCACGCGGACACTGATCGGCTCTCGCCGGAAGATGGAGCCTTCGCAGCGGGCCGAGAAATCTCCGCGGAGTTTCTTCAGGAGCGGAATCAGATTTACAATCTTCGCCTGCGCGCCTCCTGACGGGACGATCGCGCGGCGGTTCTGCCCGCCAAGGTTGTACATGGCGATGGAAAGGGCATTGTCAGGCGGCCCCAGGAAGAGAATTCCATCCCTGCCTTCCGCCCGGGCGACGCCGGCCAGGGCGAACAGAAGACCCTGGGCAGCCCTTGCGTTGGCGCCGACGGCTTCCGGCACGACCAGCATTCTTTCCATGCAGTCGCGCCCTATAAGCCGCGTGTAGAAAAACTTCCCGTCCCACTTGGCGTAGCCGACGACCTTTCCGCCGGAATTTTTGACGCACAGGCATCGTTCCAGGGCCTTCCGGCTGGATTCCAGCGACCACAAGTCGCGGTCGCGGACGAATGCGCCGGTTCGCCGGCGGCTGTAGGAATCGTACAGCCGCATGACGCCCGGCAGATCCGCCGGGCAATACCGGTCGGATTTCAGGCCGGAAACTTCTTCCACTTTGCATCGCCCGAGTTCCAGGACCGTGGCGTAGTAGTGTTCCACGACAGAATAGCCGTGCTTGAGGTAGTAATGCGGGATGCCGAACAGGAATCCGATCTCGTAGCCTCTTTGGGCCATGGCGTCCAGCGTGGCGAGCATGACGACGCGGCCGTAGCCCTTCTTGCGGTGTTCTTCCGGCGTGAAGACATGGCCGACGATTCCGGCCCGCACCGTCGCCCTGCCGATGTGAATCCGCTGGCACAATAAAATCAGCCACGAGAGTTCCCGGCCGTCCTCGCCGACGAGGGCCACTCTTTCCATGCCGTCTTTTTGCGGTTGAAAAACTATCGGCATTTTTTCACAACCTACATCCCCGTTGCGTCTCTGACGGCCTTTTCGTAGGAGCCGGCCTTTTTGAGGTGTTCCTGGGCCTTGTCGGTCTTTTTTGCGGCGTGGCAGAAGTAGGCCAGCAGGGCGTGATCGAGGGCGGTGTCAGTCATGCCGGCCATGTCCTGGGCCAGGCCGATGTAATCGTCAATCGTCAATTTGTCCCACGCCAGCGAGATCTTCTTGCCGTCGCGGTCGACCAGAGTAAGCTGGCCGCTGCCGTCCATTGCCTCGACGGTAACCTTCGCATCGACGGCCTGGCAGCGAAATTTGGGCGCCTGGCCGCTCTTGAGGTACAGCCCCAGCCGGAACTTCAGCTTGGCGACCCAGTCTTCCATCGTGGCGAGCTTTTCGGTCGTTACCGGGGGCTTGGGTTTTTCTTCCGGTTTTGCGACCGCGACGCTCGTGCCGCCGGGGTTCGTCGCGGGCGGCTTTGACACTGCCACCGGTTTTGGGGCCGTCATCCCGGCCTTCATCATCTCTGAATAAATATAATATTTCGGCATCGGCCCGGATATGCCGCTGCCGAGGATCAGCACCTTCGACGAATAAGGCTCCAGCTTGATGGATGCTTCCTTCATCGGCTTTCCGTCCAGATCGCCCCACTGGGCCTTGGGCAGGGGCACGTCCTTCGATTCGCTCGTGTCGTTGATGAACAGGTAGCCCAGTCCGACCGGCACCTGGGGATTGCGGACCACGTCGGTTTTGGCCTCCTTGTCAGCCCATGAAAATTTGCCCTGCCATTCCCTGATGGACATCCTGCCGGCGTTTCTTCCCTGCGCGATCGGGCTGTCCGTGAACGGGTTGCAGACGTAGTTGCCTTTAAGCGAGCCGTAATTGATGCTTTCCCTGAACTGTATCGCGGCCTGCTTGTCGTTGCAGCAGTAGAATATATTCTGTTCGATCTTGTGGTTGGAATCGCGTTTGCCGGAAAGTTCCAATTGCGCCTTGCCGTTGTTGTACAGGACATTTCCGCTGATCGTGCAGTCGTAGTTGTTCGGCAGGAATATGCCGAAGCACCCGCTGCCGGCGACCGTGTTGTTCTCGATGACGGACAGCTTGAAGTCGTTGAGGAATTCCGGCCAGATGCCCTGGCCGAGGTTTGCCCACGGACCGGACGACTCCAGGTTGCCCTCGGAATCCAGGATTATGTTGTTGCGGATGGTGCTGCGGTCGCAGTTGGTGTAGATGGCCCCGCCGTCATTGAGGGTGGCCATCGCGTGTTTGATGATGTTGAACTCGGCAAAATTTCCCTCTTTGCCCAGGAGTATGCCGACGTAGCCGACGTCCTCGAAGTAGTTGTGATGAATCTTTATGCCCTTGCCGTTGCTGATGACGATTCCGCAGGAATGCCACGGCCCGCTGCCGCCGTAGCCCGGCGCCATCCCGCATCGCAGGAGCGTGTTATGGGCGATTTCGGTTCCAGAGGCCGTGGCGTTGTTTTCATTCCACGAAATCGAGTTGTTGAGTATGTCCTCGAAGGTGCAGTTGGTGATCTTCGAGCCGCTGGCGTCCCATCCGCCCCTTAAACCGATATCGCCAATCCCCGCAAACTTGCATCCGGTTACGACGGTCGATCTTCCGACGGTCAGGCCCGTATCCGTCTGGTGGCGGAATTCGATCCCCTCGACCTTGCCGCTCATTGACGGCCCGTTTGCGATGCAGGCGGCCTCGACGAGCAGCTTGTTGGGATCTTCGCCATTTGGCGCCCAGAGGTAGACCTTTTTCTCATTGGGGTCGAAAAACCATTCGCCCGGGGCGTCCAGTTCCTCGAGTTTGCCGTCGATGTAATATCCCCATCCGGGCCTGGGCGCTATGTCGCCGATATAGACCTTGCCGCCCAGGCTCAGCCTTCCGGATGCCTCGTAACCGGTTACATTATGGTTCTCGAAGTACCAGCTCCATCGCCGCCAGCGGACGTTTGCGCCCTTCCAGTAGTCGGCCGCATTGCGCGGATGCCTGGCTAGGCCGCCGTCGTCCACGATGGTGTTGTTGTTCGACCCGTCCTTGAGCCTCAGCCAGCTTGCCGGCCCGGCGCCGGCGTTGGGAAAGCGGGCTATCAGCATCATCTTGCCGTCCACGAAGAGGTTCTCGACCTTCTGGTCTCCGGCGGAGGCGACGTAGATGGAAGTTTTGTGGACCTTCCAGCCTTTCATCGGCCCGCTGCCCGCCTGGACGGTCAGCCCGCAGGTTACCAGGGGCGACTGATTCGGCAGGAATATCCCGTTGAGTTTTTCGAGCAGTTCGTCATGGACGGACGGTTTGGGATAATACGGCTGCCAGTCTTTGAGAACCACGCTGCCGGCGATGACCGGCATGGGCAGATGATCCGGGCCGAAAGAACCCAGGCTCAGCGTTTTGCCCCGAAAGTCGGCGAATTCGCGGAACACGTCTCCGCGCCTCAGCAGCACGGCGTCTCCGTCGCGGACCGCCAAGGCCGCCCTGTTGAGCGTGCGGAAGGCCTGCCAGGGACTCGTGCCTCCGTTCATGTCGTCGCCGGAATTGGCGACGTAGTACGTCTCGGCCTCTGCCGCGGCGGGAAAAACCTGGATGCAGATCGCCGCCGCGAGAAAAATCAGGATTGCCGGAGTTGACATGCGCCCGATTCGTGTATGAATGTCGCCCATGCTGATGCTCCTCAAAGACTGATGCCGTTTACAGCCTATACCTTATAATTGCCGAGGAAGGCTGAAAGGGTTTCAGACAAATGCCGAAAATTTTCTCTAAGTTTTCGACCGGCCATTCTAACACTAAATTGACCCTGGCAGAGACAAATATGCCAAAAATTTTTAATATAAGTACGCATGTTCACTAATGAGTCCGCGGCCCCGCCGGGAAACCGCCAACTTCTTGTGTTTGCATCAGTTACATTCGGCCCTTGCGGCGGCCCCACGACAGGCTGGCGATAAGGCCTGCCGAAAAATCTTCGCCGGCGGCAAACTGCCACAAACCCACGGCCCTGCCGGATGTCTGGCAGGAAGTAAGTTGTTGCATAAGGCCGCGGACATTGCGATAATCCGTGAACGCGTGAAGCAATCATGACAAGGGCATTTTAACGAAAGGAGCTGCACATGACGACGCTGAGAGGATTAGCATTGGTTGGCCTGGTTCTGCCGGCGCTGGCGATCGGCTGCACCAAGGAAGTTACGATTTACTGGGACAATCTGCAAAACAGCGAGCAGAAGGTGGTGATGACTTATTCTGCGGCCCCGGAAGACCTCAATCCGCTGGGGCCGCTGGTGGTGCCGCCGGGCGGAGACAAGGTCTACCAGCGGGTGAAGTTCGAGAACAACGACCTTCCGGTCAACGTAACCTGCCGCATCTGGACGCCGGCCGGCCAGCCTGACGGCCCGACCAAGTCGTTCCAGATTACCGACAAGACCAAGGACAAACTCTATCTGCACATACCGCCAAGCAATCCTGGCCGGCCTTTCGAGATCATAGGACCGCTTAGCGACGATGACAGCGCTCACGTCGGCAGAGATTCCTCGGGCAAAGATCTGCCAGGGCCAAGCGGGACCGTTCTTCATTGAGATTGACAATTGGAAATTCATCCGCGCGGCAGCAGGCCTCAGCTTCGCCGCGCGGATGAATTGTTTTTACCCGCCGGCGAGTGTTTGGGGGCCTGATCGCGGCGGCTGGGAGAAACGGGATGCCCCGATATTTGTTTGCGATTGGAATGCTGATGTGGCTGGGCCTTTCGGCCGGCTGCGATAAGAAGTTTTCACTCGTCGTTACCAACGCCAGCGACCGCGACGTGGAGGTAAAACTTCTGGGTCCCGGCGAGATCCGGCCGGACGACGACCTGATCGCCCAGGCCAACAATCAGGTCCGGTTCAATGTCAAGGTCGACAAAAAGCTCCTGCCGACGATCTACCAGCTTAAATTCGACGATTATATCGAAACTGTCCATGTTACATCCAAGACGGACAAGGTCATATACAGGGACATCGATCTCGACGGCCAAATCCGCTCAAGGCCCAAGGATGTCGAGGTCCATCAGCGCCGCCAGAAGGAAGCCCAGGATATACCCGTCTACCAGGGCCCCGTGCCGAAGTGATTGCCCCGTGCCAAAGTTATAGCCTTTGGGGCGTGAATATTTATAAGGGGGGTAGACGGTTAGCTCCCCCTGCCCTAATATATGGTGGTGGAAGCATCGACCGACAAAACTACTACGCAGGTGCTGGTCGCTGGACAGGATTATCCGCAAACATATCGCGAGTTCGTGGAGATGTTTCCGGACG
>JACRIL010000192.1 GCA_016235825.1 Planctomycetota bacterium
ACGCACAGTTGGCTGTTCTTCTGCCGCAGGCTGCGGGTGCGTTATGAAAAACGGGACGATATTCATCAAGCATTCCTCATCATCGGCTGCATTCTGATCTGCTGGTGCAAGATTCAGAGGTTTTGTTAGAGTGCCTAAATCGACAAGCCCTGAAGCGGGGGCCTGTTACACGACACAGGCGGATCGGTGCAGTTGTTCAACAGAATCTGTTTTATTTTAAAGCCCCGCATGTAAACGCGGGGATGCCGTTTTGCAGGGAAATCCATTTGGAGAGGATGCGTGCGATGAAAACAAAGCGGAGTTTTTGCGTCGTCCTGGCGGCTGGTTGGATATTCATATTTCCAGGATGCAAAACCGCCCCGCCTGCGGCCCTGGTCCCGGCCGCCAGCCAACCGGCGAATCAGGCCGCAAGTCAGCCGTCAACTCAGGAGGCGGCGTCTCTGACAATGAAAACTTACAAGTGCGGCCGGAACATCGCGGAGGTCATGACCTGGTACGGCGAAAGTGCGATAACTGTCCATGTCGAAAATCAATTGGTATTCAGGCAGACTTATATCGTCAATGACAATGGGGGTAACGGCAGTTATGTCATGGATGCCGCCTGGTCGCCGAACGGCACGTATTTCGCCTTCAAAGTTACCAGCGCTGGTGGACACATGCCATACAGGTCGCCGGTGCACATTTTGCGCGTCAACGGAACGAAATGGCAAAGTGATACAATCGACGCCGAGACGATTATCCGAAAGATACCCGGCATGTCGAATATAGCTGTCAGTCATGAGCAGAAACCTTATATCAAATGGCTGTCGGATACAAAACTACAGGTCAGCGTCATGGCGCACGACGAGCAGGAAGACGCGGGCATGTATGTGATCGATCTTGAAACGATGACGGCCGCAAAGGCCCACTGACACTTCAACGCTACGAAGCATAAATATTTCCTTTGATGGTCTGTTTCGGCGGAAAAACGAAAAGATTTATTTTGCCCCTTCAGGGCTTGAATGTTGGGATGCGGCTGGTTCCTGGGGCGTTGCCCCAGGCTTTCATATTACGCCCCTTTGGGGCTGAACGATTTGGCCGACACTTGTAAAATTGGCAAGCAAAGGACAGGAAGAGCCTGAGGATTGTTGTTACGCCCTGAAAGGGCAAAATATGACAGCCCAGGGCAACGCCCTGGGAATTGGCGAGATATAAAAGCAAAGCCCTGCAAGGGCGAAATAAGGAGGTTGATTTCAGCCTTCAAATGGGCAAAATGTCTTTTGTCGCGTTGCATTATTAATCTATTCGGCGAACAATCCTTTAAGGAGCAAGTCAATGGCCAAGGCGAAGCGTTTGACGGCGCCGCAGAAGGCGGCTGGCAAGGTTGTAACGTTCGGCGTGTGCGCGACGAGCGATCCGCGGATTGACGCCGAAAGCAGGAAGCGGTGCGTGAACATCGTGCGAATGGCGGCCGACGAGATCGCCGCCCGCGTGAAGATGCCCGACGGCAAGGGCGTGGCCGTGGTCTGGTCGGACGTGCTGATCGACGGCGAGAAGCAGGCGGACATGGTGGCGAGCCAGTTCCGCCAGGCCGGCGTCGACGCAATCGTGCTCGTGCCGGACACGTGGGCGTTTCCGCAGCTTACACTCATCAGCCTTCTGTCGCAGCTTCCCGCCGCCGTGCCGGTGAACATCACCTGCGGCAACAGCGGGCCAAAGCCGGGCGTGGTCTATGCGCACGCGGTTACGGGCGCGCTTGCCCAGTCGGGCCGGCTGGCCGCCCTGAATGTCGGCACCTGGCCGGACACAGGGGCCGATCCGAAGATGACCGAATCGACGGCCGATGCGCTGGTCGATTGGTGCTACGCGGCCCTGACAGTCGTCGGCCTGAAGGGCAGGCGGGTCGTCATATTCGGCCACGACTCGATGGGGATGGAGACCGCCCTGGCCCACGTGATTCCCACCCGCCGGACCTTCGGCATGGAAATCACCCGCCTGGACATGAAGCTGCTGGCCGACATGCTGGCCAAGGGGGCGTTCCGGCCGGCGGAGGTCAGGCAATTGCGGGCCTGGGTGGACAAACACCTCGGCAAGCGGCTGGAACTTCGCGACCAGGCCGACAGCGAGCGGTTCAACAAGTCGCTTGCGATGTACCTGATAATCCGCGACCTGATGGTCGACCTGAACGCCGTCGGCGGCGGGTTCATGAGCCAGTTGGAATGGGGCAGCGATCCCCGCGGCCTGCCGCTGCCGGTGGCAGACGCGATGGAAAGTCTTTTCAATTCCACGTTCGACCATCGCGGGGCCAAGCCGGCCACGCCATATGCCACCGAGGCCGACGTGCAGGGCCTGCTGACCATGCTGTTCATGACGTGGCTATCCGGCGGCAATCCGCCGCTGTTCATGGACTTTCGCAAGGTCTGGGAACCGTGGGAGATTATCGCACTTGCAAAAAGATTATCCGTCAAGCACACCGGCCGCGAGACGTGGGCGGTCCGCGGCTTCGTTGACGGCGACAACAGCGGCTCGGCCAGTTTTGACTGGGCGGGCAGGCCGGGTTCATCGCCCGACGAATGCATGAAGGGCGTCTCGATGCCTCTGGCCGATCAAGGCTACTTCCCCGGCGGCGGCAACAGCGTGTCGTTTGTTACGCCCGGCGGGATCGACGGCATCGCCGCCCGGCTGACCTACAGCGCCCTGAACGGCCTGTTCAGCATGATCTGGGACCAGGCCTCGACGGTCGATCTGCCCGGCAACCTTTGCGAGGCGGTCTGCAAGACCAGCACCGCCACCTGGCCGCACACGTTTGTCGTGCCCAAATACGCGACGATGGCCGAATACAAACAGTACGCCCCGGCCAACCACTTCCATATGACGTGGAACCTCAAGCCCGCCCGGCTCCAGCACTGGATGGACATGACCAACGTGCTTTCTCTGGCCCCGTGGGTCGAGCGGCCGGCCTTCGTCCCGGGCGCAGACAGGCCCCAGCCGCTCCTGCACCTCATCAACGGCGGTGAGGTTGCCGCAAAGACGATCCTGGCGAAAGGATGATCGGCCGATTTGGATGAAACGGTTTTGACACGGCGAACGGGTGGCACAGCTTGCTTACAAGCTGTGTTGCCGGAATGTGAATTAAGAACACGGTTTGCGAGCAAACCGTGGCACCCGTCGTGTCATTATTTATGATTCTATGCGGAATGATATACGCGGTAAAACGATGCGAACGTCGCCGTTCAGAATTTATCTCAGGAATTTCACGGTTTTCCTGGCCTGCTTCGCGCTGGCGATAGCGGGCTTCAATCTACTTGTCGATCCGCTGGGCGTTTATCGCGTGTTGCGTATCGCCGGCCTGGAGGCGTGCAAGTACAAGACGGAGAGCCGGATCGCCAAGGCCGAGATATTGAGGCACGGGCGGTTTGATGCGGTGATCTTCGGTTCGTCGCGGGCCGAGTTCGCGCTCGATCCGCGGAGCGGCGCCTGGGGCGGCATGAGGGTCGCCAACTGCGCCATCCGCGGGGCCTCGGCAATCGAAATTGCCGACATGGTAGATTACGCCGTCCGGATCGGCAGGCCGTCGCAACTGCTCATCTGCGTCGATTTCTACATGTTCAACGAACGCTTCGGCTACGCCGACGACTACGCGATGAGCCGTTTCAACCCCGCCGTCAGCCTGCCGGAATATCACCTGAACAACCTGCTGTCGCTGGGCGTTACGACTTACTCGTGCAAGACTCTGGACCGCTGGCGAAAGGGCAAGATCAGCGAGTACGACGAATTGGGCTTTTACGACCGCGTGCCGGGCATGGTAAAGGGCGGCTTCCGGGCGGGCTTCCGGCGGTCGATCACATATTTCACGGGCAGCATGTATCCGCAATACAAACTGGGGCGCGGGCACTTTGAGGCATTCGAGCGGATATTGCGGACATGCCGTGAAAAGGGGATCCGGCTGGACGTGGCGATCCTGCCGATCCACGCTATGCACCTGGAGTGCATCGCCGCAAACGGGCTGTGGCAGCAGTTCGGGCTTTGGAAACTGGAGCTGACGCGGATAATGGGCGACCAGGCCCGGCGCGACCCCGGCTGGCAGGGTCGGCTGTGGGATTTCACGGGCTACGCCGGCTACACCGTCGAGCCTGTCCCGCCGGACGGCGACAAAAGCACATGGATGAACTGGTATTGGGATTCGTCGCATTTCCGGAAGGAGTTGGGCGAACTGGTGCTGCGGCGGATTCTGAAAACAGCCGACCGGCCGGGCGAGGATGACCCCTTCGGCGTCTTACTCGATCCATCGAACGTGTCGGCCCATTTCTACCGGATCAACCGCGACGGCCAGCGGTGGATAATGTCCCACCCGGAGGAGGTGGAATTTGTCCGCGGCGTGGTTCGGCAGGCGGTGTTCTCGGAGCTGCCTGCCGACGAGGCCGGCGAACCCGGACAAAACCCGTAAATCGCCGTCAGATGGGCAAAAACCTTGCCACAGCTCATTTCAAGTGAAAATTTCTGTGTATATTTGCCCCGATTCGATTGTCAAAAAGTTTTGGCAGCGTAGAATAAAAGTGTAATGAGAATCGACGTAAACCAACATCTCAGGATGGACCAGCAGATGCGGCTGGCGCCCAGGATCATCCAGGCGATGGAGATCCTGCAACTGCCTATGATGGCGTTGCAGGAGCGGATCGAGGCCGAGCTGCAGGCCAATCCCGTCCTGGAGCTTCGCGAGCCGTCGCAGGAAGAAGAGACCGCCGAGGAAACCGCCCCGCGTGAAGACGAGCGCGGCGAAAAGGACATGGTCGTCAGCGAGGCGGACAACAGCGGCGACTTCGAGCGGCTGGCGGATTTCGAGGCCGAGTTCGGGGCCGAGACGCTCGAGGAGGCTCCTTCGCCGGCCCCCTGGCGGTCGCAGGAGGGCGAGCGCGACCGCAAGATGGACGCGATGGCCAACACGCCGGCGCCAGCAGTGTCGCTGGGCGAATATCTGCTCGATCAGTGGGCGTTCGTGGAAGCGCCCGACGAGGTCAAGTCGGCCGGCCGGCTGATAATCGAGAATATCGGGGACGACGGCTACCTCCGCGTCAGCATGGAAGACCTCGCCGTCGGAGCCGACCCGCCCGCGAGCGTCGAAATATTGCGGCAGGCCCTTGCGCTGGTGCAGACGCTCGATCCGCAGGGCGTCGGGGCGCGGGACCTGAAGGAATGCCTGGCGCTCCAGCTTCAGGTCGAGTCGCAGGCCGGCAGGGACGTGAGCCTGGAGATGGAACTGGTCGGCAGCTTCCTGAAGGACATCGAACTCAACCGCCTGCCGCACATCGTCAAAAAGACCGGCAAGTCCATCGAGGCGATCAAGACGGCGATTGACAATATTTCGCACCTGAACCCCCGGCCGGGCCACCTGATCGGCCAGCGGTCGGCGCCGGTGATCTCGCCCGACATATTCCTGAGCATGGACGACGCCGGCCAGGTCCGCATCGACGTGCCGGAGGGCGACATGCCCAAGCTGCGGATATCCCGGACCTATCGCAAGCTGGTCCAGGAACGCAAGGCCGACGTGCAGACCAGGCAGTTCATCCAGAAGAACGTCCGGGCCGCGCAGTGGCTGATCGAGGCCATTCAGCAGCGCAGGACCACCGTCAGGCGGGTGGCCGAGGAGGTTTTCGCGGTCCAGCGCAATTTTCTGGACCTGGGTCCGCAGGCCCTCAAGCCGCTGCCGATGGCCGACGTGGCCAAAAAGGTCGGCGTGCACGTGGCCACCGTCTCGCGGGCCGTCAGCGGCAAGTACGTCCAGACGCCGCTGGGAATCTATCCGCTGCGGATGTTCTTCACCGGCGGAACCACCACCGACCAGGGGCAGGACATGGCCTGGGACGCTGTCCGCGTGAAGCTCAAGGAGATCGTCGACGCCGAGGACAAGAACAACCCGCTCAACGACGACCAGCTCGCCGCCGAACTGGTCAAGCACGGTCTGAAGGTCGCACGCCGCACCGTCGCAAAATATCGCGGCCTGCTCGATATCTCCCCGGCAAGGCAGAGAATAAAATATTAGCCGTATCCGGTCAGTGGCACCCCCAAGCTTCGCGTTGCTGCGATTGAGGGTGCCACCAAATAGACCTTCCTTCAGGAGGATCGGACGAATGTTTTACAATTCCCCATCTGAACCGCCAAAACATCCGGCCGATTTGAAAAGAGCGTGTCTGGCCGTGCTCTTTCTGCCGCTGATCTTAACAGCCGTCAACTGCGCCCCGCCTGCTCCGCCCGGACCGGTTAATGCGGTTACGCCCAATCACAGCTATACTATTTTTGACCGTTTTATGACTGAGAATTACAACACGGTTATTATCGTCTCAACCATTTCATCAGATAAATATGCGGAAACCCCAAGCGATATTTTGAACTGGACCGATTATTGGCATTATTGCATCTTCAAGGTTCTTGAGATCGAAAAAGACAACTGGGCTGACAATTCATTGAGATACGTCGTAATAAATTCCTGGCCAAATCCGTCCAGCAACATTTTTATCGAAAAAGTTGCTTGGCCATATATGAAGGGCAAAGTCTTCGCATTCTATCTGGACACGACCGTCAAACCCGCGAAAGTCGTCGGGCTGAAAAAACGCAGCCCTGTACCGCCATACAACAGCATCAATAATTCTTTTTATGGCCGATATGACGAAGATGAGAGGTTGAAAATGCAGCAGTTGGAGGATCGCGTTGCAAAGGCCGTCAGGGAATATGAACGCCAAAATAATATGAAATCTTTCAGCGGTGAAATTCTTATCGACGTGAGGCCGGATATTGTTATTTATCAGATAGCCAATATTATCGAGGGCGGGATATATATCATCGACAAGAAGACGTTCAATGTTACGCCTTATGACGAGTCGAAGGGTGCGCCGCCGGCCGGCACGCAGCCGGCGAGCGGCGAGCGATAAATGGTCTGCATAATCTGACCATGCAACCCGCCCAGTGAGTTGTAATGTATGGAATGGTCAGGTCCTGGACCAGTTCCAGATCGCCGTCACGGAGTCTGCCCAAGTCGATGAATTTGAAGTTTTTATTCATAATCAGACAGGCAAATGATTTCGCCGTCCTGCATCGAGACGAGCAGGCGTCCTTCCGTGGCGGCCAGCCCGTCGAATGCCGGCTCGGCGCTCAAGTCGAACTGCCCCAGCTTCTCGCCGGTCTGGGCGGAATAGATTCTGATTTCGCCCACTTTGGCGTTTCCCGATCCGAACTTTATCCCGTCCGGCTGGCAGGCCACAAAGACCTTGTCGTTCGCGACCAGGATGGCCTTCATGCGGAGTTTATCCTTGTCGGTTTTCTGCCATCCTTTGGCTGCCGGCTGGGAGGGCTGCGTGTCTCCCTGGGGAGCGGCGATGCCTTGCCTTGTCAGGGCGTACACCATGCCGAGAGTCTTGCCTTTCTCGTCCCCCTGCCGGATTCCATATATCTTCCGTTCGTCGATGGCCAGGCCGTTGCCCGATGTCAGGCTTACGGCCTTGTTTTTCCGCCACGTGTCGCCGATGAAGGCCCATTGGTTCCTGTCGCCGCCGTAACCCGGCCGCGAGTTGTCGCACAGGAATGTCCCGCCCCCGCCGTAAAGCGCCGCGGCGGGCGAAATCGGCAGCTCCTTGCGGGTCCCGATGTCTATGCAGATTGCGCCCAGAAAAATCGTCCCGCCGTCGCTTATGAGAACGTCGTTATAAGTGCACTTTTCGTATCCTGTCAGAAGGTCCTTGTCGGATGCGGAAAGAGAATCGTATTTTTGAGGATCCTTCACAAGACGGGAGGCAATCGTCTTTTGATGCGGGTCCGTCCGGTATGGGGGGAATCCGGCGATCCGCTTTTCCCAGAGTATCTTGCCCGTGGCCGGCTCAAGGGCGTGAAAAAATACGCCGCCGTCGGCGTCGCAGTGGCGTCCCGCGGCGAGGTATGCCACACCGTTCTCGACGAGCACCGTGCCGTTCAGCGGCCAGACGGACTCCACACGGTCTCGCGCCACGATCCGCCGGTCTTCCGGCGCGGCGCGGAACCGCCAGACGAGTTCGCCGCTTGCGGCCTTGAGGCAGTAAACGTATCCATCCTGCGAGCCGAACAGCAGCATGCCGGCATGGAACGTCGGCGGCGTGTCCACTCGTCCGCCGGCCGTGAAGGTCCAGCGGGTATCGCCGGTTTTGGCATCCAGTGCCAGAACCTTGTGCTCGTCGATGGCGGATACGAAGACCATTCCGCTCGCCGCCACGGGGCTGCTGACCCGGCTGCCGGCCTTGACCTTCCATAGAACCTTCAGTTCCGCCGGCACGGTCGCCGCCGTCGCCCCGCTGCGGAACGCGTCATGCCGATATGTTGGCCAGTCGGTCGGGGACGGCGGCTCGCTTTGGATGGCGGCGCCGTACGCCGGACCCTTTTCCAGCGGCTCTCCCGCCCGGGCCTTCATCTCGTCGGCCGAGGCAAGCGGGTCGGAAGACAGGCCCATGACCCCGCAGACGTAGGAACTGCACGCGCACTGGTGGCCGTACTGATATGTCAGGCCGTTGGCGGACGTGTTGTTTATGCCGCAGTCGCCCCGAGCGATATAACAGCCGTAAGATTCCATCTTTAAAAAATCGTACACGGCCATGCTCATGCCCATGATGTATCGCTCGGTCGCCGAGTCCGGGCCGCAGCGCCCGAATTCCTTACACCAGCCAAGATCAAACTTCGTCTTCTGGCCGGTCGCCGGGTCCAGCCCGATATAGCCGGTATTCTTTTTGAATTTCTCGCCGGCGGCGGAATCGTCCGAACCGTACTTGCCCGCATCCGTGATCGGCAACTGGTCGTAGGTCCACAGGACGTCGCCCATTATGAAGGCGCTGACGAAATTCCCCTTCTTGCTGCACGAGGGATATTTCCACAAATGTTTGCCGTCCACGGTCGAAAACGCGTGAATATCCTTGGCGCCCCAGCTTTTCGCGACGGGTTCGGTTAAAAGTATCCCCCGATTGCACCAGAACGGCTCTCCGTCCCCAAGATTGGGTGTGCGCCACTTTTCCTTTGCCGTGCTGAAATCCAGGCACACGACGGCGGATTTGGGGGCGTCAGTGTTCTCGGACGCCTCCGCATTCGCATCCGTCACAAAAACCTGGTCGTCGGCAATAATGATCGGGGCGTTGCCGTGGGCCTTTTTTACGGCAAAAGTCCGGAGTTTATCGCCTTTGACGGGGTCCCAAACCGTCCATAACTCCGGCTTTTCCCGGACGATCAGGCATCCTTTATAGTGGGTCAGTTCGCCCTGAGTCTCATATATTTTCACGATCTCGCCCGTGGCGGCGTCGAGTGCCGCCAGCGAAATCGGGCTGTCGGATTTGGCGGCAAGATTTACGTACACTTTGTCCGCAATGGCGACAGCAGAAAGAACCTTATTTGTCATGGCCTGTACGGGCCGTTCCCACAGCTTCAGACCGTTAAAGGCGTCGCGGGCCTCGAGCCGATAAACTTTGCCCGCGTCGCCCGGCTCCGGCGCCTTCAGGTAAAAATTCCTGCCGTTTGACGACAGGATGCTGTTGACCGGTCGAAAGAGGTTGGACCACAATTCCCCCTGAATCCAGCGAATCCCCGTAACCGGTCCGACCAGCTTGTCCTTCGAGATCGCCGCACGCGAGGCGTCGTGGCGATGCTGCTGCCACTGGTCCATCTCCGCCGGATACGGCTTGGTTACCTTCGCCCACGCCCCGTCCGCCTGCACGATTGAAAAATCCTTGACGCCGGCCTCGGTGAGTTTGGCCTTCAGGGCGTTCTCGTCCAGCCCGCCTCCGAAAAACGCCACGCCGTACGGCGCCAGCACGCGCATCGCCTCGGCGATGTTGAAACCTTTTCCGAGCATTTCATCCAGCCGGTCCACAATCAGGACGTTTACCGTGTCATGCGTGTACGGCAGGCGATCCGCGGGCCGGCACTCCACCGACACCGGGCCGTAGATGCCTTTGGATTGAATATACTGGCGGGCCTTCTGAATATTCGCTGAATCCGGGTCTATTCCATGCACGATGAATTTTCCGCCCTGGCACATCTGGGCGGTGAGTTTTCCGTCGCCGCAGCCGACATGCACGCACAGCCCCTTGCGGACATCCGGCGGCTTCAATAGCTGTTCCAAGGCCGCCGCGGGCCGGCCTTCAGATTGAGCCGAAAGTGAGCTTTGTCCGCCGGACCATGCCGCCAAAATCGCCGAAAGGAAAACCGGCAGACCGGCTTTCGCAACGGATGCCCTGAAAAATGTCTTCATTGCATGTCTCCATTCCGCCGGTATTGACCGCCTTTGGCCGGCGCTATCCGGCATATAATTTGAAAGTCTGCTTTAACAGCCCGTTGAAAAAGTCTCTTTACAGTAGCATGGACGTCTCGTCCATGAGTATCAGGGGCGTCTCGCCCCTGAAATGCCCAGAAAACAGCAAAATCCACGGCCAAGATGGCCGTGATACTCATGGGCAAGATGCCCATG
>JACRIL010000193.1 GCA_016235825.1 Planctomycetota bacterium
CACCGAGACGCAGAACCGCAATCGGCGCGCACGGCAGTCCCACGTGAAAGCCAAACTCAGGCGGTTACGCAGACTTGGCGTCAAGTTGTATAAGCTGCGATGCTGCATCATGCCAGAGGAAGTTTCGTTGTAGTGTTAATCGCACCAATTCAAATTACCTTGCAAATTCTGTGTCGCCGCGGTTGAGGCCCGGCGGGCCGGAAGGATTATAGGCCGGTGGCATGGTCAGTATTCGAGCCAAAAGGTTGGATTGGGTGCCATGGCCGCATCTGTTTGCGGCCATGTTCTTTTTTCATTTCTTTCAACCATGTCCGAATATTATATCCGACGGGCCGTGCTTCAAAAACGACTAAAAAAGCACATGCTCGCAAACAGATGCGAGCATGGCACCCGATTTTACCCCTTGTCGCGGAATCCGGTCATGCAACAACCCGACTTTCTAGGGGTGTTTCACGGCAAATTTCCGGGCCTATTCGCGACCGTTTTGTGGACTCCGGGGCCGGAAAATGGTAGATTACCGGGTTTAAAGGCCTTTCAAGGAATCCGGATTTGACGCGAACACTGCATTTTTACCTGTACCGCGAACTGCTGAGGATCACTCTCCTCGGGCTGGTGGCTTTCACGCTCGTGATGACCGTCATCGCCATCATCGAGCCGCTGCGCAAGGAGGGGCTCTCCAGCGAGCAGATAACAAAGCTCTTTATTTTCACCGTGCCCATGATGATCTCGCTGACGCTGCCGGTGGCGGCCCTGTTCGCCACGACGATCATTTACGGGCGGTTCAGCCAGGACAACGAGTTCATGGCCTGCAGGGCCAGCGGGATATCGACCATGACAGTGCTCAGGCCGGCGCTGGTGCTCGGATTGATTGTTACGGTTTTTTCCCTGGCTTTAAGCAATTTTATAACCCCCTACATCATCTCGAATATCGGCCAGGCGGCGGTGAAGGCCAACGCCAAGGGGATATTCAACCACAAATTGCTCCAGCAAAATATCATCAAGTACGGCCAGCACACGATACATGCCGACCGGCTCGATCCCCAGACGGGCACCGCCATCGGAGTGGCCTTCTCCACGCTGCGGGAAAGGAAGAGGGAAAACAATCTCGAATTTGAACATTTCATGGGCATTGCGTCGAAGGCCAAGTTCGACTTTGTGCCGGTCGGCGAGGAAACCTTTGTGAAGGTGCACTCCGAGAACCTCTTTACTTTCAACACTTCAAGCAATCGGATAGTTCCCAAGGCGAGCGTTTTCATCTTCGAGCAGCCGATACCCAACGAGGCCCGCGACAAGGTCGCCTTCTATCATTGGAACAAGCTCTGGGAAACGCTGGACAAGCCCGAGCAGCACAAGGAAATCCAGAGGGAACTGGAAGGGTTGCGCCGCAAAATATCATATAACCTGCTTGCAAATTCGGTCGCCAGGGCCATGGAAAACGGCAAACCATATGAAAAATTCTCCAACAACCAGGAAACTTATGTTATCCGGGCCGGGAAGGTATCCGTCCAGCCGATGCGCGGGGCGCTCCAGATGTGGGCCGACAGTCTCCCCGACGGCAGGCAGCAGCGGGTCGAGGTGTCGATAGAACGTCCCGGGCAACGGCCGGAAATCATCCAGGCGGACGCCGGCGAGATCGAGGCCGCATGGGGGCAGATCGAAAACAGGTCGCTGGTTACCATAACGCTGACCGGCAGAATTAACGTTGAGGGCGCAAGGCAGGACGAGTCGTCCCCCCAGCGGCTGGACGTCTGGCAGCGGGGAAACATACCGATTCCCGCCGACGTCCGCGAGGAGGTGCAGAAGATCGACGTCGGCGATCTGTATTCCAGGGCGGAAAAAGTTACATCCAGTCCGGCCATCCTGGTCCAGATAGCCGAACTCAAGAATGTGAAGGTCCGCAAGATCCGCAACGACATCCTGGCGGAGATCAACAGCCGCCTGTCGTACGGGCTGAGCTGCTTCCTCATGGTGGCCATCGGAGCGGCCCTGGGGCTGATCTTCCGGGGCGGGCAGGTCATAACGGCGTTTTGCACCTGCATGGTTCCGGCGGCCATCGTCATCATTATGATAATCATGGGCAAACAGATGATCACGAGCCTGAAGGTGCAGGACAAATACGGGCTGCTGCCCGGCCTGGCTTGCATGTGGGCCGGCAACCTGGTCCTGCTGACGGGCTGTTCGGTCATATACTGGCGGTTGACGAGAAAATAAAGCCGCTTGAGCAATGAAAATACTCGACAAATACATCTTGCGGACTTTTCTGACCACTGCGGGAATGGTGTTTCTCGTGCTTATTTCCCTCCGGATAGTCGTCGATCTGTTCGTCAACATGGATGAGTTCCTCAAGCAGGAAAACGTGGTGGGCGACATCGTGTCGTATTACGGCCACCAGACGCTGGTCTATCTCATACAACTTGGCGGAGTGATAATCGTGGCGGCGGCCGCATTCAGTCTGGCCAGGATGAACTATACCAACGAGCTTACCGCCATGCTGGCCTCGGGTGTCAGCATGCACCGGGTGGTCTGGCCGATCATCCTTTGTTCGATGGGGCTGTGCGCGATTATTGTGGCCAACCAGGAATTGCTTGTCCCCCGCCTGGTTGACAAACTGGTCCGCGACCCCGACAACGTGCCCGGAACCAAAAAATTCCAGCTCTTGTTCATGAACGACAGCGCCGATTCGCTCTGGTACGCCGGGGAATGCGATCCGACTGAACAAACGCTCAATCCGACCAATGATCCCAACAAGGACAACGTCTGGATCGTTCTTCGCGATAAAAACCTTGAATATTCCGGTTTGATATCGGGCAAAAAGGCCGTCGTGTCCCGATATGACCGCATGAGCGGCTGGATGCTGTATGGCGCCAGGATATCGGCGAAAAGCTGGCCCAACATGCCCGACACGTCGGGCGTCTTCACCCGGGCCGGCCCCGACGAATTCCTGAAGGCCGCCGGCAAAGAAGTCAATGGCGACCTGTCGGCAAAGGCCAACCTCACCGTGGAGTTCCCGCCCATCATCGAGGACGGTTCCAGCGGCCTGTCGATCGCGGTCGACTCGTTCTGGACCGCCCCGCCGGGTCCCGGCGAACCCAGGCCCGGCGCGCTCAAGGGCAACGTGGAGTTCCAGTTCACCAGCCCCGAGGGGAGGATCATAGGTATATTTCTGGCCGATTCGGCCAAATGGGTCGAGGCTGGGGCTTACGACAGCAAGTGGGAACTGGCCAACGGCCGGCTGTTCGTGCCGACCGACCTGGGCGTCAATGACATGGCAATCCGGCGATCCGGCAGATGGCTCGATTACATGTCCACTCCGCAGTTGACCGCTCTGCTGAGGATGGGCAAGCTGGCGAATCCCGACGCCGTGGTGCTAATGCGGTACATCCGCATGACCGACCCGATCAACAACCTCATCATGCTGCTGCTGGGGCTGCCGTTCATTCTGTCCCGCGAGCGGAACATCAAGGCCTCCGCCGGGCTTTGCGTGCTGATCGTCCTGAGCTTCTACTGCTTCATCTACGTCTGCCGGTATATCGGCCTGCCGCCGGTCTGGGCGGCATGGCTGCCGATCCTGATCTTCGGGCCTGTCGCGGCGGTCATGCTCGATTCCGTAAAAACCTGACGGCCGTGAGCCAATCCGGTGGATTATCGCCAATGACACTGACGCCGCCTGAATCACAAGCCGAGCCGCAACCCCAGCAGCTTCAAGCGGCACGGCCTGCACGTCTGGTGCGGGCAATCTCGTTCGCCAAGGCCCGGCCCTATGTCGTGATCGCGGCCGTCGTAGCCGTCGTCCTGCTGGTCCGCCTGTCGGCGACTATGTGGATGGTCCTGCATGAGAACGAAAAACAGGACTATGACCGCTGGTATAAGGCGGGCCAACTCGTCCTTCAGGGAAAAGATACCACTTACGGCAAGTTTCCCGACCAGGAAGGATACGATTTCAATAAATACGACGCGCTGAAGTTCTTCCGCCTTCCGCCGGCGTTCGCGGTCTATGTCGCACCGCTGGCCAAACTGCCCTTCTGGGCCTACGCCCTGTGCTGGTTCGCACTCAGCGGCGGCGCGGCGGTGTTGTCGGTGCTGCTGGCGATGAAGATGATCCACGGCCGGTTCCTGCCGCAAAATCCGGTCGCGATGATTCTGCCTGTGGCCGGCATAGCGGCCTTCGCATGGGCCGACATGCACTGCGGCAACACGAATCTGATTCAGCTCGGCCTGATTATGCTTGGCACATACATCGCCTGGCGGGCGGCGAACAGCTTGTCGGGAACGCCTGATCTTTCGTGGCACGGACGTCCCGTCCGTGTGTTCCAGGGGCGTCCCGCCCCTGGAATGCCCGAAAAAATAACAGATGCCACGACCGGGATGGTCGTGGAACACACGGGCAAGATGCCCGTGCCACTTCTTCAACGGGCGGCAAACCGGGCCGGCGACGCGGCCTGCGGTCTTGCAATCGGCCTGTCAATCGCGATCAAGGCCTACCCCGCCGCGATATTGCCGTCCCTTTTTGCGTCCTTCCGCTGGCGGCTGATGGTTTATGCGGTCGTCGGGGCGGCAATCTGGACGTTCGTCGTGCCGGGCTTTGTCAGGGGCTTTGAGAGGAACTGGAACGAGACGCTCGTGTGGTACGGCCGGATCGTCGAGCCGTATCTGGGCAGCGCCTCGGCCAGCCGGCCGGAGGAATGGGGCGGCCGAAGCTACAGCCACAAGAACCAGTCGCTCTATCCGCTGGTCAAACGGCTGACCATGCCGGTCGATGTAACCGACCGCCACAAAAGCGCGTCAAGCGAACCTGCCGTTACCGTCAACGTGGTAAACTGGTCGTCCAAAATCGCCACAATGGCCTTCGCCGGCCTGGTCCTGCTGATGCTGACGGCCATCCTGTTCGTCTGCCGGGATCGCCGGCCCGCGCCCAACCGGATGGATATTATTCTGGACATGGCCATCGGCATGAACTTCATGCTGCTGGTCTCGCCGATCGCCTGGTATTACTTCTTTTCGCTGCTGCTGCTGCCGATGGCCGTCGGCGCATGGCGGCTGGTCGTTACCGACTCGAAACGCGAACGAATCATCCTGATAATCGTCTGGGCCTTGAGCTTCGCCCTCTTCCTGGCCAGTTCCGTCTCGTTCTGGGCGCGCGTCTACGGCGGGACCGTCATGCTGGCTTTGCTCTGGTTCGTCGTCATGCTCATATATAGACACAGATGCAGAGGATGGAACAGCGCCTCTTGAGGAACCGGGGAATTTCAGCCCGAAGGGCGGAAGATTTGTAGCCCGCCGCGTGAGCGCTTATCATTACCCACATTTTGGAGGTCTTTCAGGCCTCAATACAAACGTGCCGCCCCGCTGGGGCTTGCTTTTTTCAGGCCGGCCGGTTGCTATAAACATGCCGTGCCTACGGCACTTTGAGAAGTACCTTGCATATCGCCTGATGCATTGCCTGGATCGGTTTTTTGAACGTGCGATCATTGCAGGCAGATTGATTTTAAGCTCCGTCAGGAGCGTCATGTTTATAGTCGAGACGGCCCAGGATGAGTCAAGCTCCGTAGGAGCGGCATGTTATATGGATATTTTCCCGGCGAAAGATGTGGGTAATGACAAGCGTGTGAGCGGCGGGCTACAAATCTTTCGCTCCTGGCGGAGCGAACAACACGCCGGCAGTGTCCGGATAATTACGCATATTCATATTTGTAAGTTTTCCGGGGCCAAAGGCCCGCAAGCGGGCCTGAACATCACATACAACCCATCATCACTCTTTTCTGTCGAAGCGATGACTTCATCGTCCTGCCCGTCCTGAGATATCGCGTTGCCCAAGGTAATGGAAAACCATTTTTTAAAGGCCGTCCCGCAGGGACGAGCGAAAATAGCCCAGCGATTTATCGCTGGGAAACGGGGTTCCTATATGGTTTCAGCCCCGTCAGGGGCGGAAGAAACTCTCAGAAATATTGATTGCAATCAATATTTCTTTCGTCCCTTCGGGACTCGGCGGTTTTGACTCCTCGCAACCCACCGATGAATCGGTGGGCTATTTTCTTCCGCCCTGACGGGCTGGGGATATGTGTCTGGTACTTCCCAGATGTGGTACCACCTGCCTTTGTTTGCTTGAGCCACAAACAAATTATTGCAAATTGCAAATGGCACGTGTCCAATCGCGAAATATTCGGAGAATCTCACCAAGATTCCTTGGTCCACCCGCCCCTTTAAACTTACCATCGATCACCTGACAATAGAACCAATCATTTTTTGACCGCTCTAATTTGACTGGTTCAAACTTCTGATTCTCCAACGGAGTGTCAATTATGTCTACATCCAACGACCAGCCAGGATTGTCCAAAGTTTGGATATGAACACCATAAGTGTGTTCCCAGTCGCCATCACAACAAGCAGCGTACCATTCCTGTATTGCTTTGAGTGATTCCATGATTGCTATTTCCCTTGTGAAAATTCATCCGACCGACTGGTTGTATGCGCCTCTTTTTCAGAATCCGAAGCCGACGCCGATGAAGATACCCGGCCTGTCGGGGTAGTCGTCGCAGTCGTCGAGACAGGCGGTCCGGCCGGCGGTGCGGCGGGCCTTTTCCAGGACTGTCTGGGCGATTGCCGCGGCGGTGGCGGCCTGGCCGGCCGTCGTGCCGACAATGTACCTGTCGGCCTGCACGAGCATGATGTTGCCCTGCGTTGCGTGGCGGAACTGGAGCGAAGGCATGGGCGTCGGGCTGTATTTGGCGTCTTCCATGCGTTTGTGGAGCTTGTCCAGCGCCATTGCGGCCTCGATGGGCGTCTTGAACGAGCAGATGAAGGCCTGATATTCCACGTCGCCGGCCAGATAGTCGGCCACTGCCGCCTTTTCGAGCAGATCGACGTCCATGATGTTGTGTTTTACATATCGCAGCGAGTCGTCCTTCCGCCCGTCTTTCGGCAGCCAGTCGAGATGCCTGATGTCGGCCTTCTCGCCGCGAATTTTGCCCGCCACCTGTTTTGCCATGTCCATAAGATCCTTGCGAACCTTTGGATCGCCGGTCGCGAGTTCACGAACGCGGACCACATATCTGCCCTTCCAGAAGGTTACGGCGTCTTTGGTCATGAAGGAATCTTCGCCGACTTTGGCTTCCTGGCCGTCGCTGCCGCATCGCAGCATCGTAAACAGCCCAAGGGCGTCTTCCGCGGCCGGCATCTGGTATGCCTGAACGGTGAAGGCGACGCTGCTTGAGCCGGGCCTGGCGTATCGGGCCGCCCCGACGGCGACGAGATCGTAACTGCCGGCCAGGTCGCTCACCTGGTCGATTTCCGGCGTCTCGGTCATCGGCAGGCGGGTGAGGTCCTTGTTTGATGCCGGCAGAATGTCGGCGGGCTTCTGCGGCGCACAGCCGCAAAGGAAGCAGAAAACCGCGATCCCCGCGAACAAGCCGGTCAGATCAGTCATTAATTTTGCAAGCATGTCTATTCTCCTGAAGTAATACCGCATTTTCCTTAATCCCACGTAGAAAGACAATCACATCTGTCGATATGTTAGTGATATTCGGCCGGAGGCGGTTACACGTTCAAAACGCGATTTTGACATTCCATGTGTTGTCAGCAAGAGCCCAATATATTCTACTTTCAATCGTCCCGACGAGGCGGGACGATTGAATGTCCGCCGCATCAGATGTTTTGTCGATGCCTGAAGTCAGCAAAAACAGAAATCGTGGACTCCGAGATTCTGGAACGCGGGACTCACGGTCTGGCGGCAACGTGCTTGAGCCTGACGGGACTGTCCGGCTATACTACGCAGCCGCCGGACCGGACGGACTCCAGGCGGATGTCGAAGCGACTGATCCGGCCGATGCGGCGAAGAATCAGCGAGGCAACCAGATGACGTTCCACTGCGAAGCCGAAGAACGCATTTATCTTGTGCGGGCCGAAAAGGCGCTCAACCGCTTAAAGGATCGGTATATCCTCGATACGGTCGCTTTCCAGGCCGAGGTGCGGGTTACGGACGAGCGGATTCCGTTCGCGCGCCGGCTTGAAGGTCAGTTCAGGCCTATCCGGGAAGGGGAAAAATGGGGGCGCGACTGGCAGACCGGCTGGTTCCGGCTTTCCGCCCAGGCGCCCCGGGAGTGGGCCGGCCGCGAGGTCATCGCGTGGATCGAGATAGGCGGCGAGGGACTCATCTACGGCCCCGACGGAGCGGCGCTTCAGGGAATAACCCACGGCTCGGTGTTCGACTGGTGGTCGCCCCGCCCGTACATGCCGCTGTTTTCCGCCGCCAGAGGCGGCGAGAAGGTCGAACTCTGGCTGGAGGCGGCGGCCAACAGGTTCAACGGCATCGCACCGCCCAGGGAAAAGGATCTGCCCGCAAACGACTCCGGCCGATTCGGATCGTACGCCGGCGAGGTGTACCATCTGGCCATCGCCGCGGTCGATCGCGCGGCGTGGGACCTGCGATGGGACATGGACGTCCTGTTCGACATATACCGCAATCTGCCGTCCGGCAGCGTTCGGCGCGCCCGCATCCTGCGGGCGCTGACCAGGTGCGCCGAAGTGCTGGCAAAGGATGAGCGTGCATATGCCGCCGGGCGTGCCGAACTTGCCGACGCCCTGGCCAGGCGGGCCAACGCCAGCGACGTTTCCGTCATTGCGGTCGGACACGCGCACATCGACACGGCGTACCTCTGGCCGATGGAGGAATCCATCCGCAAGACCGCCCGGACGTTCGCCACCCAGCTTGCGCTTATCGAGCGGTATCCCGGCTACGTTTTCGGCGCGTCGTCCGCCCTGCACTATCTCTGGATGAAGGCGCGCCATCCCGATATTTACGGCCGTGTGAAGAAAGCCGTCGCCGCCGGGCGATGGGAAATCCAGGGCGGCATGTGGATCGAACCCGACTGCAACATGCCGTCCGGCGAGTCTCTGGTCCGCCAGTTTCTGCACGGCAAGAATTTCTTCCGCGACGAGTTCGGCGTCGACGTGGATAATCTATGGACGCCCGACACGTTCGGTTTTGCCGCGTCGCTGCCTCAAATAATGGCCGGCTGCGGGGCGACGTCTTTTGTCACGCAGAAGCTGAGCTGGCACACGATCAACGAGTTCCCGTTCCACAGCTTCTGGTGGCGGGGCATTGACGGCACGAAGGTGCTGGCCCACTTTCCGCCGGAGAACACCTACAGCGGCAGGCTCGAACCCGGTTCGCTGATTCGGGCGCAGGAGCGCTTCCGGGACAAGGCTGCGGCCGACGAGATGATGAGCCTGTTCGGCGTCGGCGACGGCGGAGGCGGGCCGCTTCCGGAGTTCATCGAGCGGGGCCTGAGAATGAAGGACCTCGAGGGTTGCCCGCCGGTCCGCTTCGGGACCGTCCGCGACTTCTTCGGCAGGCTTCGCAAGTGCGGCGACGGGCTTAACACGTGGGCCGGCGAACTCTATCTTGAAGCCCATCGGGGCGTTTTCACGACGCAGGCCTGCGTCAAAAAGTGCAACCGCCGGCTGGAACAGCGCCTGCGGGAACTGGAAATGCTGTGGGCATCCGCGCCGCTGTCGCAATACCCGGCAGCCGAATTCGACGCCGTCTGGAAGGAAGTTCTGACGCTCCAATTCCACGACATCCTGCCCGGCTCGTCGATCCGCAAGGTTTATGAAGAGACAAACGCCGCCCACGAACGGCTTTTGGCGCGGTGCGACAGGCTCCAGGAATCGTTCGGCATCGCCCATCTGCCGGCCGAAGCGGACTGCGCAACCTTCTTCAACAGCCTGTGCGAGGAATTCGTCGGTGCTGTCCGCCTGCCGGACAGTTTCGCAGGTCGTGCGGCGGTTTACTCCGACGGCCGGGCGGCGCCGACCCAGATTGAGGATGGCGCCGGTGTGGCGTTGATTCGTATTCCGGCACAGGGTTTTGCAACGCTCAGGCCGTCGAAACAGCCGGCGGCCGCCTGTGCGCCGAATTCGCCGGTGCTGGAGAACGAACTTGTCCGCTACGAATTCGCCGACGACGGCACGCTGCGCAGCGCCCGCGAAAAACAGGCAGGCCGCGAGGCGCTCAGCGGGCCGGGCAACGTGATGAGCCTCTACCACGACCGGCCAAACCTGGCCGACGCGTGGGACGTGGACAAGTTTTACCGCAACGAGCGCCTCGCTGACGTCCGCTTTGCGGTCGAGCCGCTGGGCAGCGGCCCCGTGCGGTCGCGGCTGCGATTGTCGGCAAAGATCGGCGACTCGACGATAATGCAAATTGTCTCGCTGGAGGCCGGCTCGCGACGGCTGGACTTCCTCACCACCGTCGATTGGCGCGAGCGGCACCGGATGCTGCGAGTGGCTTTCCCGGCCGCGATAAACGCCGAACGCGCCGGCTGCGAGATTCCGTTCGGCCACCTGTTCCGCCCGACGCACCAGAACACGTCGTGGGACATGGCAAAATTCGAAGTTCCCGCCCACCGCTGGGCCGACGTGTCCGAGCCAGGCTTTGGCCTGGCACTGCTCAACGACTGCAAGTATGGATACCGGCTGCCCGGCAACGTACTCGACCTCAATCTGCTCCGCTCGCCGACTTATCCCGACCCCGACGCAGACCAGGGATCGCACACCTTTACTTACAGCCTGCTTCCGCATGCCGGCGACATGCTTGCCGGCGGCGTGCGTCGCGAGGCCGGCCTGCTCAACCAGCGGCCCGCCGTATTCGCCGGGCGCGGCTCGCCGAACCTGAAAATGGCGGCGACGGCCTCCGGCGACGGCGCCGATCTGGCGGCCGTCAAGCGGGCCGAAAAAGATGATTGCCTCGTCATCCGCCTCATCGAGACTCGCGGCGCCCGTTCGGCCGCGACCGTCCGCCTCGCCCGGCCTGCCCGCCTGGTCGAGACCGACCTCATGGAATGGAAGGACGGCCCTGCCTCGCCAATCGCCGCCGAACACCGCGTGGAACTCAAACCCTTTGAAATCCGAACCTTCAAAATCCGCTGAGTGGGCAATCCCTTGTTACGGAGGGATTACAGCGTATTCAAAGATCGGCGTTAAAAATTCCGCTGTGATTGGAGCGGTAGAACTCTTTGCCGAAGTTGGGCAGGTCTTCCAGCAGGAAGAACATTCCTCCGCTGCCGGGCCATTCTTCGCCTGCTGCCAGGCGGTCGAGGATCGTCCGCTGGAGGCTGGTGTCGCGGGGCGCGGCGGCCGGGTCGAACTTGTCCTGATAGAAAACGAACCACGTTCCATCCTGCGGGCCGGTCGGGACCGGGAACAGATACAATTCCCTTTGCAGGCGCAGCACATTGGAATCGGCGGGCAAAATCCTTTCCAGACCCGGATGGAATATCCAGGAACCGCTACAGACAGCCGTCGGCCGGATATAGGGAAAATGTCTGGCGAAGAAATCCGCCGCCAGATTCAATGACTCGCGGCAGGCGTCGATGGTCATATTTCCGCCGGCGGGGATATGGACGCTGAGCACCGCGTCGCCCGCGTTAAGGACCGGCGCCCAACGGTCCAGACGCAATTCAACCTGCTTTCGCAGTATTTGCCCTTGCGGCGTGATCAGATATCCGCTGACCGTTTCGCCGGACTTTGTCAAAGTCGCGGTCCACTCGTCAGGCGCCTTGGTCTCGCCGCGGACGACCCGCCCCCGGCCGTCAAATCGCGTGTTGTCCCTCGCGAGGGCGACAACGCTGCCGGTCCGCCTATCGCGCCAGGCCTCGACAGCGCCCGAAAAGGCCTCTGCCCAGTATTCCAGCCTGCCCAGCCGGAAATAGAGATTTTTCCCGATGTAATTTCTCAGCCACGGCCACTGCCTTGCGAACACGCCGCACCTGCCGCCCCGGCTGCGGCGGTAGTTTTCGGCCATGCCGAATATCACCCGGCACGTCTGGCGGGCAACATCTTCCGGAACGCCGAGCAGTTTATGCCACGTCCGCACACCGGGCACGGCCTCCAAGGCGCAGATCAGATAAAAACAGCCGGCCAGTTCGCCAAGCGAGCCTTCCAGGCCCGGCCAGTTCTTCAGATATGTGTCTTTCGCCGACCCGTGGAATACCCTCCATGTCATGTACCACGCCAGTCGGGCGAGGGCTGGCCTGCCAACGATGCCGGCCGCCGCCGAAATGGCCGCCTGCACGGCCGGGGCTTCAAAGCCGCAGTACGCCATGCGCTCACGGATTGTCTGCGGCTGGAGAAATTCCCAGGCTGCCGCCGGAAAGAGCTTCTGCGCCTCATCCCATGTCGGAGATATGTCAGGCAGAGACGCCAGTTCGCCCAGTTCCGCCAGAACCTGTTCTGCGCTCATTGTAACCGGTGCGGACATGATGCGAGATTCCATCGTGCGAACCGTTTGAACGATCGCAAAAGATTTGCCGACCTGGCAGAGCGGCAGGCGGTCCGTCGGGCCGATATCATCCGCTCACCGAATGTTACTGTGCGGCGGGCGGTTCCTCTGCCGGCAGCACCGGACTCATGAGCTTGGGATCGGCGTCAAGGAGCTTTCGCAGTTCTTCAAGCCATTTCTGGTAGTTGCCCCACTTGAGGTTTTCCTTGGCCAACTGCATCGTCTGGTCGTAAGGCCTGTCGGATTCAGCCAGGTGGATCGCGTCCAGCCCGGCCCGCCACGTGCCGATCCGCCTCATGCCCAGGTCCTGCTGCATTTCGTCATACCAGGCCGGGATGTCGTTGATGAACTTCTCGAACTGGGCCTCGCAGCCTTCCTTGATTTTCATACAGGTCAGGTTGCGGTAGCGGGCGGCCCGGCGAACGGTGGCCCGCTGATCCAGAGGGAGTATGCTCTTGGCCTTGAGACCCTCCGGCGTCCGCATCAGCTTGTAAGACACCCGCTGATCTTCCGCCAAGGCCTTGAAACCTTCCATCTGAATGTCGCTGAAGTGGAAGAACACGTCCCCTTCAGGGCTCTCGATGAAACCATACCCTTTCGTCTTGTCGTACCATTTGACCCTGCCAATAGGCATAAACACTCCTGCTTCGAATAAAAAGTCCCGGAGACGCTTGTCTCACTTTAATACGGCCCTGTCAGTTAAGCTGACTATTCTACTATCCCTTATGCAAAATCTTCAAGCTCTCTTTTCTCTCTTTTAGCAATTACACCATAATGCAATCCAATTTCAATCATGTATATAGAATATTTCTTTAGCAAGTTTACGGCCATTTCAACTGATTCAGACATAACGCACTGCAACACAAGCAGTTGCGTTCGCGTCCCCTCTTTTGCATTCTCGGAGTTTTAACCTGATAAATTTTATCTGCATTCCGGGGCGGAATCGTTTTTTCTCCTGCGGCCATATCAAGGTATAATACCTCTTTTCGACCCCGTGCCGGCCCGGAACAGGTTTGCATCAGTTCGTAAAAAACTGCCGGAGTAGTGCCGCGGCCGCCGGACATTTTTATCAGGGATACAGTTCATAGCATGGCTGTTACAGGCAAAATCGAAGAATGCACTGACGAGGCTTGCGCCGGCGGCGTTCGTCAGCTATTATTCCAGAACTTTTCCAAAGGGATCTTGGTCGCGTTCCTGCTGCTGGCGGGATGCGACGGCTCCAAATCCGCCGGGACGCAGCCGGCAACGGCCGGCCGGCCGGAACCGGAAACGCAGACATCCCTCGCCAGCCAGGCGGCCATCGCAAGTCAATCGGCCCCTGCCGACATGACAGCGACTGCCAGTCGCCCAAGGACGCTGCCGGCAACGGTCGAATCCGATGTAAAAAAACCTTCCAGCGTTCCGGACCAGCCCGGGCCGAGCCGGACCGCTCCGGCATCGGCAGAAAAGCCGGATGTAAAGCCGCCCCCGCAGACCGCGGCCGCCAAACCGCCTGACGAAAAACCGGCCGGGCCGGAAAGGATTCTGGCGCTCGACGTTCAAATCTCGATCGGCCCGTACGGCGTCCTGGACGTAACCGAGACCTACAGGATTTTTTCAGAGGGCAAGGTTTTCAGACGCGGGCTGACCCGCGAACTGCCCCGCCCGCCGGACGACGATTCGCACAAGGTCCCGCCTCAGATCAGTCTGACCGTGCTCGATGCGAGCATGGACGGCAAGGCCGCAAAATGGCAGATGAAAAATCACGGCCGGTTCAGATGGATCTTCATTACCGCCCAAGATGACGATGCGGCGCTGGGCAACGGCGAGCACGTCTTCGTGATCAAATACCAGGTTGACGGGCAGATCGCGCCCGACAGCCGGCTGGAGGAACTGGTCTGGACGGCGACCGGCAACTGGCCCTTCGCGACAGACCGGATTTCGGTTTCAATAAAACCGCCGGGGAAGCCCGCCAGCCGGCCGGCCTCGGCGCCTGTTTTGCCAGATGAATTTTCGATGGAATCTGCCGCGGATGAATCGTCGCCGCAATCCGCGAAAACGCCGGCGTCTTCTTCGGCCGCTTCGCCTGCGTCTTCTTCGACCGGCGCCGCCGGCCGTGCCGCAACCTCGCCGGCCGTCAAACCGCCGGCACAGAAAAAAAGCCCGCCGCTGTATGAGGGCAAGGTGGTAAGCGGCGGAAAGGAAAAAACCTTCCAGCCTCTCGTTCAGGCCGACGGGAGCATACTGTTCCAACTTTCCGGGCCGCTCAAAAAAGGCGATTGGCTGGTGATCGTCGTTCGCTACCCGCCGCCGTCGTCCCGCCCGGCCGAAACTCCAGCCGCGACAAAGTGATTCCGGCCGCTTTTTCAGCAAAAACCCGCCTGGTTTTCTGCAAAAAGAGGAATATTTTTGGGTCGGCGGCGTTATAATAAGTAGAGCATATCCTGACAGGGCCAAAGGTGAGCATCATGAAACTGTGCCAGACGAACATCGAGGTCTCCATGGAAGTGTGCCGGCGGCGTAACGGATCGGCCCGCGAGTTTTACATCACGGCCAGGCCCAAGTCGCCGTCGGACATGCAGGAGCAGGCGGGGTCGCTGATGGAATGCGTCTTCGAGGAGCTTGTCCGCAATGGCGCCGCGATACTTCAGGAGCGGATCTTCGCCGAGCCGGCCGCGATGGACGCCCTGCTCAAGGCCCGCTCGGCGGTCTGCAACGGCCTGGACGACGGCGTGCCGCCGACGCTGCTGGCCGTCCCCGCCAACCTGTACGGGGCGGTTTCGGGGATTCAGGTGCATGCCGTAGCCGGGTGCGGAAGCCCTGAGGTTCTTTCGGTCGATAATCGGCCCTGCGGCCGCCTGATGAAAATGAAATCCGGCAGTTACATTACCGGCTGCGGCCTGAAGTCCGATTCCGACGGGTCGCCGGCCGACCAGGCGCAGGGAATGCTCGCCAAGGCCGAGGCGATTTTGGCCCAGGCCGGGGCGACGCTGACGAACGTGGTCCGGACGTGGATGTGGCTGGGCGGCATACTCGGCTGGTACAACGAGTTCAATCGGGTCCGGCGGGAACTTTTCTCCGCCCGCGGCCTGCTGGGCAAGGACGGCCGTGGCAATCTGCCGGCCAGCACCGGCATCGGGATCGGACCGGCCGGAAACCGCTGCTGCACGATGGACCTGTGCGCCGTAACCGGCGGCGAAAAGCCCAAATTCATCCTGGCCTCAAGCATGCAGGGGCCGGCCAGCAAGTACGGCTCGGCCTTTTCCAGGGCGGCCGTCGCGGACACCCCGGCCGGAAAAACGATCTATATTTCCGGCACGGCCTCCATCGACGCCGCCGGACAAACGACCCACCTTGACGATCCGCGAGGGCAGATCGCAGAGACGATCAAAAACGTCAAGGCGGTGCTCGGCGACGCCGGCGGAAGCCAGGAAGACGTCGTCCAGTCGATGGTCTATTGCAAGACGCCGCAGGTCGAGCGGATATTCCGCGACGAATGGGGCAGCCTGCCGATTCCGCAGGTCATCGCCATCGCCGACGTATGCCGCGACAACCTGCTTTTCGAGATCGAGGCCGCCGCCATGCCGGGGCGTTCCACGACCGGGAAATCGGCAAAATCGCCATAGAGAGCCGCCCAATGATACGATGCCGACCACAACATGCCCTGCTTGCAGCGATTCTGGCCCTGGCAGCCGTCATAGTGGCGGCGCCGGGCGACAAGGCGGCGACAAAATCTGCGACAAAACCGGCCACGAACCCATTCGAGGGGGCCGCTGCGCCAGCGCCGGAATCGCAGATCGACAAGCTGGTTTTCGCGAGGCTGGAAAAGCTGGGCATTAAGCCGGCGAATCTCTGCTCGGACGCCGTGTTCGTCCGGCGGGCCTTTCTGGATGTCATCGGGACCCTGCCCACGGAAAAAGAGGCCAGGGATTTCCTGTCGGACAGCAGCCCGAACAAACGTTCCGCCCTCGTGGACAAATTGCTGGCCCGCGACGAGTTCACGGACTACTGGGCCATGAAATGGTGCGACCTGCTGCGGGTGAAGGCGGAATTTCCGATCAATCTGTGGCCCAAGGCCGCACAGGCGTATCATCACTGGATATGGACCTGCATAAAAGAAAACAAACCTTACGACAGGATTGTCCGGGCGCTGCTGCTTTCCAGCGGCAGCAGCTACTACGTTCCCGAGGCGAATTTCTATCGGGCGGTGCCGGCCAAGGACCCGCAGACCATCGCCAAGGCCGCCGCACTGACCTTCATGGGCAGCCGGGCCGAAAAGTGGCCCAAAGATCGGCTGGACGGCATGGCGGCCTTCTTCTCGCAGGTCAGCTACAAATACACGGGCGAATGGAAAGAGGAAATCGTATTCCTCGACCCTTCAAAAGTTCCCGATGAGAAATCAAAAGCCCCGGTCTTTCCGGACGGCGCCGCCGCGAAAGTTGCGCCGGGCAAGGACCCGCGCGAGGTCTTCGCCGATTGGCTGGTTGCACCGGAGAATCCGTGGTTCGCGAGAAACGTCGTCAACCGGATCTGGTTCTGGCTTCAGGGGCGAGGCATCATCCACGAGGCCGACGACATCCGTCCGGACAATCCGCCGCAAAACCCCGAACTGCTGAAATATCTGGAAAAAGAACTGGTCTCGTCCGGCTACAATCTCAAACACATTTACAAACTGATCCTCAACTCGCGGACGTACCAGCTTTCCCCGATTCCACAAAGCAGGGACCCAAAGGCGCTGGCCAACTTCGCCTGTTATCCAATGAGAAGGTTGGACGCCGAGGTCCTCATCGACGCCCTGTGCCAGATAAGCGGCACGACGGAAAAATACTCCAGCATGGTTCCCGAGCCGTTCACGTTCATCCCGGAAGAGCTGCGGTCCATCGAGCTTGGAGACGGAAACACGACCAGTTCCTTCCTTGAAGTGTTCGGGCGTCCCGCGCGAGAGACGGGCCTGGAGTCGGAGCGAAGCAATCTGCCGGCGGCAAACCAGCAGTTGTGCCTCCTTAATTCCAGCCTCGTCCAGCGCAAAATAGAGCAGGGGCGGAAATTGCAGGCTATAACGCAGTCGAAGGCGGCGCCGCGCGAGGTTCTCAACAGCGTTTATCTGACGATTCTGTCGCGGTTCCCGACCGACGAGGAAGTGAAGATCATCGCCGCGTATCCACAGACCAGCGGCCAGAAGGGGCGCGATGCCACGTACGACATCATCTGGTCGCTGATAAACAGCGAGGAGTTTTTATTCCGGCATTGATCGGCAGACGGCCGGTGCGGACTGAAGAAACGAAAGTGCGGGTGGAACATGAACAGGAAAGATGAAATAAACAGCGACGTGCGGGCCGGGGGCCCGTCCGGCGGCGAGGACATCGCCGGATCGCCTCTGACGCGGCGCGATCTGCTGCGATACGGTCTGGCCGGCGCAGCCGGTATGCTGCTGGCCGGGCGGATAAATCTGCGAGGGCTGGCCGCGGCCCAGCCGGCAGGTTCCGCGGCCGGGCTGAAACCCAGGGCAAAATCGGTCATCCAGATCTGGATGTGGGGCGGGCCTTCGCACCTGGACACCTTCGATCCCAAGCCCGACGCCGGCAACGACTACAGCGGCTCGTTGAATCATCCGATCTCCACCAACGTCAGCGGAATAATGATCGGCGAACTGCTTCCGCTGCTGGCCAAGCAGGCCGACAAATATTCCATCATCCGCAGCATGACGCACAACATAAACGGGCACGAAACGGCCTCTTACATCGCCCAGACCGGAAGAGCCCCCGGCAGCAACATCGCGTATCCGGGCGCCGGGGCGGTCGTCTCGCTGTTCAAGGGTTACGACGCCGGCTACACCGGGCTGATTCCGCCTTACATCGTTCTGACGCAGTTGCAGGGGCGGTTCTCGGAGGCCGGGTTCCTGAGCAACCGCTACAAGCCGTTCGCCACCGGCGGCAATCCGGCCCAGACTCCTTTCGCCGTCGAAGGCGTGGTCGCCGCGAACATAACCGAAAAAAGGCAGCGGGAGCGGCGGGAACTCATGCAGAAACTCAACACCCTCCAGCACGACATGAAGGACGATCCTTTGGTCAAGGCCTCGCAGCAGGCCCGCGAGGACGCATATGAGGTGATTCTGGGCGACGCCGGAAAGGTCTTCGACCTGGCGCAGGAAAAGGACGAGATGCGGGACCGCTACGGCCGCAACACGTTCGGACAGTCGTGCCTGGCCGCCAGACGCCTGGTCGAAAAGGGCGTGCCATACATCACCATCAACGCGCCGGGCTGGGACACCCACAAGCAGCACTTCCAGGAGATGCGCCGGAAACTGCCCGAAATGGACAAGGCAATGGCGGCCCTTCTGCAAGACCTGTCCGAGCGCGGCCTGCTCGACACCACCATCGTCTGGTGGGGCGGCGAATTCGGCAGGACGCCGAAAGTCCAGTGGGAACCTCCATGGAACGGCGGACGCGGGCATCATGGCAAGACGTATTCGGTGGTGGTCGCCGGCGGCGGATTCAAGGGCGGCCGCGTCGTCGGTTCGTCCGACTCCAAGGGCGAGGATATCAAGGATCGGCCCGTTTATCCCTGCGACCTGCTCGCCGCCATGTACGAACTGCTCGGCATCGACCTGAACGCCAAACTCCCGCATCCGCAGGGACTGGACATTCGCGTCTCTCCGGCCGCGGCCGAAGGCGCAAAGTCCGGCGGACGGCTCAAAGAAATTTTATGATCGGCGGAACTCATGACCGGTTTTCGATGGCATAACGTTGTCGCGGGTCTGACGATGCTGCTGGCGGGCGCGTCGATCATGACGGCCCAGCAGGCGGGGCCAAAAATCGCCTGCGTCTACCCGGCCGGCGGAAAACAGGGCACGACCACGCAGATAGCGGTGGAGGGGCAGTTTTTGAACAACGTCAAGAACGCCTATATCTCCGGCGGCGGGGTCCGCGTAACGGTGGTCGAATTCATCAAGCCGATTACCCAGCGGGAACTCGACTCCATTCGCGAGCAGCTCAAGGACCTTCAGAACAAGAGGCAAGCCGCCATGAAGGCCCGCATGGGCAGACAGGGGTCGCAGCCGGCCACCCGCCCATGGACGAGCGAGGATGAAAAATTGGCCACCGAACTGCTGGGGAAGGTCGCGGTGTTCCTGAAGGCACGCGCCACGCCGGCATTCAGCGAAACGGCCGTTGTGAAAGTGGAGTTTGCCCCCGACGCACAAATCGGCCAGCGGGAACTGCGGCTTGAGACGCCCGCCGGGCTGACCAATCCGCTGGTTTTTATGGTGGGGAATCTGCCGGAGTATTCCAGACCGACCGGAAGGGACGCCGATGTCCAGAGAATGAAGGACCTGGCGATCAAGCAGCCGTCCGGCCCGCCCGAAAAAACGGAAACGAGGATAGAACTGCCCGCCGTCGTGAACGGCCAGATTCCGCCCGGCGGCGTGGACAGGTATCGTTTCAAGGCAGGTAAGGGGCAGAATCTGGTTATTTCCGCCGCCGCACGCAAGCTGATACCATATATATCAGACGCCGTGCCGGGCTGGTTCCAGGTCGCCCTGGCGGTCTGCGACGCCGACGGCAACGAGATCGGCTACGCCGACCACTACCGATTCGACCCCGATCCGGCCGTCTGCTGCAAAATTCCCAAAGACGGCGAATACACGGTCGAAATCAGGGACGCACTCTACCGAGGCCGGGACGATTTCGTCTATCGCGTAACCATAGGCGAACTGCCGTTCGTAACCGGCGTGTTTCCGCTGGGCGGCAGCGCCGGCGGGCAGACAAACATCGAATTGCAAGGCTGGAACCTCCCGTCGGACAGGCTGACGGTTGACTATAAGAACGCGGGAATTTATCCGGTCATGATCGGCCAAAACAGAAATTGCCTCAGCAGGGCGATATTCGCCGCCGACACGCTGCCGGAGTGCATGGAAAAAGGGGGCAATAACACCGTGCAGACCGCCCAGAAAATAACGCCGCCGATGATCGTAAACGGTCGAATCGGCAAACCGGGCGAGTTTGACGTGTATTGTTTTCAGGCCCGCGCCGGCGGAAAAATTGTCGCGGAAGTCAGCGCCCGCAGGCTCAACTCGCCCCTGGATTCCATATTGAAACTGACCGATGCTGCCGGCAAACAGTTGGCGGCGAACGACGACTACGAAGACAAGTCCGAGGGTCTGTACACGCACCAGGCCGACTCGCTGCTGACCGCCACCATGCCCGCCGACGGCGACTATTATCTGCACGTCGGCGACATACAGGGCAAGTCCGGCCCGGAATACGCCTACCGCCTGCGGGTGAGCGAGCCTCTGCCTGACTTTGAGCTGATTATCGCGCCGTCCGGCATAAACGTCCGGGCCGGCCAGACCGTTCCCATCGCCGTTTACGCCGTCCGCAAGGACGGCTTTGCGGGTGAGATCGCGCTGTCCCTCAAGGACGCCCCGGCCGGCTTCACGTTGGGTAACCCGAAGATTCCGGCCGGACAGGACAAGGCGACTCTGACGCTGACAGCCCCTCGCACGGCCTCGGCCGAACCGGTCAGCCTGGTCCTGCTGGGCAAGGCGACCATCCAGGGCAGCCCGGTCGTGCGGAAGGCCACGCCCGCCGAGGACATGATGCAGGCCTTTGCCTATCGCCACCTGGTGCCAGCCGCGGAACTGAAGGCTGCCTTCTACGGCCCGCCCATGCCAAGGGTGGCGTTTGAGGTGCTGGCCAAGACGCCCGTGCAGATTCCGGCCGGCGGAACCGCTAAAATCGAAGTCGGCGCCCCGAAAAACGTCCCGCTGGGCGAGATTGTTTTTGAGATGAAGGATCCGCCGGAAGGCCTGTCGCTGAAAGAGACGAAACCGACCCGCGACGGCGTGCAGATCGTCATCCAGAGCGACGCCGAAAAGGCCAAGCCCGGATTCAAGGGAAGTTTGATCTTCAGCATCATCGTGGAAAAAGCCGCCTCACAACCGGCCGCCACTCAGCCAACCGCTTCGCAGACATCCTCGCAACCGGCCTCGCCGGCAACTCCCCCCGCAAAAGCCAACGTCCGCCGGATCCCCATGGGCGTCCTGCCCGCCGTCTCCTTTGAGATCGTCGGCAAGACGAATTGACAATTCCGCCCCCCGCCGGAGAGTTTGTGGCGTGGGCGTCCCGCCCGCGTTTGCCGCGGCCATCCCGCCCGCGTTTGATTAATCCACGTGACGAGTGAATGACGCGGCCGAAGTCATTGGCCGGGGCGTTCCGGCTTCGCTAAAAGACTTCACCAATCGGACCATTCTATTTTTTGTCTTTTTGCATCAACCGGCGCGGTATAATCTTATGCATGTCCCGGAGACGGAAGATAATCTGGCTTGGCTCGATCCTGCTGGTCCTGGCCGGCGGATTCGGCGGCTATTATTGGTACTGGCAGTCAACCGCTGTGGACCGCAAGGTCTGCCAACTCGTCTACGAGGCCGCCGGATTCCCCGACACGCGAACCGAAAGAATCCTTAAGAAAATGAAATTGGATTTCCTGATTCACAAAAAACCAAAGCCGAGGAAAATTATTTCTACCGAAAACGACTTGGTATTGTTGGGAAAAACTGCAACGAAAGGTCTTGTTTCTTTATTGGATGATGAGAATGAGGCCGTCCGTATTTATGCGATAGGGGGGTAGACGGTTAGCTCCCCCTGCCCTAATATATGGTGGTGGAAGCATCGACCGACAAAACTACTACGCAGGTGCTGGTCGCTGGACAGGATTATCCGCAAACATATCGCGAGTTCGTGGAGATGTTTCCGGACG
>JACRIL010000194.1 GCA_016235825.1 Planctomycetota bacterium
CTCCGGCGGCAAAAGTGGTTGGATGCGTCGCCATAATTCGTCCGTAAGCAGCGGTTTGGCCATAGTTGTGTCCTCCCTGACACAGAATATTTATCGGCCAAACCATTGCTCAAAAACTAGGTTTTGTTAGAGTGCCTAAGTAGCTTACGATCAAATTCAAGGACTCTGATCGAATTGATTCATCGATTTGCTTGTTTACATAATTATCGTAAATCAAAAATAACAATGCGTTGGCTGCCTGGCAATTGGACCTGTCATCAAGAGCTTTTTCAACTGCCTTTATTATTTCCAAAGGTTTGTATTTCCTTATTTCTACGTAACTAAGACGATGCACACCTGGCCCAGTTTGAGTTTTTATGAATTGTTCAACAGCCTTCTGCTCCTGTCCATTTTCGGCCCACAAGTCCGAGTAAAAATACATCCATAATTGGATAACCAACAGGATTTTAGTTAGATTTCTCATGTAATTTATCCCATTGCGAGTGGTTGAGTTTTAAGCCAGGCGGGTGGCATGGCCGGGTTTCGCTCCTAAAGGTATAGATTGGGTGCCATGCCCGCATCTGTCTGCGGGCATGTGCTTTTTTATTTCCTGCATGGCTATTCAATATCTTTCCTGTCAAAAGAGTCTGGATGCCATGCGCATATGCAGTTAAACATTTTTCGGCCGGGACTTCAATAAATGTTTGTGATCGGCTTTAATGGTTAAAGTGCCGGGTGTTGGTGAAGACCATTGTCAGGTCCAGTTCGTCGGCGCGGGCGATGATGTCGGAATCCTTTTTAGCCCCGCCCGGTTGGATGACGACCTTGGCGCCTATTTCGCCGGCCCAGTCGAGGCTGTCGGGGAACGGGAAGAACGCGTCCGACGCCAGCACGCAGCCCTTGGGGTCAATCACACCGCCGCCGTAGGCCCGGGCGAGCTGGCCGGCCAGGCGCGACGAGTTGACGCGGCTCATCTGGCCCGCACCCGCGCCCAGCAGCGTGCGGTCCTTGGCCAGCACGATCGCGTTGCTCTTGACGTGCTTGCAGACCAGCCAGGCGAACCGCAGGTCGTCCATCTCGCCGGCGGAGGGTTTTCGCTTCGTAACAACCTTCCACTGGTCCTCGTTGAGGCCCACCAGGTCGCGGTCCTGGAGCAGCAGCCCGCCGACCACGTAGCGGGGATATTTTTCGCCGTTGCGTTTACCGGCCAGTTCGCCGGCCTCCAGCAGGCGGACCTCCTTGCCCCATCCCTCGCGATCCCGGATTATCTCCAGCGCCTGCGGCTCGAACGATGGGGCGATGATGATCTCGGCGAAGAACCCCCCTGCCCCGGCCTGTTTGCCCCATCGCTGGTAGCTCTCGCAGATTGCCTTTGCAAGATCGGCCCCGACGGGCCTGTTGACCGCGACGATTCCGCCCATGGCCGCGTTTACGTCGCCGAAATACGCCTTGCGATACGCCTCGACGAGATCGTCGTCGATCGCGCAGCCCGCCGGGTTGGCGTGCTTGATGATCGCCACGGCCGGGGCGGCGAACTCTTTTATCAGCTCCAGCGCCGCGTTGGCGTCGAAATAATTGTTGTAGGAAATTTCCTTGCCGCCCAGCAGCCTTGCGTGCCCCACGCATGGCTCGGACGCGTCGGCTGAGGTGTAGAACGCGGCTCTCTGGTGCGGATTCTCGCCGTATCGCAGGTCGCGGGCCTTGCGATAGCTCAAGGTCAGGCGGTCGGGGAATTCCTGGCCAAGTTGTTCGGCGAGGTAATCGGAGATCGCGCTGTCGTAGTGGGCCGTCAGGGCGAACGCGGCGCGGGCGAGCTTCTGGCGGAGTTCCATGCTGGTCCTGCCGCCGGTGGCCCGCATCTCGTCGAGCACGACGTTGTACTGCGTGCGGTCGGTTATGACCGTTACGTACCTGTGGTTCTTGGCGGCGGCGCGGATCATGCACGGCCCGCCTATGTCTATCATCTCGACGGCGTCGGCGAGCTGGCAGCCGGGCTTGGCGATGGCCTGCTCGAACGGATAAAGCGACACGCACACCAGGTCCACCGGCTCGATGCCGTATTTCTCCATGTCGGCCTGGTGCGACGGGTCGTCGCGAAGGGCCAGTATGCCGCCGTGCACCTTCGGGTGCAGCGTTACAACGCGATGCCCCAGCATCTCCGGAAAGCCCGTCCATTCCTTGAGGTGCTTGACCTTGATGCCGGCCTGTTCGATAGCCTTGGCCGTCCCGCCGGAGGAGATTATCTCCACGCCCAGCTCGGCCAACGACTTTGCCAGGTATTCTATGCCAGTCTTGTCAAATACGCTGATAAGTGCGCGGCGAACCGTTACTTCATCCATGATCTTTCTCCATTTCCGTGTCTTGTATTTCCTGTTGTGAGGCACAAATATAAGCGATACCCCGCCCGGCAGTCAAATCCGGTTTTTGCTGAAACGCAACTCATCGTAGTTATTCGGATAGGCTCTTATTCCATAATTTCCAGCGAGGTCTGTGCCAGTACCAGCGTCTTTGGTCCGCAATCGAAAAACATTATCTTGGCCCGCGTCTGCGGCCACTGCTGGCTGAGCTTTATGACCTTGCCGACGCCGAATTTCGGATGCCGCACCCTGGAACCTTCGCGGAGATATTCGTATTCCGGCGGCAGAGGAGCGTGATGCTCAAAATCTTCGTAATGCCATTTGTCTTCGCCGTCGCCGGCAGCTTTCTCGATCAGCTTGCGCTCGTGAATTTCCTGATAAAACCGGTTTGCGTTTGTATTGCGCTGGGCCGACCCGCGATGTCCGGCCGAACTCAGGCCGGTTGTACGGTCCTCGACTTTGACGCCCTCGCCGGCCAGTTCGTCCAGAAAACGCGACGCGGCCTGCGGCGTGGTCTTGCCGCGGATCATCCGAACTCGGGCGCACGAGAGCGTCAACTGCCGCATCGCCCTTGTCATGCCGACGAACGCCAGCCGCCGCTCCTCCTCGAGTTTGTCGTCCGCGGCCCCGACCCGCCAGGCCGGCTCGCCCATCCGCTCGAACGGCAGCAGTCCCTCCTCGCACCCGGCGACGAAGACGACCGGAAACTCCAGTCCCTTGGCCGCGTGCAGCGTCATCAGCGTAACCGCCCCCGTGGCCCCGTCCATCCGGTCCACATCGCTGACCAGGCTGACCTGGTGAAGATATTCCGCGAGCGGAACGATTTTTTCTGTCCGCGCGGGCGGATTAATATTTGTCGCATCGGCCTGGGCCGGCGGCTCCTGTTCGCCGGCCTGCGCGCCGAACCCGCCCTCGTCGAATTCCTCGGCGGCCGAGACCAGTTCCTCGACGTTAGCCCATGCCTGGCGGCTCTCCTCGTCTTCCTTTTTCAGCGAATCCTCCAGCCCGGTCCGCTTCAGCACGTCCTCCATCACATCCCGCACCGGCCTGTCGAGGCCGCCCGCAAGCCCGCCGATCATCCGGCCGAAGTCGCCGAGTCTTTTCGCCGCACCCGCGCCCAATCCAGACGTCTGGACCTCTCCGCAGGCAGCCAAAAGCGAAATGCCCCTGCCGGCGGCGTAATCCTCCAGCCGGCCTATCGTCGCGTCGCCTATTCCGCGGGCGGGAGTGTTCACCACCCGCACAAAGCTCAGGTCGTCGGCGGGGTTGACCAGCAGGCGCAGATATGCCAACACGTCCTTGATCTCCTTGCGATTGTAAAACTCCGTGCCGCGGGCGATCTGGTATGGTATGCCTGCCCGCATGAGCGAGTCCTCCAGCACGCGGGACAGCGAATTGACGCGATAGAAAACCGCCGCGTCGCCGTGCCGCCCGCCTCCGCCCACGTGTTTGACGATCGACTGGGCGATCATCGCCGCCTCGGCCCGCTCGTCGTCGCAGTAGATCACGCCGACCTCGCCGCCGCCGGGCCTGCTGGTCCAAAGCTTTTTGGCCTTGCGGCGGGTGTTGCGGCTGATGAGCCGCGAGGCCGCGTCTAGGATCGGCGTAGTCGAGCGGTAGTTTTCCTCCAGCCGGATCACCACCGCCTCGGGATAATCCTGCTCGAACTCCAGGATGTTCCTTATGTCCGCTCCACGCCATGCGTAGATGCTCTGGTCGGGGTCGCCGGTGGCGCAGATGTTGCTGTGCTCCATCGCCAGGCCGTGCGCTATGACGTATTGGGCCCGGTTTGTGTCCTGATATTCGTCGATCAGAATATAGCGATAACGCCGGCCAAGCCCCTGGCGGAGTTCCGGCCTGTCGCGAAGCAGAAAGGCTGTCTTTAATAGCAGGTCGTCGAAGTCCAGCGCGTTGCCCGCCGCCAGCATCCGCTGATACTCGGCAAATATCGCCGCGATGTTCTTCTCGTAGAGATCGACAGCCTGGCCGGCCAGCGCGTCGGGCGTCTTGAGCTCGTTCTTGGCCCGCGAGATCGCCCCGTGCGCCGCCCCGGCCGAGATCGACCCGCCCCTCAGATTCAGCCGCTCTATCGCCTGCTTGACCAGCTTGACCTGGTCGTCGGCGTCGTAGATGGAATAATTCTGATTGAGGCCGGCCTCCTGCGCGAACTCGCGCAGCAGCCGGGCGCAAAGGGCGTGAAACGTGCAGACCGTGGCCCCCCTGCCCACCCCAAGCTGCTCGACCCGCTGGCGCATCTCGCCGGCCGCCTTGTTCGTGAACGTCAGAGCAAGGATGTTCCACGGCGCAATGCCGCTGCGCACAAGGTTCGCCACACGCCGCGTTATCACGCGCGTCTTGCCCGACCCGGCCCCCGCCAGCACCAGCAGCGGGCCGTCCACGTGCAGCACCGCCTGCTTCTGCGGCTCGTTCAGGTCTTCAAGCAGATCCATTGCCATATTCGCAGTCCATTTGTACAACAACGCTACGAAAGCTTTTTTGCCAACCTGATAAATTCAACTGCCTATTCCGCCCCTTCAGAGCTTGGCGGTAAAAACACCAATTCCCAGGGCTTCGCCCTGGGCTGTCATATTTTGCCCTTCTATGAGTAAAGGTCGCCTGTCAAGTCAATAATGTATCCGTCAGGGTTCCAACACCGAAGCGGTTCATCCTTCTATTGCGGCTCATGCAGGCCCGATTATGGTTTTGGAGGCAGCGGCGGCATATTCTTACAGA
>JACRIL010000195.1 GCA_016235825.1 Planctomycetota bacterium
ACTCATGCCATCTTTCAGGGCTTGAATCGTTATAGGGCCGGTTTCCCAGGGCGTTGCCCTGGGCTGTAATATTGCGCCCCGTTGGGGCTGAACGATTTGGCCGGCATTTGTATAATCAGCGATTCAAGGCATAACGGGCTGGACAATGGGTTGTTTTTTAAAGCCCCGCATGTCAATGCGGGGACGCCGTTTTGTGTTCAAAAAATAACAAATGTCCCCCTGCTCGCGCAGTGGGCTTTAGGAATGATTCGCCGACGGGTTGTTTTTAAAGCCCCGCATGTCAATGCGGGGACGCCGTTTTGTGTTCAAAAAATAACAAACATCCCCCTGCTCGCGCAGGGGGCTTCAGGAATGGTTCGCCAGTCGGATGTTTCGCCCTGAAAGGGCAACAATATGACAGCCCAGGGCAACGCCCTGGGAATCGGTGAGAAATAAGATCATAAAGCCCTGAAGGGGCGAAATAAGGCTGCTGGATTGGCAATCAGTCGGGTAAAATGGCCTTCGTAACGTTGTAGGGCTGCTAAAAGATAAAGGAACGGTTATGGCACTGACAGGCAAAGAACTGGCGGATGTAGACAAACTTCTTGGCCGCATGGAGAAAAACACCAGAAAATGGAAATTCAATTTTTGTATTCGATTATTTTTCGGGATGGCGTTCGGCGCCCTTTCCGCATGGCTCGGTTTTGAAAGCTATAAATTTGACAAAGATGCAATATTGTCAGGTATGGAAAACCCACCTTCCATAACAGTGCCGTCATCCATGCCTGCATCCAATCCCAAGTCAACCGTCATTCATTTGGACACTTTTAACAGAATAACAATACAAAGCAAGATCGTGTATATGCGCTTAGCTGCACATGCACATACTCTTATGATGATCTGTTCCTTGATGGCAGGTTTTTTGATTGGTGCCAGTATTCATTTATTGATTAAAGAGAAACGGGATTTACTGCTCATAAAACTGGCGAGGTCGTATCTGGAGACTCAGCGGCCCGGGGCCAGCCCGGTAGCAGCAAGCGATAAGGAGGCGGGAAAATGAATTTTATCGGATTCGGCGCGGGAGGTTGGGGACGGTCTGGCGTAACGCACCGGTTCGGCATTTTGACGATGGGCCTGGCGGCCTGGCTGTTCGGGTCGATGTGTTTGAGCGGGGCATCGTGCCAGTTGATGGACGGCCTGCTGGCGCACGCGGAGATCGGCGAGGCGTTTAGCGCGCCGGCGCAGGCGCCGCCGGCCCGGCTGGACATTATCGAGCGGACGCCGGTTGTCCACGTCTACGGCACGCCGGAGGAGATGGGCGAGCAGTATGGCCGGCTGCTGGGGGCGGCCCTGCGGGCGCTGCAACGCTATCTCAACGCCTTCGTCCCGGCAGACATGAAGGAACGGATGCTCGCCTACGGCCGCGAGCACGAGAAATTCCTGCCCGACGAAATCCGCCGTGAGCTTCAGGCAATTACGAAGGCCTCCGGCATGCCATATGATGTGCTGGCAACGATCAATATAGTGCCGAAGATGGCGTGCAGCGCCCTTGCGGTCTGGCGGCCCGACAAGCCCGGCCAGGCCGGGCTGATAATGGGCCGCAACGCCGACTACTTCAACATGGGTTTCGACGACCGCGGGATGCTGGTTGTAATCCGCCATCCTGCAAGCGGAATCGGAACGGCATCGGTGAATTTTCTGGGGATGGTCGGGGCGTTCACCGGCATGAACGCCGATGGCGTGGCGTTCGGGAACATGCTGGTCTTCAACGCCGCCGGGCCGGCGGGGCAGGACGCCGGCCTGACGATCCAGCTTGCCCAGCGCCTGGCCGCACAAAAGGCCCGGACCGCCCGCCAGATGATCGACGAACTGCGGGCGTACAATCACGTGATCCCGATGAACGTCATGGTCGCAGACGCCAAAGAGGCGCTCGTCCTTGAGACAAGTCCGCTGGGATATATCGTCCGGACGAACGCCGGCGGCGTGCTTGCCGCGTCGAACCATTTTCTGGACCGCCGGCTCGCCAGCCACGACGTGCTGTGCCTGCGATACGCCTCGTTGATGTCGGCCGGGCAGGCGCACAAGGACGGCATGAGCGTCGACGAGATGAAAAAGGCCCTGTTCAACGCCCGAATACCCAACATCAACATACAGGCGGTGGTGTTCGAACCGGCGAGGCACGTCATGCACGTGTCGATAAACCGCAATCCCGCCTCGGCCGGGCCTTACGTCGCCCTCGAACTCGACAAACTATTCGCCCAGCCGCCGGCCTCGCAGCCCGTTCAAACGCCGCAGGCCGGCAATTCAAGATAAGAGCCTATCCGAATAACTACGATGAGCTGCCATTGTAGTTATCCGGATAGGCTCTAAGATTTCAGTCGGCCTTTTTTTCCGCGGGTGAGGTGTTTTGTGCGGGCGCCGCCGCTCCGAAGCGGGCGTCAAAGTCGAACTCGAACCGCTCGATCACATCATTGCCTTTCGGGAAGGTCCTGCCCTTGTATTCTGCCGGCCGGTCGGCCGCCCACACGTCCAGCACGGGCGAGTACGTGAATCGCGTGATGGTTTTTTTGTCTGGGTCGAACACAAGCAGCGTCAGCCAGCCTGAGCCGTTTCGATCCAGGTCGCTTTCGCCTTTGTATGCCCAGTTGCCCGGGTTCTCCGAGACGTCGATCCGGCCGCCAATGCTATCCAGGTGATAGCACTGCTCCAGGACGTGGACGGGATTGCCTTTGGCGTTCCTGAGGACAGCATGTTTCTGCAACCAGCAGTGGCCGCAGAGCACCATGAATATCTGGTCGGAGTCCCTGATGAGTTTGTCGAATATCTGCTGGGCGTCGTTGGTGGGATTGGCGCCGGCGGCCTTGCGGCCCATGCGGGCGGCGACGAGCATCGTCCCGCCGCCGTCGATGAAACTATGCGTGGTGATGATCGTCGGCATGCCGGGATGGGCGTCCAGGATCGTCCTGGCCCACGCGATGGCCTGGTCGGTCGCGGCGCATTCCAGCGTGATATGGAGGAAGGTCCTTCCTTCGGCTGTGAAGGCCTGGTAGCTGTTGCGCCCGACCCCCGCGGCCTTCAGCTCGCCGCCGATCTCGTACTTCCATCCCAGGTCGTCCCCCAGGAACCACTCGGCAAAGACAGGCTTTACCTTGCCCTGGGCGGTCTTCCATCTGCCCGGCCCGAGAAACTTTTCGTATTCGGTGCTGGTCAGGTCTGCATTAGCACCCCCCGAATGATAGTCATGATTGCCGATGGCTGCGGCGTAAGGCACCAGCGCGGGTTTTTCCGGGTCGCCGTCCTGATGGAACAGGTTAAACGCGGCCACCGCATTGAGCCACTCGCCCTGAACCTTCGCGTCCTTGCTGTCGGGCTGGGTGGCGGCGACGGATGGATCGTACCCGCAACTCTGCACCGTGTCGCCGACTTCCGAGGCAAAGCGGATGTTGTAGGTCTGGCGATTTTTGACGATCCACTCGATCTGCTTGGGGAAGCGGTCCTTGTACTGGTAGCCGCGACCTTTCCAGCTTGTGCCGGCTTTGTAGTGAAAATCGTAGCACTGGTTGTAGGCCTGCGGGTCGGGCAGCACGGCGATGGACCATTGGTTGCCGGCGGCCCTGGCTGGCGGGACGGGCAGATCATCGAGGACCCGCGCCGGCATGGTGGCAGGCAGGCCGGCCGGAACGGCTGCCTGCGCCGGCCTGGTTGACGGACCAATCACGGCGGCGGGCCGGCTGGCCGGGTCCTGGGCAGGGCACGCCAGCGACATCATCACGCCCGTCAGAGCCAGCAATACGAACGTTCTGGACATTTTTATCTCCTCATTTCCGGCCCGCGGGCCGGAAATTTCCACATGGTGTGAGAATATTTTTTTCCGACGGGCGAGTCAATATGACTAAAGCGAAGATTGCATGGACGCCGCCGACTTTTCCATGTCAGAGCGTATTCAATAAGAGCCTATCCGGATAACTACAATGGCTCATCGTAGTTATTCGGATAGGCTCTAAGGCACTCTAACAAAACCTAGTTTTTGAGCAATGGTTTGGCCGATAAATATTCTGTGTCAGGGAGGACACAACTATGGCCAAACCGCTGCTTACGGACGAATTATGGCGACG
>JACRIL010000197.1 GCA_016235825.1 Planctomycetota bacterium
GGCTGTGGCACGGGGCGAACTGGTCGTACATGCTCTGGGGCGGACTGCACGGATTGTATCTTGCAATCAATCACGCATGGCACGGCGTGCGGCGGGCGGTGGGCCTGCCTTACGTGCGCGAAAAAAGCACGTGGTGGGGCATGGCGGCCGGGCGGACGCTGACGTTCCTTGCGGTGATACTGGCCTGGACGTGCTTCAAGGCCGGCGAGTTCCACGACCCGGCAAAGTACAAGGTCCGCGACCTTGGCGTCGCCGCCGCGATGGTAAAATCCATGTCCGGGGCGAACGGGTTTGAGCGAAAGGCCTGGATCATCGAAGGCCAGGATGCCTTCTGGTGGTGCGCCGGACTACTGCTTTTTGTGAATCTGCTGCCCAACACCCAACAACACATGGCGCGGTATCGCCCGGCCTACAGGTCGCCAGAGGCCCTCGGACGCCAGGGCTTCGACAGGCCGGCGCCGCGCTGGCTGGCCTGGCGGCCAAACCGGTTCCACGCCTGCTGCCTCGGATTGATCCTGATCGTTACGCTCCTGAGCCTGAACAAAACCAGCACATTCATATACTGGCAGTTCTGATCGGCAAGAGAGCAGAAAGTAGAGAGGAGAGCGGTTCAATTGCATATTGTATCTTGGCGAAATTAACGGCTCTGCCGCCTTTTCCACTTTCTACTTTCTACTGCTCTCCTCTCTAATGAAAAGCCCGCAAAGCGGGCTTTTCATTGCCCGAGACAGGACTTGAACCTGCATGGGGTAACCCCCACCAGCACCTCAAGCTGGCGCGTCTGCCAATTCCGCCACCCGGGCGTGCTAACAGTATTTTTAGCCGCCCCGCCCCGCCGTGTCAAGCTCGACAGACGTAATGACCTTTATCCATTTGCTCAAACTGCACGCCAGTCGGGCGCAAGCCCGGAACGAACGTTGGACTGGCCTTCAAGGTTCCACCTCAACCGTGATGGAGTTTGTGGCGATGCTGCCGCCCCAGATTTTAACATTTCCCTCGACTCCGCCGACTTCTTCATATCTGCCTGTTATGACATATTTGCCCGGCTTGGATGTATCCAACCCCAGGGTCTTGAGAGACTTGAATGTTACACCCTCAACCCATTCCGGCAGGACATATGGCTTGTCCTTGGTGATTTCCACCGGATGCGGCGCGTTCTTATCCCATGCTCTCTTCTCTCCGGGACGCAGAACCGCCGTCTTGCCGTCGGGCATCCGAACCTCGAAGGAATGATTGCGGTAACCATTGGAATACTTCCCATCCCAGACAACTACTGCCTTGTCCACAGCCTGAAGTTTGAATTCTACCTGGATGTCTTCGCCAGCCTTGACCTTCGAATCTTTGGCGCGGATAACTCCCTGGAGTCCGTCCACAATATCGCCGCTGTCGGGGGCGAATCTGATTATGATTTTGGCGCGTTCCACCGCCTCTGAATCAGAAGCATTGTTTTTTACAACATCCCGGAGCGCCGGCAGGGCCGGCTTGCCGATTTCGATGAGTCTCTTGGTCGCCGCTTCACGGACCTTGAAATCCTTGTCGCCGAGTTGGGCGATCAGCTTTTTGATCTCTTCCTGGCTGGCCGCCGGCGCGGTGGCAGGGCCGGTCGCGCCGGGTTTTTCGGTTGTCGGGCCTCCGCTGCCCTGTTTGGCTGGGCCAACATCCTTATTCTCCCCGGCCCAGATGACTGTGGCCGCGGATAAAGCAACCATTGCGATAAAAAACTTGACGACACTTGTGTGTCCGGCTGAACCGTTCATTTTCCATGTTCCTTTCATAAAGGGATAAAATGAGCTACTCAACTAATTGATTTGACGCTCGAGTTAAACCAAAGTTCCCGAAAAATATCATTTACAAGACAGATTGCGGACTTGCAGACGTTTGGTGTACGATTGCACGTCGATGACGGGTGAAAATAACAATTTGCCGCAGATTGCATCCGATCGCGCCGACGCGGATAAAAGGCGTCTCCGCATTTATATGATCCTGCCCGTCCTGGCCGCTTTCGACGCGTTCGCCAACTCGGTGATGGCCCCCTTCATCCTGGACGATTCAAACGCGATCCTCCAGAACACGACCATCCGCAATCTTTGGGACATCGCGACAGTCCTCAACCCGCCGCTTGAATCGACCGTGGAAGGACGGCCGGTGATCAACTTCACGCTGGCCGTCAATTACGCGATAAGCGATCTGCACCCCCTGAGTTATCACATCTTCAACCTGATCGTCCATCTCTCTGCGACGCTCGCGCTGTTCGGAATAATACGCAGGACGCTCCTGCGGCCTGTCATTCCGGAATATCTGCGCAGGGCGGCGGGCGGGCTGGCCTGCGTCGCGGCGATGCTGTGGGCGGTCCACCCCATCCAGACGCAGGCGGTTACCTACGTAATCCAACGATGCGAGTCGTTCATGGGGCTGATGTATCTGCTGAGCCTTTACTGCCTTATCCGCTCCGCCGACGAGCAAGGCGTGCGGCCGGGGCTGTGGCAGGCGCTGGCGGTCGCCGTCTGCGCCGTGGGCATGGCAAGCAAGGAAGTGATGGTTACCGCGCCTGTTATACTGCTGCTGTACGACCGGGCGTTCCTGGCCGGCTCGCTCATCGAGGTTTTCCGGAGCCGATGGAAGCTGTATATCACCCTTGCGATGACGTGGGGCGTGCTGGCCGTCGCGCTAATGTCTTCCAAATTTCACGCATATCAGTTCGAGTCCCCTGTCAACCCGATGCGGTACGCCCTAAATGAGCCGGCAGTCATTCTTCATTACCTTCGGCTGGTCTTTTGGCCCGAGGGACTCAGCCTTGTGTATTACTGGCCGGAAAGCGATTTCACCGCGTCAATGCTGCCAGGAATACTGGTCATCGGGGCGATGATCGCGGCAACACTGATCGGGCTGGTTCTCAACAGGCCATGGGGCTGGCTCGGAGCGTGGTTCTTTGGAATACTCTCGGTAACGTCGAGTGTCGTGCCGCAGTACGATCTGGCATTCGAGCACCGGATGTATCTGCCATTGGCGGCCGTTACAGCCCTGACGGTACTTGGCGTCTATTGCATCGGATGCCTTTGCCTGGGCAGGTCGCCTGATGCGGACCGCTATCGCCGGACGGCGGGCCGGATTGCGGTTGGCGCAGCAGCCGCCATATGCATTATCCTGATGGTCCTGACCATACGCCGAAACCACGATTACCACTCGGAACTGTCGATCTGGTCGGACACCGTCGCCAAACAGCCGCGAAGCGCCCTTGCCGGACTCGGCCTCGCCAACGCCCTGATCGATCTGGGCAGGAACCTGGAGGCCGTCGAGGTGCTTCAGGAGACGCTCAGGATAAAACCGGATTACGTGAAGGGGCGAGTTTGTCTCGGCTGCGCGTATCTGGGACTGGGAAATCTGACCAAGGCCATGGAACAATTCGATATTTCCATACAGATAGCCCCGAAATATCACCTGGGGTATTACAATCGGGGGTTGGTGCACATGCATCGCAAAGAATATCGCCAGGCCGTGGAGAATTTTCAGAATGCCCTTTCACGCAGCCCGGGCTTTGAAAAGGCCGTTAGCGATCTGGCCCAGGCCCAGCGCCTGATGGCCGAACAACCCGCGGAAAGCCGCCCCGCCGACCGGCAAAAGTAGGGAGTGCAACTTTGTTGCACGCGGAATTTTTTTCAAATCAGATTTTACATGTGGCACAGCCGCCCTCGGCTGTACATGTTGTTCCCGGTCGGAAGCGGCTGTGCCACAAAAATCAGACCAGCTCCCGCCTGTCGTAATGAACGCACACAAGCGTCAGGCCGTCGGGCGGGGCGGTCGGCCCGGCGTCAGATCGGTCGCGCGAGGCGAAAATTTTATCTATCCGGTCCGGCCCCCAGTGCCCCCTGCCTATCTCGACGAGCGCGCCGACGATGTTCCGCACCATGTTGTAAAGGAAGCCGTCGCCCTTGACGGTTATTGCGATCCGGTCGTCCAGTTCTGCGGCCTCGCAGCGGAAGATTGTGCGGACGGTGTCCTGCCGCTGCTCGGCCGACGAGGCAAATCCTCTAAAATCATGCTCGCCGGCCAGCCGCATCGCCGCCAGCCGCATCGGCTCGATGTCAAGCGGCCGATTGTACCGGTAAATCCGGCCGGCAAGGTCCGTCCGTCTGTCTGGCGCGACGTGGATCTGGTACGAATAGGTTTTGCCCACGGCCGACCGCGAGGCGTGAAAGTCGTCCGGCACGGCCACTACGGAGCGGACAAGGATATCAGCCGGCAGGCGGGAATTTACCGCCATCCGCAGCCCGGCCAGCGGGATCGACATGTTCGGCGTGCGGAAATTCGCGACCTGTCCCTGGGCGTGCACGCCGGCGTCAGTCCTGCCGGCCCCGTTGATCGCCAGCGGATGGCCAAGCACGCGAACCAGGACATCCTCGATCCGGGCCTGGACGCTGTCGAACCCCTCGGCCTGCCTCTGCCAGCCGTGATAGTTCGTCCCATCATATGCTATCACCAGCTTTATGTTGCGGCTCTGAAACATTTCCATGCCGGAAATATATCAGAAATGAGCCAAAAACACCCGCGGTTATTGATTTGTCGTTATGGAAGAAGAACAGGAATCTTGCACCATATGCAGAACAAACTGTTAAATCGAACCAACAACATCTTGCAGGTTCATGGCAACCGATTCGCAGGCTCGAAGAGCCGGTAGAGAGTAGCCGTAGGCGTGAGCCTACGGTTTGGATCACCCCAGCTAAAGAGCCTCGAAGAGGCGGCAGAAATTCCATAAACCCTGTGCCGGCCCTTCGGGGCTCATATCATAATCGCCTCGTGTTCCGGAGGCTTACGCCTCCGGCTACTCTCTACCAGTCCTTCGGACTTCAAATGTCACCGATAAAGGCCGCTTTGATTCATTCACCGGGCAAAACACCTTCGCAACATTGTAACATTGCACCGTCGCAGTTTATGGCGCGGTTGCCGGAACGCTCGCCGGTATTGTCACCGGGCGATTGCCGTGCTCCTCCAGCCACAAACGAGTCCGTTGCAACTCCTCGTTCAACTCGTCCGGTTTTACCCACTTGACCTCGTAATTGTTGTACAAAACGGCATAGCCTTTCGGATCAGAGTCTATCGGCCTTTTCCATGTGATAACCAGATTCGCGGGGGCATTAACCGGCAGTTCTAAATATTCCAGAGAGCAAGGCCAGATATATGGCTTGCTCGTCGGAAAAGGTAGTTGTCCCTTATTATAATCCCAAATGCATTTGTTAGAGATGAAATTACCTTCCACCAATTTTCCAAGGTCGTAAGGCCTTCGTCCGGAATTTTCTTTTGTATACAGTTCAAGACCCTTGGCAATAGCGAACAGGTCGATTTTTACAACAGAATATCTGTCTGCATACCAGACCTGTTTGTAAAAAACCACAAAAGATAATGCCTCCATTCCGCAAAGGGCAAAAAGCAGGATTGTTGCCGCAAAGATATGTTTTCCGGGCGGAACCTCAAAAGACTTCAAACCCACCTTTATGATCCACCTGACTATGAAAAAACAGGCAGTCGCGGATGGGATGGCCAGGAAAAGCCAAAGCATCCATAAAGGCATTTGTTGAAAAACCGCCTCCAATATCCCTTTGACAACAAAACCTGTAAGTAGCGTCGAAGCTATGCCCAACAACAAGGCACCCACGCAGACACCAAATCGCCTTAAAAATCCGGGGCTTGTTTTACCGGCTCGTCGAAACTGGCGACCCAGAAACCACGGACACAACAGACATGTCAGGACCGGCACGGCCGGCCAGATGATCAGGATGAAACCCACCGTTATTTCTTTTTCGAAAAACCACATTCAGCACCTCTCGACCGTAGTTGTATCCATTCTACTGCCAGGACTGATCTCAGGGCAATGGTCGAATCGCTTGACTGGATCGCCCCGGATATGATAGAACAACTCAGTCAGGCTCGCACCGCGTCGCGAAAACCCGCTCTTGAAGGAAATAAACAATGAAGGCCGCCGCAATCGCTCACGTCGGCATAAACCAGGTCGAACTGAGGCCAACCGAGGTTCCGGACCCCATGGACGACCAGGTTCTCATCCAGACCGAATACAGTTGCATAAGCCCAGGTACGGAACTGCGGTGCCTGCGCGGCAAGCAAGACGGGGCCGCGCCGTTTCCATTCGTGCCGGGTTATTCGCTGACGGGCAAGGTCATCAAGGCCGGGCGGACCTCGGCGATAAAGGAAGGCCGGCGGGTGTTTTGCAAAGGAACAAAGGCGGCGCAGGGGCTGGAACTTCAATGGGGCGGGCACATCAGCCACGCGCTGGCAGCCTCCGCGTCGGTCATCCCGCTGCCGGACGGGGTCGATCCGCTGGATGCCTCGATAGCCTCGCTGGGAAGCATCGCGTATCACGGCTTTCGGGTCAGCCAGCCGACCGTCGGTTTGCAAGTGGCGGTCGTGGGGCTGGGGCCGATCGGGCAACTGGCGGCAAGGATTCACTCGGCCGGCGGGGCGACCGTCGTCGCGTGCGACCTGTCCGAGTCGCGGATCGAACTTTCCCGCCGGGCCGGAATCACCACGATAAATTCCGGCAAGGACATGCGAGAATCTTACCGGCCTTATTTCCCGCAGGGCGCCGACCTCGTCATCGACGCCACCGGCTCGCCGGCCGTGCTGAGGCAGTCCGTCCTGCTCGCCCGCGACCTGCCCTGGGACGATGAGCCGCACACGCCGGCCAGGCTCCTCATCCAGGGCAGCTACGAACTGGATTTCGCCGTCAAATATCATGACGCGTTCTTCAAGGAACTGTCCATCATCCTGCCTCGGGCCAGCCAGCAGAGAGACGGTCTGGCGTTTCTGAACCTGCTTGCCCAGAAGAAGCTCCAGGCCGCCGACCTGATAAGCAAAGTCGTCGAGCCGGCCTCGGCCCCGCAGGTTTACGAACAACTCCGCGACCCAAAGACGACCATTATGACCGCTGCTTTCAAGTGGTAGTAAAATTCACCGCAAACCGAAAGGCTCATTCCCTCTTTTTAAAGGATTTCGGAGAGGCGATGGAAAAATCTGAAATTTTATGCCGCCTCGTCGGGCTCAAATCAGCTTACCGCGAAGCTGGGCCAGAAAATCTTTCAGGACGCCCGGCGGAATCGGCCTGAGGGCGTCTTCCTTCGCGGCCCCTGAAATAAAATCCTCAACCGCCTGCACGCCCGGCAGGCCGAATTTTTTCAGGTCGGCGGCATGCTTCTGGGCACGTTCAAGATTTCCATCTTCCATGTCCAGACAGAAATTGACCACAAAATGATGGACATCCTCGGCCTTGAGGTCTTTCTTTTTCTCAAGCGGCTCGGCCGGCGCCGCGCTGCCGAGTTCCGCCAGCAGCCTGCGTTCCTGCTCGCGGAGCTTTTTCAACTCGGCCTGCTCGCGCTTGATATCTTCCTCGTCGTCGGCCAGAGGCAGCACGTCGTTCTCACTCACAGGACAGGGAATATATGTGCTCTGGTGGCAGAAAGGACATTTGCTCCGTTTCCCGCCGGCGCTGTCGGGGGCCTTTATCTCCTTGTGGCAGTGCTCGCACGGAAATGTAATGCTCATAAATCTATTCTCCTAACGCCTTTATAATTAATTTCTTGGGCCTTCTTCCATCAAATTCCGCGTAATAGACCTGTTGCCATGGCCCAAGATCGAGCCTACCTTTAGTTATAGGCAGCACCACCTGGTGATGGACAAGTAAATTTTTCAAATGTGCGTCGCCATTTGTCTCGCCGGTCCTGTGATGGCGGTAGTCGTCTCTGTAAGGGGCGAGCTTTTCCAGCCATTCATCAATATCGGCCAGAAGACCGCTTTCGGCGTCGTTTACGAACACGCCAGCCGTAATGTGCATGGCCGAGACCAGGACCATCCCCTCCTGAATGCCGCTCTTGCCGACGGCAGACTGGACCATGTCGGTTATCAGGACGTATTCCCGCTGCTTGCGGGTGTTGAACGTGTGATATTCAGTATGCGATTTCATTTTCGGCTCCCTTTACGGACACGGTATGGTAATAATCGCGTCGTGGCCTATCAAGGTCTGCCGGCGTGCGGCGGGCCATAGAATTCTACGCCATGCGAACAATTGGACAAACAGTCAGCGAGAAGCTTCTGCCGCGAGTCCGCCGGCCGGGCCAATACGTCGGTCTGGAGCACAACGCCTGCCGAAAAGACCCGCAGGCCGCCAGCGTGAGCGTCTGCATGGCCTTTCCGGACGCATATTCCATCGGCATCAGCCACCTCGGTAGTCAGTTGCTCTACCGGATGCTCAACGGCATGGACGGCGTGGCGTGCGACCGGACTTACTGCCCGCTGCTGGATGCCGAGCAGGCGATGCGGGTTGAAGGCATTCCGCTTTTCGGCTGGGAGAGCCGCTGCGCCGTCGGCGACTTTGATATATTGGGCTTTTCGCTGACCTACGAACTGTGCATAACAAACGTGCTGACGATGCTCGATCTTGCCGGCGTGCCGCTGCGGTCGGCCGACCGCGTGCCTGGCAATCCGATCGTGGTCGGCGGAGACGCGCTGGCCGACTCGCCCGAACCGCTGGCCGACTTCTTCGACGTGTTCATATCCGGCGATGGCGAAGAGCCGCTGGCCAAAATGGTCGAGATCGTCGCCCAGGCCAAAAAGATCGGCATCGGCCGCCATGATCTGTTGCTGGAGATCGCCAAAAACGTCCCGTCAGCCTACGTGCCGATGTTTTACTCGCCGATTCAGAACGGCCCGCACCTGCCGTCGTCCGTCATGCCGCTCCGCGACGACGTGCCCGCCTCGATCCGCCGGGCCTGCCTTCGCAACCTCGCCGACTCGCCCGCGGTCATCACACCGCTTGTGCCGCTGGCTCAGGGCATACACGAGCGCGTGGTCGTCGAGATAATGCGCGGCTGCCCGAACGCCTGCCGGTTCTGTCAGGCCGGCGCGACCCGCCTGCCGATACGCAGGCGCAGCGTCGAGGAAATCGTCCAGGCCGCCAAGGCTGCAATCGCCGCGACCGGCTTTAGCGAGATAGGGCTGCTGAGCCTTTCCACCAGCGATTATCCCGATCTTGAGGAACTGATCCATCGCCTCAGCGCCGAGTTCACGCCGAAACACGTCTCGATCTCGCTGCCTTCGCTGCGGGTCAGCAGCCAGCTCAAGCTGCTGCCGGCCCTTACCAGCGAGGTCCGCAAGGGCGGGCTGACCATCGCGGCCGAGGCCGGCTCGCGGCGGCTGCGGGAGGCCATTCGCAAGGAGATAACCGAGCAGGACATGATCGAGGGCGTCAAGTCGGCCTATCGTGCCGGCTGGCGGAGCGTGAAGGTGTATTTCCTTGCCGGCCTGCCGGGCGAAACGCCGGCGGACATCGACGAAATTTTCAAACTCTGCCTGCGTCTGGCCGACGCTCGTCGCGAAGTCGACGGACATCGCGGTTCGATCTCGGCCAGCGTCTCCTGGCTGGTGCCCAAACCCCACACGCCGATGCAATGGTTCGGCATGAAAAACGCCGAGTACATGCTGACCGTCCGCAAGCGGCTGGTCGAAATATCTCGGGGATCGCCGGTGAATTTCAGGTTCCATCGGGTCGAACGGAGCCTGTTGGAGGGCCTGCTCTGCCGCGGCGACAGGTCGGTCGGAAGGACTATCGAGCAGGCCTGGCGAAACGGCGCCCGGCTGGACGCATGGGACGAACACTGGGATTATTCAAAATGGGCGACTGCCTTCGAGCAGACCGGTCTGGATGTTGTCCCTTATGTCCATCGCGAACTGCCGCCCGGTGCGGCCCTGCCCTGGTCGCATATAATCTCGCCCAGAGGCTTGGACTTTTTAAAAGCCGAACATCAGCGTATAATCGCGGCGATCAACCCGGATAATTCAGCCGGAACGCCGGAATAACAAAGGGAAAATCATGGCAGTCGTATATGGCATCGACACGGACAAACCCATCAGCCCGGAAGATCGTAAAATCCTTCGCGACCTGGCCAAACGGGCGGCAGAAATAGCATCGTCGCAGCAGATGAAAGACCGGATCAGTTTATGGAAGAAGCATAACAGCCTCTCACCGGTCCGGCCCATGATACTGGTCTTCCCCGAGGGCGGCTGGAAGGAAATCCTCCCCGATTCCTGCAAATGCTCGCGCAAGGACCTGGTCCCGCTCGAATGGTCGTTCCAGTCCCAGATATACGAATATGAGCACTTCCAGGGCGACAATGTGATCGATCCGGTCATCCATGTCCAGAAAGTCATTCACGACAGCGGCTGGGGCATAAAGGCCCAGTGGCAGCACAGCCACGAGGATCGCGGCGCCCGCACATTCAAACCGGTCATACACGAACCGTCCGACCTGAAGAAGATACAGAAACCCGCCATAACCTACGACGAAAAGGCCGCGCAGAAGCTGCTTCCGTATCGCAGGAACTATTGGGCGACATAATGCCGGTCCAGCTTTGCGGCATAAGGCACATCAGCTTCCACCTGATGAGCCTGTACACCTCGTGGCGAGGGCTGGAAGAGGTGATGATCGACATGTGCGAGAACCCCGCGATGCTGCACGAGGCGATGTCGATCATCGAGGCCGGCTACCAGGGCATACTGCGGCAGAACGTCGAGCAGAATCTGCTTTCGCTCAATAACGACAACACCTACCACAGCAGCGGCGGCAACGGCTGGACGGACGAACTGCCGGCGGCGGGCTTCGACCCCAATCGCGTGCGGCTAAAAGATATGTGGGGCTCGGCCGAGTCGCAGGAACTCGCACAGGTCTCGCCGGAGATGCACGAGGAGTTCGCCCTGCGATACGAGCGGAAACTGCTGGAACACTTCGCCCTCACCGGCTACGGCTGCTGCGAGGACCTGACGCGAAAACTGGACGACGTGTTAAAGATTGCCAACATCCGCCGGATATCCATCTCGCCGTGGGGCGACGTGGACCGCTGCGCCGAGAAACTCGGCGGCAAATACATCTTCTCGTGGAAGCCGCACCCGGCCCACCTCGTCGGCAATTTCAATCAGGATATGATCCGCGATTACATCCGCCACACGGTCCAGGCGGCCAAACGCCACGGCTGCGTCCTCGAAATGATCCTCAAGGACACCCACTCGTGCAACAATCACCCCGAACGATTCGATATCTGGTCCCGGATCGCCCGACAGGTTGTGCAGGAAGAGGCGGGATAAATCGCAACAATTTCAATGATGGTGCGTGGCAATGATCAAGAACTGGATATCCGATGATAATCTGAAGGCATTTGTTGAAATACTGTCTTCTTGGATTGGTTATAACTTTGGCCAAATGGATTGGGATGCAATACGTTTTGGCGTCGAAAACACCAATCAGGAAGCCGATAAATGGTTCGATTACACTCTTGAGGGTCGCCAAACCGTGAAGTTATGGTTCGCGATTGATCCGGGAACTTATGTGGTTCATGTCCGGATAGATTGTCCGCCTGAGCTTTCACCTAAGTTAGAGGCGGCAATTGATATCATGGGAATCTATAAGCTCGTTAAATGACATTAACAGTCCCGGAAGGGACGGACGAAAATAGCCCAGTGATTTATCACTGGGAAAAGGATTTCCCAAAAATATTCAGCCCCGGTTGGGGCGGAAGAATCCTCCCCCGGCGAATTTCCTACATGATCCTCTATCGTCCCTTGCGGGACTCATATTTTGGTGCGTATCACAACCCACCGATAAATCGGTGGGCTATTTTCTTTCGCCCTATTGGGCTGAAACAACCCCTTCGCGAGCCTGAAACTATCGCAATCAGATATTCATTTTTCCAGACGGACAATGGATGTTTTTTCGGTTCGGGTGGGACCGTGACCCGAATAGTCAACCCAGCCGCCCAACAAAAACGGATTGAAGACCCGGCAGAAATGAAATTCAATCTGTATCCTGCGATCGCCCAGATTCCTCAATATCGCAACACCGCCGTCGCCAAAGTCGATCACCCTCTCAAACCCGTCCTGCGTCAGGCCGTGGAAATCGTTAATGTGGCGTTCCGGCGAACTGGCCCAATTTGTATGGGCACTAACACAAAAAGCCAATTCAAAATTTAACATACTGAACAAAGGCGGAAAATCAGATGAAGTGCAATATTTTTCAACCTGTTGCCGCTTTTCTTTATATTGGGACGACTCGGAATATGAAACTGGCCCTGACATGGCTGTTATGTAACCGATAATGTGCCTGCCATCGCGAGGAAGACGAGCCTCAGCGCGAACATATATTTTCCCCTTGTTTCGTACCAGGCGGAATTCGGGGTGGGCGGCATCGATCCGTGCTACGTCTAATCCTTCGAGATTAATATCCTTGTGGATATCGATCAGTGGAGCCGGATTCTTGTCTGTCAACCTCTCCAATACCCCGGTCATCAACCTCCTGGGGTTGATGGGCACTTCAGCGATGTAGACATATTCGCGGAATGTGTGCCTGGTCTCGCCACTGACCTTTCGCTCTTCCTCGGGCAATCCCACAGATAGACCATTGATAACATGTTCCATAGCATAAATTGCCTCCGAACCGGATGATTTATCTTCCCAACCTGCCGGGGTGTCCTGAAAACACTCGGGAGGAATCTGGACCTCCATCCGATAATCATAGAAGCCAATCTTCAGCAGAAACCAGTTTTCCAGAGCATGATTGAAATACATTTTGGTTGTTACCTTGCCATCAGCATCTGTCATTACTCTCATGCCTTTCTCGGCCCAGATCGCCGGTAACTGAAAGACGAAAATATCGTAACATAAATTAATATTTTCCGCGCCCGCCGGCGCTGTAGTGGCAGGTATCAACATCCCCGGATGCCCCAGAGGTTTTCCGAGTTCGATATTGCGGTACTGGTCCAGCTCGGGGTTGCACCCGGCCAGAAGCAGCAAGGCGATTCCGCAAGTTGCAATCAGTTTCATGGCGGTAGAACCTCCCTCATTTGCATGTAACATTGGTTCAACGCGAACATGATACCGGCAGCAGCATGGGATTGCCATAAAATCGTATGGCAGCCTGGGGCGAATTATGGATGACATCATCTGCTGGTGTACAAATGAAGTTATTTTCGTATATAATGTCGAGTTGAAACACTTGCTAAAAAAGGAACTATCATGCCAGACAAAAACACCGGGAATCGTCAGCAGAACGGCGCATATCCTTACACCGAACTGTATCAGCGTCTGAAAAAACACCTCGATTCGGTGGCCATCGTGGATTGCCACGAACACCTGCCCACCGAGGCCAATCCGAAGACCGATGGCATGGAGAAGCACATCGGCCGATTTTTTCTGCACTATGCCGGCTGCGACCTCGTCAGCGCGGGAATGCCTCAGGCCGATCTCAACGCGGTCAAGAGCAGCGACAACAAACTGTCCCCCGCGGACCGCTGGAAGAAGATCAGGCCGTGGTACGAAAAGGCCTGGAACACCGCGTACTGCGAATGCCTGCGGATCGCCATCCGCGACCTGTACGGGATCGAGGACTTCTCAGACAAAACTGTGAATCAACTACAGGAAGCAATCGAGAAGAATGTGAAGCCCGGCTTCATGCGAAAGGTGTTTGACAAGGCCCGGATCGATATTGCCATGAACAACCTCTGGGACAGGCCAGTTTTTTACGCCGACCAGCCGCATGACTGCTTCATTCCCGACATGCGCGACAGCTTCACCAACTTTCCATTCGACGACTTCTGCGGTGAGTCCGGCCTGGAAATCGCCTGCCTCGACGACTACCTGGAGATGATCGACTGGTACTTTGAGCGGTACGGCAAGGTGGCCGGCGCCTTCAAGGTCGGCCGCGCCTACGATCGGACGCTGCTCTGGCAGGACGTTCCGCGAAGCGACGCGGAGCGGGTCTTCAACCGGATGCTCGCTTTCAATGACCGCCCGGACCGCAAGGACGTGCAGGCGCTGGAAGACTTCATCATGCACATCCTTTGCCGCAAATGCGGCGAGTGCGGCCTCCGCATGAAGTTCCACACCGGCATCCAGGAGGGCAACGGCAACATCATCACCAACAGCCGGGCGGCGCTTCTGGCAAACCTGTTCATGAAGTATCCCAAAACCGGATTCGACATCTTCCACATCTCGTATCCGTACCAGGAGGAGCTGGTTGCCATCGCCAAGAACTTTCCGAATGTTACGATAGACTTCTGCTGGATGTGGATAATCAACCCGGCGGCGGCGCGCCGCGCCCTTTCCGACATGCTGGACGCCGTGCCGGCGAACAAGATTCTCGGCTTCGGCGGCGATTTTCTCTTCGTCGAGGGTTCATACGGCCACGCGCAGGTTGCCCGCCGCCAGATCGCCCGCGTGCTGGCAGAAAAGGTGCAGGAAGGCCGGTTCAGCGAGGATTACGCGGCCCAGGTCGGCCAAATGCTCCTGCGGGACAATGCGATCGAGTGCTTCGACCTGGCGAAACGCCGCAAGGCCTTCGCCGGCATGAAGAAAACCGCAAAACGGGTCTGATCGCTATTATATTCTGCGATGTGCGCGCTTCAGGGGATAATCACGGCTGGGGCGGCTGGACGACGGCGGGCTGGACGTTCGCGGCCACGACCCGGCTTTTGGCCTTGGCAACGGGTGCGGCGTTCGGATTATCCTTGATCTCCACCGGGACGAAACTGCCGGCAATCCCCATCAGCACGGCCATCGCAAACGACACCAAAAGGATCCTGACCGACGTCATTGTGATGCTCCTTTCACCCGTGATAATGCAAATACCATACCTCACCGGGAGCATCCGTTCCCCTGGCCTTCGGCTGTGAAAACAGGGCCGCTTCCATGCTGAAATGACACTATCAATATCGGCAGCGGCGGCCGGCGGGCGTTAATCTTTCCCGGCGGGGGAAGAACCTGCCGGTCGTTCTTTCCGCCCGGCGCGAAAAACCTACGAACTGGTTTGCCTAAAAACAAAGATTCTCGCAGAGGCGGCAGAAATCCTCGAAATTTTGTACCGGCCCTTCGGGGCTAAAATCCGACTCTGCCCCCCATCCCGGAGGCTCACGCCTCCGGCTACTCTCTGCCAGTCCTTCGGACTTGGAATGTCGGCAGATGGAGATAATGTGCCGGAAAAGTCGTTCAGCCCCAAAGGGGCGAAATATGACAGCCCGGGGCAACGCCCCGGGAAAATCGGCCACCCGACATTCAAGCCCTGAAGGGGCGAAATAAATCTCCCTGGTTGATTTGTCCAATCCGGCCCGGCGGGGAGATTCCGCAACAGCGGCGAAAACTTGTTTGCACTGCAGAGATAATGGACGAAATGCGGCCCTTGCTTTTACAGCCCGATTCATCGTGTCGAAGATGGAGGCTATACCGGACAAGTTTTGTCCGTGCTACGGCCCGAACCGCTTTTCATACATGTTTATGAGTACTCTGAAACCATATTGTGAAATTGTTGAACAGATTCCTTCCCGTAAATAGGTTGAACTATCTGAGACCGCTTTGAAAATGGCTTGGCAACGGCAAATCCACACTTTTTAAGAAGCAGTTGTATAGCGGATAACTCATCTTTGCTCTGCGCTACCAGGCGGATCTCATATCCCTTTTTATACTTTCGACCTTCTTTTTTCCTCCGATGTTCGTCAGGCATACGGCAACAGCCGTTGTGATGATAATATGTTACAAGTTGTGATTGTAATGATGGTCTCATTTATAAATGTCTCCTCAACGATTCATGCAGATGCCTAACATTTCATTTAGGCACTCTAACAAAACCTAGTTTTTGAGCAATGGTTTGGCCGATAAATATTCTGTGTCAGGGAGGACACAACTATGGCCAAACCGCTGCTTACGGACGAATTATGGCGACGCATCCAACCACTTTTGCCGCCGGA
>JACRIL010000199.1 GCA_016235825.1 Planctomycetota bacterium
ACCGTCACCAGCTATCGCCTGATCGGCAAGGACCAGTACGAGGCTGTGGCTCCGGGCGGCGAGATCAAACACGGGACGCTGGGCAATGAGAGCTATACCAACAAGGCCGACACCTACGGTCTGCTGCTGGCCGTCGACCGCCGCGACATCATCAACGACGACCTGGGCGCTATCACGACCGTGCCGCGTAAGCTGGGACGCGGATCGGGCCTGAAGATCAACGACGTCTTCTGGACGATCTTCATGAATAACGCCGCGTTCTTCGCCACCGGCAACAAGAACTATCTCACCGGCGCTGACACCGTGTTGTCCATCGACGGCCTGACGAAGGCGGAACAAACGTTCATGGACCAGGTCGATTCCGATGGAAAACCCATCGGCGTGATGCCGACGATCATGCTTGTGCCCACGGCGCTAAGCGCGATCGGCACGCAGCTCTACAAGAGCCTGGAGATTCGGGACACCACCGGCAGCACGAAGTATCCGGTGGCCAACCCGCACGTCGGAAAGTTTCGCGTCGAGGTCAGCCGTTATCTGGCCAACGCCAAATATGTCGGCAATTCCGGCAAGGCGTGGTACCTGCTGTCGGAGCCGACCGACCTGCCGGTGATCGAGGTGGCGTTCCTCAACGGCAACGAGTCGCCGACCATCGAGACGGCCAATGCGGATTTTGGAACACTCGGCGTACAAATGCGCGGTTACCACGACTTCGGTTGCGCCTTGCAGGACCCGCGAGGCGGGGTGAAGGCCAAGGGGGAAGTGTAAACAACAGGCCTGAAGCCAAGGGCTGAAATCAGAAGTTTGGAATTTATTGCAACTGGAAGGAGCAAAAAATGACAACTGCAATCTTTGTGCATGACGGAGAAGTTATCGATTACACCCCGGCCAGCGATGTTGCGGCCGGGGCCGTAGTGGTCCAGGGCGACCTTATCGGCGTGGCCAGGACGCCCATTGCGGCGAATGTTTTGGGTAGCCTGGCGGTCGATGGGGTTTTTGACTTCCCCAAGACGGCCGGAACGGGCTCTGGCATAGCGGCCGGGGCGAACTGTTACTGGGATGTGGCCGAGGCCGTCGCCAAGACTGACTCGGAGACCGGGGCGAACAAGCTGATCGGCAAGTCCGTCCTGGCCGCGACCGACTCCGATGAGACGGTCCGAATCCGCCTCAGCCAATAAGGAGCGGTGCGTGGCAGACATGCTCGAACAGGCATCCGACTGGCTGGACGCGATGAGGCTGGAACACCTTTCTCATCCTGTCCTCTATTGCCGTGGTGGCGACTCATTGGAGATCGCCGCCACGGTCGGCCAGACTCTTTTTGAAATAGACAATGGTTTCGGCGTCATAGAACGCGTGGAGAGCCGGGATTTTCTGGTGTCGGTCTCGGCGCTTGTTCTGAACGGTGTGCAGGTCGAACCGCAGCCCGGCGACATTTTCCGGGAAGCAAGTGGCAGCAAAGTATTGGTCTATGAAGTTATGGCCCCGGGCAAGGAGCCATGCTGGCGTTATTCAGACCCGTATCGGCGGGTGTCCAGGATTCACACAAAACTCATCGGTCAGGAAGGTTGAAAAATGGACAACATCATAATGCAGCCCATCGTCCAATACGGCTTTCTGGGATTTTCAGCGGTGTTGCTGGGGATCGTGGTCTGGCTGATCCGGCGGCTACTGGAACTGCTGGACGCGAACAACCGGATCATCGCCGCCAATACCGACGCGATCCGCGACCTGACCAACATGACCAGCGACCTGCTGAAGCTCAATCGCTCGCTGCATGACAAGATCATCTCGCGGCCGTGCATCGCGGCCAGGGAGCAGTCAGAATGACATCGACGCTGACTGATATTGCTGACGCCGTTGTCGAAGAGTTGAATGCCGGCTCATTCAGCCCGCCGTTCACCGCGCAGAGGCTGAATCTGCCGGAGTTCGATCTGGCGGAGATGGACAGTCTGCACGTCACCGTTGTCCCCAAGGTTTTTAGGGAATCTCGTTTAAGCCGCGGCGCGGTCCAGAATGACTATTCCATCGACGTCGGCGTTATGAAGCGGTTCGTCGACCAGCCGGATCAGGACGCAATGCTGGCCCTTGTGGAACAGATAAAAAGTTTCTTCCGAGGCCGGAGGCTTTCGGGATATTCGTCGGCGATCTGCGTTGGGGCCGAAAATGATCCTCCTTATGATCCGACGCATCTCAGCAAGCTGCGGCAATTCACCAGCGTGTTGACATTAACGTTTCGGATTATGGGCTGAAAATGATCGGGATAAAAATCGACAAATCGATGTTCTTCGACAGGAAGAAGATCATGAACGCCGTGGACGCCGGCGTCCGGAAGGTTCTGTCAAAATTCGGGGCGTTTGTGCGAACAGCGGCCCGCAGCAGCATCCGCAAACGCAATTCCGTATCGCAGTCGGGCCAGCCGCCATCCAGCCACACGGGTTTGCTGAAGAAACTGATTTATTTCGGATATGACGCAGTCCGAAAAAGCGTGGTGATCGGCCCCGCCCCGCTGCGGAGCGAGGTCGAGGCCCCGCCGCTGCTGGAATACGGCGGACGCGCCCGGCGGAAAAACCGCAAGGGCAAGGCAGTGATAGCGACCTACGAAGCCAGGCCTTATATGCAGCCGGCCTTCGAGGAAGAGAAGAAAAAGCTATCTGACATGTGGCGCAATTCAATTAAGTAGGAGAAAAAAATGAGCATAAAATTGGGCATGGAAGCAAAGTTGTACTTCTGCGCCGCCGGGATAGGCGGCACGCCGACGTGGACGGAGCTTACGAACGTCAAGAACGTAACGCTCAACCTCCAGACGGGCGAAGCGGATGTGACGACCCGAGCCAACGGCGGCTGGAAGGCCACGGCCGCGACGCTAAAGGAAGGGTCCATCGAGTTCGAGATGATATGGGACACCGAGGATGACGGGTTCGCCGCCATCAAGGACGCCTATTTCGGCAATTCGATCATCGGCATGGCTGTGATGGACGGCGTGATCGCGCAGGCCGGCAGCCAAGGCCTGTGGGCCGACTGCATGATAACCAACTTCAGCCGCGACGAGGCCCTGGAGGAGGCGATCAGCGTCAAGATAACGGCCAAGCCGACCTACAGCGAAAACGCACCCCAGTGGAAAACCGTCGCAGAACTATAGGAGAAAAAACCATGAAAACTTTTTCCGACAATGCGGGCAGGACATGGACGGTCACGGTCAACGTGGACGCGGTCAAGCGGGTAAAGACGCTGCTGGGTGTGAACCTGCTGGAAGCCGTGGATGGCAAACTGCTGGAACGGTTGATCGGCGACCCTATCCTCCTGTGCGACGTTATCTACGCGGTCTGCAAGCCGCAGGCGGACGCACAGAACGTCAGCGATGAGGATTTCGGGCGATCTATGTCCGGCGACGCGATTGAGTTGGCGACCACGGCGCTGCTGGAGGAACTGTGCGATTTTTTCCCGCAGGGCCGGCGGACGCTGCTTCGCAAGGCCCTGGGCAAGTTGCGCAAACTGGAGTCGATGGCCCTGGCGACCGCCGAAAACCGCCTGGACAGCCCGGAGCTGGAGAAAAAGATGCAGGCAGCCCTGAGCGAAATAACTCCCGGCGAAGAAAAACCGGCGGCGACAGTTGGAAACTCATCTGGCAGCTCGCCGGACTTGTCGGAGTCGACCCCGGACCGCTGACGCTGCGAGAGCTTTGCTGGATGGCAGAGGCTTGCAGCCGGGATCGCTGGGCGCATACCAGCTCGCTGCTTGCGATGCTGGCCAACGTCAACCGCGATCCGAAGAAATGCAGGGTTTTCAAGCCAGAAGATTTTGATCCGCATGAGAGGCGCAAACGTGACGAGCGGGAAAAACGATCGGTAGCGATGAAACGCGGCAGTTTCGACATCTTACGGAAGGTTTTTATAGACGGCCCCAAGCGGGCTGGGAAAGGAAGCCAATCATGAAACTATGGATAGTTGTGGCGATACTGTGGATTCTCGGGGTCACAGCCTTGGCTCTCGGCGGATGTTCGGCGGCGACGACGATGGACAAAACACAGGTGACGCTGGAAAAACCCAAGACGGAAAAGACGCTGCTGGATGACTTTGAAGTATCAGGCGTTGGCATTACGGAGATCAGTGCGACGAAAGATACCCTTGGCGTCAAGGCCTGCACGCAACCGTCCAGCCGCGTGAAGTTCTCCGTGGGGAAGATCGGATCGAATAAACATGATGAAGGCATGTCGACGGCGCTGACTGAATCTGATTACAGCGGCTTTCGGGGTCTTTCCTTCTTCGGTCTGTCGCCCAACCAGGTGGCGGCCATGCGCCAGGCCCAGCATATATCGAACGACGAGTTCGACGTGTGGGGCACGAAGATGGAAGGATACGGCCTTTTTGAACGAGCCTGGGACTGGCTGAAATCGGCGTTTTGGATACTGGCGATTGGCGCTATCCTGGCGTCGATCGCGCTGGGTGTGCTCTGGTTCATACCGGCCACGAGGCCCATTGCCACCACGATCTTGACGTGGATTGCGTCCGTCATCCCGGTCATTGGTTCGGTCGTCGCCTGGCTGGTGAAGCACGAACAGGTCCAGCAGGCACAGG
>JACRIL010000200.1 GCA_016235825.1 Planctomycetota bacterium
CATGGGCATCTTGCCCATGAGTATCACGGCCATCTTGGCCGTGGATTTTGCTGTTTTCTGGGCATTTCAGGGGCGAGACGCCCCTGATACTCATGGACGAGACGTCCATGCTACTGTAAAGAGACTTTTTCAACGGGCTGTCAGAGCCTGTTTCCCGATGAAGGCCAAAAGTATGGTTGACATATTCCATCTGTAATGGATGATAGCCCGACTGCAATTATACGAGTCTGTCCGAATGGATCGTCCCGCATGCTTGAGCATCTGATTGAACATTATGGTTATCTTGCCCTCTTCATCGGCACCTTTCTCGAGGGCGAGACGATCCTGATAATCGCCGGCGCCATCGCAAGCTCGCCCGATCCGCCTATGACAATCGGCCTGGCGATCCTGGCGGCGTTCGCCGGGAGCCTGTCCGGAGATCAGGCGGCGTTTCTTCTGGCCAGGTGGAAGGGGCAGTGGCTGCTGGCGAAGATGCCTCACTGGCGGCCCAAAATCGACAAGGGGCTGGAACTGCTGGAGCGAAACAGCACGTGGCTGCTGCTGACGTTCCGTTTTTTTTACGGGCTGCGGAACATGGTTTCCTTATCGGTGGGTTTCAGCCACGTGCCGGCGTGGCGGTTCTTCGCGCTCAACTCGTGCGGTGCGATGATATGGGCCGTCAGCTTCGGCATGGCCGGATATGTTTTCGGCAGGTCAATGCAGCATATGGTCGAAAACATTCACATCTACATGCTCCAGGTGTGGGGCGCGATCTTCGTTCTGTGCGTGCTGATCTGGGCGGCAAGAAAGATCATTCGCGTCGTCGCCCGCAGAAAGTACCGGCGTCTTGCGGCCGAAGAAAAACAGCCGGTGGCGCCCCAGCCTCCGCTGCCTCAGGCCGCCCAGGCGCACTTTCACCCCAGCCAGGACATAGAGCCGCACGAGACGGATTAATAATGTGTCGCGGGCGTCTCGTCCGCGTGTGACGTGGACATCTTGTCCGCGCATTTTTTTTATTTTTTTCGGTTTTCCGCAGGCGATACGCCTGCGTCACGCGCGGCCAAGATGGCCGCGACACAAACAGACCGTCAAATCCGGATGGTCCTGACGAGCCAGTCTGCCAGAGAGTCGATGCCCTGATCGGTCCTGCACGAGACCTCGAAGACCTTGCAGGACTCGTTGACGGTCCGCAGGCCGGTGGCAAACGCGTCCGGATTGAACTCCACCGACTCCAGCAGATCGACCTTGTTGAGGGCGACAAGATCGGCGATCGTGAATGCGGCGGGATATTTCACCGGCTTATCGTCGCCTTCGGGCACGCTGGCGACGACGAGCGTTATTTTTTCGCCAAGCCGGTGCCCGGCCGGGCATATCAGGTTGCCGATGTTCTCGATGAAGACCGCCCCTGGCCCCCGGACGGCGTGGCCGACGCCCAGCTCAAGCAAGGCGTGCGAAACCATGGCCGCGTCGAGATGGCAGCCGCCGCCGGTGTTTACCTGGACGGCTGGAAAGCCCTGCGACCTGACTCGTTCGGAGTCGATGGACGGGGCCGCGTTGCCCTCGATGACCGCCCCGGCCAGGCCGAACGATTTGAGATATTCCAGCATCCGCAGTATCAGGCTGGTTTTGCCCGCCCCCGGCGAGGCAAGGACGTTCACGCCGGTCAGGCCCGCGGCGGCGAGTTTTTGGGCGTTGTCACGGGCCAATCTGTCATTTTCGTCCAGAATGGGCCGGCCGACGTTTTCTTTCATTCCACGATCTCCACGCTGTTCAGGTTCGCCTCGACGCATAACGCGCACAGTATACAGCGATATGGGGCAAGCATCCAGATTGTCGGGTGGGTCCGCAGCCTTGAATAAATCGTCACTCCAAATTGCGGCATTCGGCAGAGGTGGGCCTCTGTGCCGGCAAAGTTGGCAAAAGTCGAGATAAGAGCCTATCCGAATAACTACGATGAGCAGCCATTGTAGTTATCCGGATAGGCTCTTATGGCAAATTGCGCGTTTACGGACTCAATTCGATGTGGGTATGTCTCACTTCTCGGCGATATCGATAGTCTGGGCGAATAACCGCTCGCCAAACATCGGCGCTCGCACAACCCAATGGCCGTCGAGGCGGACCCATCGTCGGTCTCGGCCATGTTGCCGCCTTGCGGACCGTTCCTGGATGGGCCGTTTCCGAGAGGCTGCGTGATTTCCTCGCTGCCGGCTTGTTCCTCGTCTGGCATGACGGACAATGTATGTTACCCAGCGGAAATTATCAAGATTCGAACTTTGCGGTGGTTATCGCTGCGATTTTATTTATTCGCCGGCGATTCCAGAAGCTCCAGCACTTGTTGCGCCCGGGCCTGCCGGCGGGCCGCCCGGCCGGGCAGCTTCGCCGTCTTGTCGTTCTTCATGCAATCCCTGACGATCTTCGCCGCCGGCTTGCCCAGCTCGACCAGCCGCCAGAGCGCCCGGATCGAAACAATGTAATCGTCGGAAGCAAGTTCCTCGTACATCTCCGCGGGCTCGACCTTCCGGGATAGTTCCTTCTCTATCAATTCCACAGCATCGCGGGCCCACCTTGCATAAGCCGGATTCGGCCCGTCGGTGAGCTTTCGCAATCGGGGGAGGGCCTCTTTGGCATCGCGACCCATCTTGCCCAGGGTAACTGCCGCTGCGGTCGTCCCCCACCCCATATCTTCGAGCAGGGGCGTCAGAATCGAAAGGGCCAATTTGGTATTTCTCGTGCAGCACCAGATCGCAAGCGCCGGCGTCGTACTCGCCGACGGTTTGAACTTTTTCGCCAGGCCGGCGAATATCCTGTTCATATCTTTGGTCCGGCCCGTGGGGCCTATGGCCGACATCGCTTCGCACGCGTCGCGCTTGTTCCAGTCGCTGCCTTCCCAAATCATAGAGAACAACTGCTCCGTCAGCGGCTCGGCCGCTGGACCCAGATCGTAGGCCACGCCGTTATACCCGCAAAAGCTGCTGCATATGCCCGTGAGGGCGTTATCCAGATCCTTCCGCGACCATTCCAGGACCGGATCGATATCGCCGGTCAATATGAAATACCCGGACGTGCTGGACTGTTTCGACTGGCGAACCATATCGGCCAGCAGGCCATGATAGGGTTCCAGAGGTTCGGCAAACGCCGGGCCCACTTCCATAAGTAGGTCGAGGATGCGGCCATCGGTATACGTCGCGGGATTTTTCTTGTACTTGCCCAGAACGTCGACAAGGGCGTCGGCAAGGTGATGAGGATCGCCGGATAATTTTGACAGCGCACTGGCCAGGAAAAGCCTCGCATCGGGCGGAATCCGGGCGTCAAGCAATTCCGTGAGTTTCATCTGCAGATTCCTGTCATTGCGCCCGACGGCAACCAGCGCTTTGGCCAGGTAAGGCGTATGGCTGCAGGAATCGCTTTTCCAGTCGTTCTTCAGGGCCTCCAGAAGAGGTCCAATGAATCGGCGATCGCCCGAGGCATGTTTCGCCAACCAGCCCAGCCATTCGCAGGAACCCAGATGGTCTATTGGCACTTTCAGCAGCGCATCGGCAATTTCCGGGGATGCGATCGCGTATCTCAGAACATAGTGCAATGGACTTGGATCAACTCCCGTCTTGATATGGGCAAGAATCGGCACTACCGCTTTTGGAGGGGCCCAGCCGATATCTTCCGCGTTCCAGGCCATGGTGTATGCATCTTCTTTTTTATTGGCAATGTCAAACTGGGCGAGAATTCTGTCGAAATATACGGCCGCTATCGGCCCGCAGTTGCTTATGACGCTGGCCGCCTGTTGCCGGATCTTCAGGGATTTATCGTCGAGCAGGACGGCCAGTTTGTGGGCCCAGGGCGCCGGATGGTCATGGCATTGGGAGAGAGTCTTCAGGACTTCAAGCCGTTTCTCCTCGGTATCCTTCGAGCAGGCTGCCTTTACAAGCGCGTCGAACAACGGAATAAACTTCGGATTCAGCCGGGTCGGCCATTGCTGGTCGAAACCGACATCTCCGGCCATCGCGCATGCCCGGCGCCGGACGGCGTCGTCGCGGCTTTTGAACGCCGCCAGCAACACCTCGGCAACATCGCCGCCAAGCGAGCGCGTTATCGACCGCATGTCCCAGGACGGGCGCCTATTTTTTTGCTGGTCCTCGCCATTTGTCTCCGGCGGCTGGTCTTCGCTTTCTTCCGACAATTCGCCCGTTGCCAGGAACCGCCAGACCAGGGCCTGTCTGTGCTTTATCGTCAGCGATTCCGCAAAAGCCGCCTGGGCTTTCCAATCATTCCTTGAACCATTGGCTAGCATCGCACTTGCCTGAGCTATTTCATCCGGGGAAAGTTCTATCGGAACATATTGGGGCAGTGGCGGAATCAAGACCTGTTGCGTTTGTGGTTGTGTCTGCGGTTGGGTTTGCGGTTGGGTCTGCGGCGGCGTCTGCTGGCAACAGATAGCGAAAAATGCCTGAATGACCATAACGAACAGTTTCCTGATCGGTTTGACTTTCATCAATAGTCTGTAGAATGAGGCTGGTGGCACGAGTCTGGAACCTTCCAAATGTGATGTCACGGACTCACCGCTTTTGCAGATGCGTGCGTTGTTGATTCGATTCAATGAGCGGATCGACCTCATTTATTGCCGTCTCCTTTGCCCGACCTTATATGCGGATTATACCTCGCCGCGTCAAGTATAGGCAACAATTCACAACCGCCGTTTCACCCCACACATTGCAACGCATTGCCCTCCGCTCCGCCAACAGGCTCCGCGTGGACAGTGTTATCGCCGCTGAGCCGGTAACGGCCCTGCCGATGGCGGGCCAGACATCCGCGCACACGAACCCCGCCGACGTCGAAAGCAGATCAGACAGTGTCGGTTTGAGGTTCCCGGACCAGATCATCGACAATCTTCTGCCTGGCGTCGCTGTCCTTCTCGGCATAAACACAGATGCAGTTTGCGCCCTGCTCGGCAAAGGGCTGATCCTCGTCAGCGATCGGCTGGTGAAGATCGTCGCTGTGTCCCAGGGACAACCTCTTGTGGACGAAGCCGCTTTTTGAATTGCCCTCTTTCCGCCGCGTAACAACGTACACGCCGCTTAATCCCTCGTCAAAAACCGTTTCCAGGGGATAGATGTTAAAATAATACCGGTGCCCCGACTTGCCGTTAAACTTGATTTTTCCGATTTTGTTCATTGTCTCGTTCTCCCGTTGGGACCGCCGGTCCCAAAATAAAAGGTTGTTCCTGTTCAAGAACCATCGCGCCAGCCGGCGTTCACGCGCCGCTTCGCGGCAGGTCCGGTTTTGCGCAGCTTTTCTCAGTCGGGCCGGATTGCCATAAAAAAGAGAACACCACCCCTGCCGGAGTGGTGTTCTTGTGATTCATGCCGCAATCGGGATTAACCCTTGCGGACATTAATGGCCTTGGGGCCTTTTGGGCCTTGCGTCAGGTCGAAAGTTACAGCTTCGCCTTCGGCCAGCGACTTGAAGCCCTCGCCCTGGATGTCGCCGTGATGGACGAACGCGTCCGTGCCATCCTCAGCCGTGATAAAGCCAAAACCCTTTGAATCGTTGAACCACTTCACTTTGCCAGTTGCCATTATAATGGCTCCTTCTGAAATCAGCATACTCAGATTCGCGAGCCATTCATCCAAGAGAGTTCATCCGCTGCGTGAAGGAAGCTAAATTCTCACGAGTGCGAATACTTGGCGCAAGCTGCAAATGAACGCGGGTGCCAGACCGTATTCGCCGGCAGAGCTAAGGAACCTTTCCTACGCAACTGCCGACCGTATTTGAGCAATCTAACCTTCGGCGCGGAGAAAGTCAAGATAATACCATACAACTTATTATGGTAATTATAGTAAGGCCTTGCGTCAGACGTTTTGCCTTGTTCGTGTGAGGCGGACGGATATCTGGAAAAGCCCCGCAAGGACCAACGGCAGACCCAACCCCACCAGAATCCCGATGTATATGTTCGGTTTGACCAGCTTGTCCACGCCGTCGCAGGCGGCATCGCGGATATTCTGGAAACAGCCTGAGATCGCCATGACCGCCGGCTTGGCGTCCTTGTGCTTCTCCAGATAGGCGTTGGTGTCGGAACCGGGCATGAAGACGGCCACGACAAGCCGCGGATCGGCGCTGCAAATTTCGGTTATTTTATACATGCTCCTTTCCATGGTTTCCCGGATAAGCATGCGTTCCCAAAATCCGTCGCTATGCACCTCGGCGATATCGTGTTTGATCTGCTGCCACTCACGTCTGGAAATTTTTCCGGCGGCCTCCGACTCGGCCAGCACCTTGTCCAGCTTCCCGGCGTTCTCGTCGTCCGTCATCTGGTAGTCCGCCTGGTCCATGGCGACGGCGACGAAAATCTGCCCCACCATCCTGTCCAGCACACGGCCGTCGCGGATGCCGCCATTGACGGCCCTGCCGATGCCGAGCCAGACCCCCGCATACGCGAATCCAGCCGACGTCGAAAGCAGGAACAGCACGACCCACAGCCAGCGCATGCGGCAATACCAATTCCAATTGGCGTCGAAGATTTTGAAATGCCGTAGCGTGAAGAATGCGATCAGGCCGACTGCGACGCCCGCCAGAAGCATCAGGATGCACCACAGGACCGCGCTGAGAATGATTTTTCCGACGAACTTGACCATTTCAAACCGGTTATTTTTCAACAGTACCACAAAGTTTGACGCGATCCGCGACGCGTGGTCCGCCTCCTTCGTGGCGGGCTGGCCGGACTGGCTTGCGGCCGCCGGTGCGGCCTGCGATGCCGATGGCCGGGACGATTCGGTCTGGGCAAATAACACGCCGCAATGCGCCATGCAAACCATCGCGGCAACCAGGATGATCGCCTTCGTGCGGCCAATGATGCATGCCTGCATTTTTGCCTCCGATTGGCGTTTTGGCGCCATACATCTGACTCTATCGTGCCTCAGTTCGTCAATCTTCCTCCTGACAGTATCGCACAAGCCTCCAATATCTGCAATATGATGTTGCACACGGAATGTTTGACGACTGACACGATTATGTTTATCATCAGGAAGAATCGTCAACAATGAGCGACAATACAATCGATCCTGAGATCAAAAAGGTGGCTTTTATAGGCAACTATCTGCCGAGGCAATGCGGCATAGCCACTTTCACGACTGATCTTTGCGAAAGCGTCTCGGCACTGATGTTGGAGCGTCCTTGCTACAGCATTGCCATGAACGACACGCCCGAGGGGTACACGTATCCTTCTCGAGTGAAGTTCGAGATCGAAGCTAACCGGCGCGAGCAGTATGCCAATGCGGGCGCTTATATCAACCTGAGCCAGCCGAGCGTGGTGTGCGTGCAGCACGAATACGGCATTTTCGGCGGCAAGGCAGGACGCCATATCCTGCACCTTCTTCGGCAGATCAGAGTTCCAATCGTTACCACACTGCACACGGTGCTCAAAGACCCCGACCAGGATCAATTGCAGGTTCTGCGGGTACTGGGCGACCTGTCCGACCGATTGGTGGTGATGAGCCGTCGGGCGGTAGAGTTCCTGAAAGATATCTATGGCATCCCCGAGCGCAAGATCGCCCTGATTCACCATGGCATTCCCGACACGCCGTTTCTCGATCCGAACTACTACAAGGACAAATTCCAGGTTGAAGGCTGCCAATTGCTGCTCAGCTTCGGGTTGCTCGGCCCGGCAAAAGGCCTGGAATACGTCATTGAGGCGATGGCGTCGGTGGTCAAGGAATACCCCAATGCGCACTACATAATCCTGGGAGCCACGCATCCGCATGTGCGGCGGGACAAGGGCGAGGAGTATCGTCAATTGCTGCTTCGCAAAGTGGGGGAAAATAACCTGTCGGACAATGTTTCATTCGTCAATCGATTTGTAACGCTTGAAGAACTGTGCGAGTACCTTGGCGCCGCCGATATTTATATCACTCCGTATTTGAACGAATCGCAAATCACTTCCGGAACTCTGGCATACGCCATGGGATTCGGCAAGGCCGTGGTTTCGACGCCTTACTGGTATGCGGAGGAAATGCTGGCCGACCAGCGAGGAAGACTGGTGCCGTTCCGCGACGCCAATGCGATTGCCGGGACGCTGCTGGACCTTTTGCGGAATGAGACCGAACGCCACGCCATGCGAAAGCGGGCGTACCAGCATTGCCGTTCCATGATCTGGCGAGAGGTCGCCCGCGAATACCTGAATCTCTTTGCGCAAGTGCGCCGCGAACGCCATGAAAACCCCAGGTCGGTTCGCCACCTGGGATTAGGCGCGGGCCGATTCGACATTCTGCCTGAAATCAACATTCGCCACCTTACGGCCATGACGGACTCGACCGGTATTTTTCAGCACGCCCATTTTTCCGTGCCAGATCCCCGATACGGATACAGCACGGACGACCAGGCCCGGGCGCTGATCGTCGCCATCAAGGCGGCCAGATTCCGGCCGGAAATGACGGACTGGGAAACGCTGGTTTCGAGATATCTTGCTTATCTGGTGTACGCTTTCGACGAGGAGAGCCGGAGATTCGGCAACTTCATGAGCTATCAGCGAACATGGACAAAGCCGGTGGCTACCGAGGACGTTCATGCCCGCGCGGTTTGGAGCCTGGCTCATGTCGTGGCCTATTCCTCCAATCGCGGATACTGCGCTACTGCGGCTCATCTGATGGACCGGGCCATCGCGCCCACCGTTTCTTTTTCGTCGCCCCGAGCCTGGGCTTACGCCATTCTGGCCATACAAACCTATCTCCGAAAATATCCCGGGGCCACCGCCTACCGCAAAGAGCGCGAAATTCTGGCCAATCGCCTTTTTGAGCAAACCACGCGCAATGCAAGCGATGACTGGCCCTGGCCGGAAGACTGCCTGACATACGCCAATGCGCGCGTGCCTCAAGCGCTCATCGAGGCGGGCCAATGGCTTCAAAATTCAAACATGGCCAATTGTGGATTGCGGGCCCTGGAATGGCTGGATCGATTGCAGACTTCGGATCGCGGCCACTTCAGCCCTATAGGTTCCAACGGATGGTATCCGCGAGGCGGCATACGGGCCAGGTTTGACCAGCAGCCGATTGAGGCGTCCGGTTTTCTGGACGCATGCATCGCCGCTTATCGCCTGACAGGCGCGAACAAGTGGCTTTCCGCGGCATATCGTTCCTTCGAGTGGTTTCTCGGGCGAAATGACCTTGGGCTGCCGCTTTATGACTATTCCAGCGGCGCGTGCTACGACGGCCTGCACCTTGATCGTGTCAACGAAAACCAGGGGGCGGAGTCAACGGTCTGCTGGTTGCTGAGCCTGCTGTCGATGTATGAGATTCAGGATGAGATCAACATTCAGTCTGAAAAAACCGAACCTGCGGGAAAATAATGAATGAAACTCACGGCAACGTCAGTCATCACCCGGATTTCAAGGAACTGCTGAAGCGGCATCCGGGCAATCCTATTCTCAAGCCGGAGGATTGGCCCTACTCGGTCAATTCGATTTTCAATCCCGGCGCGATTCGACTCCATGATTCGGGCGAGGTCCTCCTGCTCGTTCGCGCCGAGGACCGAAGAGGAATTTCTCATTTATGCAGCGCCGTTTCTGCCGACGGCATAAGCAACTGGAAGATTGACACCCATCCGACGCTGGTTCCCGATCGGACCTGCCGTCCGGAAGAACTGTGGGGCATTGAAGACGCCCGCATTTCCTGGATTCCGGAACTTTGCCGTTACGCTATAACATATACGTCATTCTCTTCCGGCGGACCGGGCGTCTCGCTGGCGCTGACCGATGATTTCAGGACATTCGAGCATTACGGCATGCTCCTGCCTCCCGAAGACAAGGACGCCGCGCTATTCCCAAGACGGTTTGGCAGCCATTGGGCGATGATCCACCGGCCTGTCCAGGCCTCCGGTGCGGCGCACATCTGGATATCCTTCTCTCCCGACCTGCGGCATTGGGGCAGCCACCGCATTCTGCTGCCTTCGCGGCAGGGCGCGTGGTGGGATGCCCGAAGAATCGGCTTGGCGCCTCCGCCGATCGAAACCCCGGAGGGATGGCTCATCCTCTACCACGGCGTTCGCAACACTGCGGCGGGCAGCCTCTACCGCGTCGGATTAGCCCTGTTGGACCTCGAGAACCCCGTTAATGTGATCTATCGCGGTTCTGAATGGATTTTCGGACCCCTTCAGCCTTATGAGCGCGTCGGCGATGTGGGGGATGTGGTTTTCCCGACCGGATTTGTCGTTGGCAATGATGGAGACTCGCTTCAAATTTACTATGGCGCAGCCGACACGAGCATCTGCATGGCGACTGCAAGCATCAAGGAACTCCTGGAATGGCTGAAACAAAATAGTTACCTCGGAGTCGCCTGATCGCGACGCGTTATTTTTGCGTGCAACAAATTCCTGTTTGTCATTTTCCCGGAAGGGATTTTCCGGCCTTTTGGGTGTAGTTGGCCGGGATGTTCCGGATGATCTCGAAGGCAAGTTTAACCGTCTTTGCTGCGCCGTCGTTGTTGACCAGTCCGCTCAGGTCGGTTCGCGTGTGGCGATGCTCGGTCAGACCGGCGAAGAAAAAGAGCGTCTTGTATCCGGCCTCGGCGAATGGGGCCTGATCGGACCAGTGTTTCGTGTTGCTGATGGGGATGTAAACCGGCGTGATTCCGCCGCCGTATTTGCGGGCCGCGGCGATCGCGTGCGACAGTGCCGGATTATTCACCGCGCCCAGGACATAGATGGTGTTGTTGCGGATAAAGCCGACCTGGTCGAAATTGAGCATGAAGGCGATCTTGTCGGCCGGGACGGCCGGATTATCGATGAAATGCCGTGAGCCGTAAAAGCCCAGTTCCTCGGCACCGGCGGCCAGAAAGATGATATTATACGGCCTTTCGGGCAGTTTTGACAGTGCGTTTGCCAGCATGATAAGAGCGGCCACGCCGCTGGCGTTGTCGTCTGCCCCGGGCCGAACGCCGAAACCTTTGTCGATGGCGAGTTGGCCCGTCGCGGGAATATGATCGTAGTGGGCGCACAAAACTATCGTTCGCCGCTTTGCCGGCTGGGTCTGCGCGGCTGGTGCGGTCGCCGGTGTTGCCGCCGTTGCCGGTAGCATTCCGACGATGTTCCTGCCGGTTGTCGCAGCCATGCTCGCGTTGCCATCGAGGCGCCCGCCGACCGAATACGAGACCGGTTTGTGAGTGTCGTGGATGTTGTGCATCAGTTCGTCGAGCTTTTGGCCCTGTCCCGCCGAATCGAGCAGTTTTTGCGCGGAATCGCGGCTGATCCTCATGGCCGGGATCGGTCCACTGCATCTGCCCAGCACGTCGTCCAGCGGATCGCAGGAGGGCGAGATGTCGGGCGGGGTAACCAGCAGGATCGCCGCCGCGCCTTTTTCAGCCGCCAGTTCGATCTTGTATTTATAGGAGGTCAGATGGGTCCAACTGTCGCCGGCCGCCCATTTGCTCTTGCCTGTCTCGCCGTGCGGCTCGCCCTGAAAAACAATCACGACGGCGCCCTTTGCGTCGATATTCGCGTAGTCGTTGTATCCGCGGACGTGGTTGTGCAGGCCGTAGCCCGCGAAGACTATCGTGCCTTCAAACCGTCCCTGGCAGCCCGAGGCCATTGGGGCAAAATCCTTCCATAATACGAATTCATTTCCGCCAGCCAGTTTGAGTCGCGATTGATCGGTCGGCACGTGCACCGAGCCGACGGGAAAAGTCTGAAACCACGTGCCGTCCTGCCCGGCTGGGTTAAGCCCGGCCTTCCCGAATTCCTTCCGGACGTATTCAACCGCCCGGCTGTTGCCGGCCGTTCCTGTCATTCGCCCGCCGGCAGACGGGTCGGCCAGATATCCGACGTGCCTTGCGAAGGCCTCGGCCTGCAATTCCTCGTAAGCCTGCCGCGGCGCAGGCTCGACATTCGCCGGCCAGCAACCCGACTGGGCCAGGCAAACCAGGCAAATCGCGGCATAAATTGTCAAACCATGTCGTTTCAAGGCCGCTTTCTGTTCTTCTGAAAAACAGGAATTACGAGGGCAAGATGCCCTCGCCACACGCGGGCGAGACGCCCGCGATACATTTCAAGGCCGGATTCTACCCGGTTATCTCGCCGCTGAAAATATTTTTCTTCGGGGTGGATTGTCGCCGGAAACCGGAGTTAAATACCGGCATGTCGGACAGGGATAAAAAGGCCGGGCTGCTGCGGCTGGGCGTGCTGATATCGGGCGGGGGCAGGACGCTGATGAACCTGCTGGACGAGAGCAAGGCGGGCCGGCTGCCGGCGGAGGTCCGCGTGGTGATTGCCTCGCGGCCGTGCGCCGGGCTGGACAAGGCAAAGGCCGCGGGGCTGGAATGCCATCTCGTGGAGTACAGGAAATTCAAGGAGGCCGGCGACCAGGCGGGCTATTCGGCCCGGATAACCGAACTGCTGGACAAGGCCGGGGCAGAGCTTGTGGTGATGGCGGGCTTTCTGTCGCTCTGGCACATCCCGCCGCAGTACGAGGGCAGGGTCATCAACATCCACCCGGCCCTGCTGCCCGATTTCGGCGGGCACGGCATGTTCGGCCATCACGTGCACGAGGCGGTCCTCAAGGCCGGGGCCAAACAGTCGGGCTGCACGGTCCATTTTGTAACCAACGAATACGACCGCGGGCCGATCATCCTTCAGAGGCAGGCCGCCGTCCTGCCCGGCGACACGCCTGACACCCTGGCCGCGAGGGTCTTCCAGCAGGAATGCCTCGCCCTGCCGCGGGCCATCCGGATGATAGCCGATGGCAAAATCCCGATCCCCGGCCGTTAAACATCGGCAATCGGATGTAATAGGTCAGTTACGGGGGAAGAATCAAACAACGCTTTGCCCTTTTGTGGTGCAGGCGTCTCGCCTGCGATTTTTTCTTTATGTTGCAGGCAGGATGCCCGCACCACAATCCCCCTGTAACTGACCCATTACAATCGGATAACATTTCATCTTGTTTTGAGACCCTTTCATGGCGTAAACTACATTAATTATTAGAGGCATAATTCAGGACACGTCTTATTAAAGAGCGAAGACAAATGGCAATCTGTCCCAGTTGCAAAGCCGATCTGACCGACGAGGCGGTTGAACGCGGCGTTTGCCCGAAATGCCACGCCCTTTTGGGCGATTACGACGTTATTCAGGAGGTCGGCCAGGTCCAGGACGACCTGCTGGAGGTCCGCCAGCCCCCGCCGCAGGTCGACGACGCCGACGACACCGAGACCCAGACCCGCCTTGCCCAGTCGAACGTCCCGCAGAACGTTTCGACCATCTGGGACCAGGCCGTGGGCAAGGACACGCTGGCCGGGGCGACGATCCGTGCGCCGGAACAGGGCATGGCGCTGGCCTCGCACCTGAACCTGCGGAGCATGGTCATCACCCGCGCGGTAACCGGCGACATAGGCCTCAAGCCGCCGCCGCATCCGCCGGATTACGAACTGTGGACCCAGTTGGGCGAAGGGGGCATGGGCGTGGTCTATCAGGCCAAGCAGGCCTCGCTCGACCGCGACGTGGCCCTAAAGGTCATCAAACTCAAGACCAGCGACACCGAGCGGTCCAGGGCGAAGTTCCTTTCCGAGTCGGCCGTAACGGCCCATCTGGACCATCCCAACATCGTCCCGGTCTACGATCTGGGCATGACCGACGACGGCACGCTTTTCTACTCGATGAAGCGGGTACAGGGCACCTCATGGCAGAAAATACTGCACACGACAAAACAGGAAGACGCCCGCGAACTGTCCTACCACCTCGATTTACTCACGCACATCTGCGACGCCGTGGCGTTCGCGCACTCCAAGGGCGTCATCCACCGCGACATCAAGCCCGAGAACGTGATGATAGGCGAATACGGCATGGTGATGCTGATGGACTGGGGCATGGCCGTTTCGGTCCTGCCCGGCGCCAAGGCCGAGCCGATCACCCAGAAAAACGCCTTCGGCGGCACGCCGTCGTACATGGCGCCCGAAATGGCCATGGGCGACCCGCTGAAGATCAGCGCCCGCAGCGACATATATCTGCTGGGCGCGGTGCTGTACGAGATATGCACGGGCCGGCCCCCGCATCCCGGCAAGGACGCCACCAAGGCCCTCCGCGCCGCCGCCAACAACATCATCCGCCCGACGTCCATGAAGGGCGACCTCATCAAGATCGCGCTGCGGGCTATGTCCACGAATCCCGAGGACCGCTTCATGACGGTCAAGGAGTTCCAGCAGGCGATAATGAACTGCATGGAACACGCGCAGAGCATGGCCCTGATGCAGAAGGCGGCCGAGACCTTCGCCAAGGCCCGCAAGCAGAGGGACTACGAGTTATTCAGCAAATCAGTCGTCGGGTTCGAGGCCGCCGTCGAGTCGTGGAAGGGCAACGAGATGGCCAGGCGCAACATCATCCTGGCCCGCCGCGAGTACGCCCTCTGCGCCGTGGAAAAAGGCGACCTTGAGATGGCCTCGTCGCTGATCGTCAGGGACGACCCGGCGTTCACCGAGGTGATCCGGCGCATGGTCTCCGCCAGGGCCGAGCGGATGGCCCGGACGAAACGTTCCAAATCGATCCAGAATCTCGCCATCGGCATGGGGGCCAGCCTGATCGTGGCTTTGGGCATAGCGATCGTTATAGCAAAGGGACTGCTCAACCACGCGGAGGAAGAGACGCAAAAGATCAACAAGAAGCTTGCTATTCGCGAGAAGACGGACATCGCGAAAAAAACGGAGCAGCGCCAGTTTGCGCCCATATACCTGTCGGCCGCCCGGCAGATGGCAAGAGAGGCCGGCAACTCACAGCAGATCGGCGAGGCCCTGGCTCTGGCCCAAACATCCGCCGAAGCCGATAGCGAACTGCCCGACGCCCAGATGCTGATCGCGCAACTCAGGATCATCCGCAGGGAATACGCCGACGCTCTTGCCGCCCTGGACCAATACACCGCGATGGGCGGTTCCAATCCGGCCCTGGCCGCCAGGCTGACGGGCCTTTGCGGCGACGGCGTCAGAAGCGACACGCCCCAGTTGATCCTGCAGTTCGCCGAGGCCCTCAGGAAGGATGAGCCCAAGCTGGCCGCACAACTGGACAGGAGCGGCGAGGAAATTATCGCCGGTTACAGGCGGGTGCTCGACAGTTCATGGCGGAACGTAAAATATTCTTCCAGGCTCACGCGGACAGCGGATGGAAAACTGTCGCTGGATCTGTCCGAAACGCAGGTGCAGGACCTCAAGCCGATCAAGAACTTCAAAATAAGCAAACTCAACCTGAGTGGCACGCCAGTCAAGAGCATTGAGGACCTGGCCGGCATGCCTCTTGAGTTTCTCGATGTAAGACGGACCCAGGTTAGAGACCTGCAGCCGCTGGAAAATATGAAACTGCAAACGCTGGTTTTTGACACGATAAAGGAATACCCCCGCCTGGACGTCGTCAAGAATATGAGTTCTCTCAAGCAGATCGGCACCAGTCCGGAGAAACTCCTGACGCCCGCCGAGTTCTGGCGGAAATTCTACGCCGGCACGCTTGAGTCGCCGCGATGACCGGCCGGGAATCCGGGCGGCGGATGCATGATTCGCCCGGGCCGTGCGTTATGCAAGACGGGCATGCTGCCGGATAGGCTCTAAATATGATGGGGCGGACGATGACGACTATCGACGGATATCAAGGGATTGGCGATCTTCTGGCAAGGCTCAAAACCGTCGCCCGCCGGCGATGGGCGGCCCGGACGGTCCGCGGCCTGGCTGCAACGGTTGTGATCCTGGCCGGGTCTATCGTCCTTGTTGGACTGGCCGCCGGATACTGGCCCGATCAGCCTCCGCAACTGCTGCGCTGGGGGCTGCTTGTCGCGGTCTGCGCCGGGTGGGCGGCCGCGTTCTTCTGGCTCATCGCCATGGGGTTTTTCTGGCGGCAGAATATGGCCCAGACGGCCAGGTTCGTCGAGCAGAACCTGCCTCAGGCCCGCAATGATCTGATCAACTCGCTGCTTCTGGCCGGCGACTCCGCCCAGCCAAGCAGGGAACTTGTCCAGCAGGCCATCAACGAGGCGATGGGCCGCGCCCGCAGGCTCGACCTTGCCGCCAGCGTGCCGGTGAAGCCGGCGAAAAAATGGGCCCTGGCATGCCTGGCCGTGCTGGGGCTGGCCGGGGCGTTTGCGGCCTTGCAGCCCAAGGCCCTGGCGCGGGGCATAACCGCGGTCTTTCACCCGTCGGCCTACGTGGCCGCGGCCAACAGCCTGGAACTGGCCAGTCTGGAACCTTCGGACACCACGCGATTCGCGGGCCAGCCGCTCACCATCATCGCTAAGATCCGCAACGAGACCGGCAGGCCGCTGGCCGGCAGCGTTATCATTGAAGGCGCCGACCAGCCGCGGGCCATGATCGTCTCGGACAACTACACGGTCTTCTCGTGCCCGATGGGCGTGGTCGATCAGACGTTCCGCTACGCCGTGAAGATCGGCGATTCCCGCTGGCCGGCCGACAAGCCGTGGTTCTGCGTCAACGTCATCAAGCAGGTCAGCGTCGAGGGGCTGGACATAAAATACGACTATCCCGCCTACACCCGCCTCGGCGGCAAAAAGATCGTCAACGCCGAGGGCAATATCGAGGCGCCGATGGGCAGCATGGCGACAGTAACGCTGCGCCTCTCGGCGGCGGTGCCGGACGTGGCGCTGGAGGAGCGCGGCGGCAGGACGCAGATACTCCCGGATTCCGACGGCGGCCGGGTCTTCACCGGTCGGCTCGCCGTCAATGCCGACGGCGCCTACCGGCTGCTGCTCAGGGATTCAACCGGCGGGACAATCCAGCAACTGCCCGACACGCAGAATGGAAACCATAAGGCTTCAGCCTGGGGGCCTGGCGGCAGCGATTCGATCAAGGGCTACTATCGCATCCGGGCCGTCCCGGACGCCCCGCCGAAAGTAGAGATACTCGTGCCCGGCCGCGATGTAACGGCCGGCGCGACCGAAAAACTCCCCCTGCGGATCAAGGCCTCCGACGATTACGGCATATCGAACCTGGAACTCTGGGCCGGCCTGGAAGGCGCGCCGCCGCAGAAGATCAAGGGCTTCGCTCCGCCGGCCTCGGCTCCGGCCCGGCCTTCGACGAGTCCGGCCAAAGACGACCCGCTGGGCCGCCCGATCGATTTCGCCATGGACCTGTCGGCATACAAAATCAACGACACGGTCGTCTATTACGCCGTCGCGGCCGACAACCGCAACCTCACGGCCTCGATGGGGCCCCAGACCGCCTCGTCGGTCAAATACAAGGTGGCCATCCGCGACATGGGCGGCCTGGACGCACAGAAGGCCAAGCTGCAGGAGGAGCTCCGCCGCAGGCTCACCGCCCTGCTGCATCTGCAGGAAACACAGATCGTCAACACCGGCATCTGCTCGGACTGCGCCGACCTTGAGAAGATTCATGTCCGCGGCGGCGAAATACTGACCGGCCAGCAGGCCGTCAAAAACGAGATCGTCGATCTGGCGGAGAAATTTCCGTTTGAAAAGGAAATGCTGGCGATACAGATGGCCCTTGCCGACCTTGCCGCCAACGACGCCCCCACCGCGGTCGAGCAGGCGAAGATAGTCTCGGCCCTGCCGGCGTTGCACAATCGCGACCGCGCATGCCTGCTGCTGGTCGAGACGCAGACCCGGATACTCGACGCCATCCAGACCATGCTGGCCATCATGCCCAGCCTTGCCAAAAAGCCCGATGAAAAAAAGGCCGCGACCCAGCCGGGCAATCTGCCGCCGGAAGTCGCCGCCAAACTGACCGAACTCAAGAATGACCTCAAGGCCTTCATGGACGATCAGAAAAAAATCATCAAGGCCTCGGAGGAACTGGCCAAAAAGCCGGTCGATAACTTCAACGCCGCCGATGAAAAACTCCTCAAGGAACTCCAACTCTCGCAGGAGAAATGGGAGAAATTCCTCAACGAGGCCGTTACAGACTTTTCCAAGCTCACACAGCAGGATTTCTCGAATCCTGCGATGCTCAAGGAACTGATGGCCGTCAAGAGCGACGTAACCATGGCCAAGGACGCCCTGTCCAAGAAGGCCGTCGAGATCGCCACCGCCTGCGAGGACAACGGCATCGAGAACGCCAAGGAACTGATGGCCAACATTGAGAAATGGCTGCCCGACGAGCCGGACCGCCAGAAGTGGTCGATGGAAGACCCCGCCGGCCAGATGAACACCGAGCAGGCAGCCCTGCCCACCGAACTGGAAGATCTGGTCGGCGACCTGCTTGAGCAGGAGGAGGACCTCTTCGAGGAGATGGACGACCTGTCGGGCAAGTATAACCAGTCGGGCGACAAGGGCATCGGCTGGGACGCGATGGACGGGCCGATCTCCAACCAGAACGCCCAGGGCGTAACCGGCAACCAGTTGCCGAATTCCGACGAGCTTCAGGGCCGCAGCGGCGAGGGACGACAGGGCAAGAGCAGCGGCGAATACGTCGAGGACAAGGCCGTCGGCAAAGGCGGCCGGCGCACGCCGACCCGCCTGACGCCCGAGCCGTTCCAGAAGGGCCAGGTGGATGACAAAACCACCGAGGCCGAGGGCGGATCGACCGGCGGCGGCAAAGTCAGCGGCCAGGGCGGCGAAGGGCTGGAAGGCCCCGTCCCGCCGCCGCTTGCCAACGAGATGAAGCGTCTGGCCGGCAAGCAGGCCGACCTGCTCAACAAGGCACAGCGAGTCGCCGCGGGCATGAAGACCTCCGATTACTCCAGCTTCAAGATGCTCCAGGCCATCACGCTCATGAACCGTGTCAAGAGCGACCTGGAAAATAACCGCTACCAGAACGTGCTTCGCAGCAAACAGGAGACCGTCGGGGCGCTCAAGGACGCCCAGGACGCCATCGCCGGAAAGATCGACGTAACTTCCGACACCTCCTCAGCCATGCCAAAGCACGTCCGACAGGACATCTCCGACGCCATGAAGGGCAACCTCCCCGACGAATACAAGGACGTCCTCGAAGAATACCACCGCAAACTCAGCCAGCAGGGACAAAAATAAAGAAAACCTTACGTTGCATGCGCCATTTAATCTCAAAAAAACCGGAATCATTAGGTGAATGCTACATAATATGAAAAAGAAACATTGTTATTGGATAGTCGGAACAATAGCAATAATACTATTGTTAACGTATATATTCTATTTAGCCCCCAGAGGAAACGAGGCTTGCCGTACCATATCTGACTTAACTTCCTTGTCTAATTCACAAATATTCTCATATATATCGAGCAATAATGGAGAGATTCCTTGTGGGATTCAGGATTTTATAAGGGTTGGCATGGCAAAGGACATGGGGAATAATATATATAAATTTACACACACGTCCAATGATATGGTGTATGAAAGAGAATATGATTTTAACAATTATGAAATATATGGGCTTCCTAAAGACAAGAATATTGTTATAAGTAACGGCATTTTATATGATACATCGAACAATAAGCCTTACTATATTATTAGATACAAGAAGAATGATAGATTTGATGATTATGCCATGGCATGCTCAATTGTGATATATAAATATTCCCAAGAGATAAAAAGCAAATATAATGCTGAAAAGAATAGTGTTGTACAGTCTACAAAGCCTTCGACTGAAAACAGCAATAATACAAGCACAACAACGCCTGCTACTTCAACAAAGCCAAATGAATAGGGGTTCTTAAAAAGGCTTCTTTATCAAACAATACCCCACTTGAGCACATCTTGAAAACGACCGTGGGAAAATTCGTCGAAATAGATTTATCGACCATGTGCAAGGCGGGTGGCATGTCCGATTCCGCGGCAAGAGGCAAAATTGTTGCATGGCCGGTGGCACGGCCGGATATCGCGGCTGGTAACAACAGATGTGATATCCGCGGATTTCCGGGAGCCCTTCGGGCGACTGGCAGTAGCCACGGGCGAAGCAACTTGTCCGGCGTAGCCTTTTGGCGAAGCCGGACGCTATGCCGAGACAAGCGGGGTGCATACTCACATCTGTTTGCAGTTTTCAGCCCATAAGGGCGGGAGATTTGTAGCCCGCCGCGTGAGCGGCGGGTATATCGACCGCAAAATAAACCAGCCCCGTCAGGGGCGGCACATCGCGTGTGGTTCTGAGACACGATAAAGAAAAATAAAGGATTTACGCACGACGATGTCTATTGTTTTGACACGGATTGTATGATTGTTAAATGTGGTATCGCCCCTAACGGGGCTGAGCTTTTCTTTTGTCATAGTTCCCGCCGCTCACGCGGCGGGCTACAACTCTTTCGCTCCTGTCGGAGCGGATGCTTTATCAGGCAGGCTGGATAGGTCGGCGGCATAGTCGGATATCGCGGCTTGTAAGAACAGATGTGATATCCGCAGATTTTCCGGGAGCCCATCGGGCGACTGGCAGTAGCCACGGGCACAAGCCCGTGGAAAAAGTCGACCATGACAGCAGAGTCCCGCCGATGCGGGACGAATGAAAGTGCTTACGACGGCCCACGAACACACGGAATCCCAGGAGGAACATCATCTAACCCGTCCGACGTAAGCGATGGTTCAATCGTCCCGCTGGGCGGGACTCTACCTTACTATGGCGTTTTATCCCACGGGCTGCGCTTCCGGCTTCGCTAAAGCTACGCCGGACAAGCCGCTCCGCCGCATCACAGCTGCGATTGAGGGCGCCACCAATTCAAGGAGAGGCAAACCCGCAGTCTGGAATTTTTGCTGGAAACATGGTATGGTATTACGCGGCGAAAGGAAGGATCGGGGTAAAAGACCGGCATGAAACGGCGGCTGGACAAAGGGCAGATTGAGGTAGTTGACGAGGCCGTGGCGGAAATCCTTCGCCGCAAGACGCCCGCGCAGCGCGTGGAAATGGCGCTGGAGGCTAATAAGTTTGTCCGGCTGCGGATTGAGGGGCATCTTCGGACGATTCATCCGGATTGGGATGACGCGACCATTCAGGCTGAGATTGCAAGGAGGATGCTCCTTGAATCAGATTGACCCGCTGAGATTGGTGGCACCCTCAATCGCAGCGAAGCGGAGCTTGGGGGTGGTTGTTTTGATGAGGGAAAATTTGCGAACACCCCCAAACTTCGCTGCGTTGCAGCTCCGTTTGAGGGTGCCACCGATTTTGCAAATATGAGGTTAGGATCCTGACAGGAATAAAATGGGCAAGCGCGGGGTATTGAAAAAACGGGCTGTCGCGGTCAAGGCCGGGCGCGGCGAGACCGGTCAACGCGCCCTGCCATATGGCATCTTTGAACTTACGCTGGTGGTAACGGCCAACTGCACCATGCGATGCACATATTGTTACGCCGGCGGGGCCAGACGAAGCGTGATGGACGAGTCGCTGGGTCGGCAGAGCATCGACCGGGCTTTACGATCTATGTCGCCGAAGGGCCGGCTGGAGTTGGGCTTTTTCGGTGGCGAGCCGCTCCTTGAGGCCGAATTGGTTGGCGCGTTCATCGACTACGCCCGGCGGCGGGCGGCCCCCAAGGACCAGACCGTGGAGGTATCCATCACCACAAATGGGACTGCAACGACCGAATCGGCATGGAAGGTGATGATGGACGGCGGCGTCCAGATCGCGGTCAGTTGCGACGGCACGGCCGGGACCCACGACCGCCACCGCAAACTGGCCGGCGGCAAGGGAAGCTGGAAAATAGTTGAGGCCGCGATCCGCCGGCTGGTCAAGGAAGGCAAGGATGCGACGGTTGTGATGGTGCTTCGGCCCGATACGGTCGCGGACCTGCCTGCCGGCCTGGCTGCGATACGCGACATGGGAATAAAATTCGTCTCGCCTTCGCTGGACCTGTGGACGCAGTGGCGGCCGGAGGATATCGCGAATCTCGGACAGGCCGTCGCCAAGGCGGCGGACCTTTGGAAGCCGGCCGGCGGAGGGTTCGGGATCGGGTGGTTCGACGACATGTCGTCGCGGCTGGCCGGGCTGGAGTCGGCTCCGTGCGCACGATGCGCGTTCGGGGCCGGCCAGATCGCCGTCTCGACCGCGGGCAACCTGTATCCTTGCGAGCGGCTCATCGGCCGGGACGCCGACGATAATCCGCACCGGCTGGCTGGGCACGCGACGCGGGGCGAGGATTTTCTGGGATACAGGCCCGTGCCCCTCCGGGCGGACGCCGCCTGCCGCGAATGCACCATCAGCCTCGCGTGCAGCACCTACTGCCGGTGCAGCAACCTGGTCCGCACCGGCGACGTGGCCCGGCCAGACAGGCTGCTTTGCGAACTCAACAAGGCGGTCTTTAAGGAAGTCAGCCGCATCCTGGGCCTGGACAAAAATAAATAAAATTCCGGGAACTTTTCAGGCGGCCGGGCGTCAAATATCCGGGTGCGATATGCGCCTTGAAAGGAAAAGAACAATGACTGACGCAGAAAAACCGAAGAACCTTCTGTTTCCCAAGCCCTGCCGCAAGAAGGTGGACCGCAAATGGGTCAAGCAGGCGTTGAGCGCGTTCGTCGGGGCGTGCGGGACTGTCGCCACGGCCACCGTAGTGTCAATTGCAGTGAGCCAGTCGTCCCTGAAGGCCGATCCGGTGCAACCGCCCGGGGGAATCCAGGCCCAGGCCGTTCAGCTCAAAGGAAATGCTGGGCCGCCCGTTCGCATAAGCACAACGCAGCCGGCCAGCAGGCCCGAGACGCAACCTGCGACACAGGCAGCGACGCAGCCGGGGCAGCTTACACCGCAGCAGCAGGCAGACGCCGAAAAACTCATCGAAAAACTCGATGCCGACCAGGTCGTCACGCGAGACGCCGCGACCAGACAGCTCAAGGAAATGGGGTCGCCCGTCGTCGCCTTCCTCAAGGATGTCTCAGCCAGTCGCAAACTCAGTTCCGAGGCGTTCGCCCGCGTCCAGGCGGTCATTGAATCTTTCAATCCTCCGGCGCCGCCGGTAGAGGTGAGAATGAGAACAGAATCACCTTTGGGCGGAAGGCCCGCCAATAGAATACAACCCCCGGCAGAACCAGGTCTCAAGTTCTGCCAGGGACAAGGGTTTTGCGTTGTTGCATCACAGCCGGCAAGTAAACCCGCGACGCAGCCGGCATCCCAGCCGGCCCAGCTCATGCCGCAGCAGAAGGTCGACGCGGAAAAACTTGTCGAAAAGCTCGATTCCGACAAAATCGCCGTGCGGGAAACCGCCACCAAACAACTTAAGGAAATGGGCCAGCCGGTAGTCGCCTTCCTCAAGGATGTTTCCACCAGCCGGAAACTAAGCAGCGAGGCCGCCGTCAGAGTTCAGGCGATCATCGACTCCTTCAATCCGCCGGTGAAGGTGGAGCCGGATGTGACTAATGTGTTTATGGAGAAGACAAAGGGCCAAATGCCTGCCCAGCGGATCCAACCTCCACAACCGGTCGAATAATGATTCGATCGGCGGCGATTGCATATTTCAGAAAACAGGATTAAGATACGACGGAAATGCTGAAAGGATAGAACAATGACTGACGCAGAAAAACCGAAGAACCTTTTGTTTCCCAAGCCATGCCGCAAGAAGGTGGACCGCAAGTGGGTCAAGCAGGCGTTGAGCGCGTTCGTCGGGGCGTGCGGGACAGCCGCCACGGCCGCGGTGGTCTCAATCGCCGTGAGCCAGTCGTCTCTTATGGCACAACAGCCTCCGCCTCCGCCCGGCGCGCCTCCGGCCAAACATATCGTTACAACCCAACCGGCAAGTAGGCCCGCGACTCAACCTGCAACACAACCGGCGGCACAGACAAGCCAGTTTACGCCTCAGCAGAAGGCCGACGCGGAAAAACTCGTCGAAAAACTCGATGCCGACAAAGTCGCCGTGCGAGAGGCCGCCACCAATAAACTCAAGGAAATGGGCCAGCCGGTAGTCGCCTTCCTCAAGGATGTCTCAGCCAATCGCAAACTCAGTTCCGAGGCGTCCGCCCGCGTCCAGGCGATCATCGAGTCCTTCAATCCGCCGGTAGCCCCGCCGGTGGCCAGGCCGGTTCAAGTTGGGGGACTCATGGTCGCTCCGCAGAGGATACAACCTCCGCCGCCCGAAGAAAAATAATTTGATCGACGGCGATATGCTGTTTCGCGCCAAGCGGTCGGAAAACAGGCATTGGAAGGAAGAACAATGGCTGGAATGGGAACCCCCGAACCTTTGCCGCCCTTGAATCCCTGCCGCAAAAAGATCAATCGAAAGTGGATGAAAAAGGCATTAATTTCGTTCGTAGTCGCATGCGGTGCGACTGCCACGGCAACGGTTGTGTATATGGTGATGAATTGTAAACCGGTGACACCAGACGGGGGTTTAGTCGTACTGCAAATTACCACGACGCAGGCCAGTCAGCCTGCATCGCAACCCGCCGGAAAATAACATGCAGGTCTTGCAACTCGTTGCGTGACAAAATAATTCCCGCGCGCAACGAGTTGCACTCCCTACTTTAGAGCCTATCCGGATAACTACAATGGCTCATCGTAGTTATTCGGATAGGCTCTTACTGCAGAAATGATCCCCTCAACACCATTCGGCGGATTTGGCGGGAATGGCGGCCGGGGCGGACGCCGGATGCTGATTGGTCCGGAGCAGATGTTTCCTGTCGATATGCCGCTGTCTGGAATTATCGAGAATGCGCTGCGTTTCCTTTTTCGGCGCGCCCGACATTTTTTCGGCCATTTTTTCCATGCGCTTCTGGCGATCGGCGCAGTGCCGCAGGACGTTATCGATTTTCTTTATACGATCATTATCCGCCTTGTTTTCTCTTGCCGCCTTGCGAAGGGAAGCGTTGATCGCCTTTTCTTCCACCGCCTCGTAGCGATTGGCGATTTTTCGCAAAGTTTCATCATCGCTCCTGCCGGCAACCGCGGCCAGTTGATCAACCAGCACGTCCGCGACGACGTTGAATTTCTCCGCCTCGGCAAGCGGGTCGTTATTCCGGCACAGCCAGGCCCCGTTATCCAGCAGGGTTCGCATCAGGGGCGAATCTTCGGACCCGGCCGGTTCCTTATCGGCCAATTGCCTGAATTGCCCGACATTGACGTCGTAAAGCACCTGCCGCTCCTCCAGAGAGGCAGTATCGGCGAGTTGAAGGTTCCATTCGACAAGCCTGTCGACATTGGAAACATTGCCGACATCGCGAACGGACGGCCCGGCCGTCGCCACTTCGATCTTTGTCGTGTCGCGATTGGCGATATTCATCCACAGGCCGACGCCCAAAGCAAACAGGATGGTTGCCGCCGCGGCAAAATGCCATCGCTCAATGACTTTCCACAGCAGGGGTCTGGCGGGCGCCGCGGGGACGATTGGGGCCTGAAACTGTTGGAGGAACGCTTCCTTCGCCTGGGCGGATTGCGGAGGAATGGGCATATCGCGGACGGCCTGATCCATTTTCGCCAGTTGTTCCGCCATCGTCCGGCAGGCGGAACAGGTCTTCAGATGCCCGGCCAATTCGGGGGGCGAGTCCTCGGCGGGCATAGGCCCGCATTCGAGCAACCGTTCCTGTATTTCCCTGCATTCCATGGCTTCACCTTATAATCGGCGTAATCCGGCTTTTCGCCGCCGCGTCAGCGATTCATATCTTGTCCTTCAACTGCACCATCAACTGCCGCCGGGCCTGAAGCATATGCCATCTGGCCGTCGCCTCGGTCATATGGAGACCATCGGCGATTTCCCGGAATGGCATATCCTCGCGCACCCGCATGAGGAAGACCATTCTTGCGGTCTCCGGCAGGGCCGCGATGGCCCGTGCCAGAATTTCGTTGCGTTCGCCGGAACCGCCGTCCGTCCGCCCGCCGGCCGGCTGGGCCTGCAATTCCTCGGGCCCCAGGGGCTGCGCCCTGGAGACCTTCCGCCTGCGGCGAAGGTCGAAAAACGCGTTGCCGGCTATCCTCATCAGCCATGCCCGCATGTTCGTGCCGGCGGAAAAACTTTCCCGGCTCTTCAGGGCACGCATGAAGGTCTCCTGCGTCAGGTCCTCGGCGTCATGCGTGTTCGACGTCATATGAAATAGCAGCCGGTAGACCGAGTCCCAGTGCTGTTCGACGATCGTGCGGAACAGCATGGCCCCGCACGAAGGTTCCTGATTATTCAGTTCAAACCGGCCCAATCGCAACTCCGCGATCTGATACTGGAACGTTACGGCGACGATTTCGTTGGCGATATTCCGATCATAAATGAATTTTTTCTGAAATGGGGGCCTATTTTGCATTTTGCGGAAAAAAACGGATTTTCACCAACGAATTGCCGGACGCCGCGTTGAGATTGGCGAAGCACCGGGTTTCAGCGTGGCAACGGGCCATGAAAGGATTCCGGCGGCAAACCAGACAAGCCGTGCCAAAAGCACGGGAAAGGAACGGCGATCATGAAAACTTTTGCGACAGTACTGGCGGCGATAGCGGTGTTCGGCCTGGCTGGAGTTGCACAGGCGGAGAAGGTCAGGGAAGGCAAGGCCAAGGGCAAATTCGCCTCGTTGAACCTGACGGCCGACCAGAAGGCCAGGATAAAGGAAATACGCACCGACGCCCGCAAGCAGATAAAGGCGGTACTGACGGATGAACAGCTTAAAAAAGTAACCAATGCCAAGGGCCAGGGCAAAGACGCCCGCAAGGCTGCGCATAAAGAGGTCAAGGCGAGCATAACGGCCGATCAGAAGGCGAAGATCAGGGCGATACACAAGGCGACAAAGGAAAAGATTCAGGCCGTTCTGACCGCCGATCAGCAGAACCAGCTCAAGCAGATGCACAAGGCCAGGGAAGGAAAGGCAAAAGAAGGAAAACCCGGCGGAAAAAAGAAGAACCAGACAACCAGCGTGCCCGCGGGCGCCGGAAAGTAATGGAACAGACGCAGAAGGAAACTTCAGATCGGCGGAAATCGTAAAACCAACCAATAAGCTGGAAAGGAAAAGCAACCATGAAAATTTACAGAAACATGATTCTGATGCTTGCGGGGCTGTTCGTGTGCGGAACGATGGCAATGGGCCAGGCGGATGACAAGTCCGATGACGGCAAAGGCGGGAAAAAAAGCCATCCGCAAAAGGCGGAAAAAGACGACCCCGCCAAGGCCGAAAAAAAGAAGGAGGCGAAAAACGACGCAGAAAAGGATGATCCCGCGAAAGCTGAAAAGAAAAAGGACCCCTCACTAACCGCCGAAAAGGATAACGCCGCCAAAGGCGAAAAGAAAAGCGACTCGCAGCGGGACGCGGACGGTGAAAACCGCGAGAAGAAGCGGGAAGAATACGTCGATCGCCGGGAAGACAACCAGAGAAAACGGATCGATCATGGAATCGCCAAAGGATACTTGACCCCAGATGAGATCAAGAAGCTGGAAGACCAGCAGAAGCGCATCGCGGCGATGGAAGCCGACTTCAAGTCGGACGGCAAACTGAACAAGGATGAAATGAAGGACCTTCGCGAGGCCCTGAACACGGCCAGCCGCTGCATCTGGGCCGAAAAGCACGATACCGAGGGCAGGCAGATGGCCGTCTACCGGCTGGGCAAGAACGTCTTCGCCAAAGACGACCTTACCAGCAAGCTCCAGAACGAGAGCCTTCCGGCCGCCGAGGCCAAGGCCCTTGTCCACGACTTCCACGAGGCCGTCAGACTCAAGCACAAACTGGCGACCCATGACCTCTCGGCCGAGGAACGGGCAAAGGCCCAGGCCCAGTACAACGAACTGCTCAACAAATACTTTGAACTGCGCGAAGATACGACTCCCTCAAAGTAACTTTACGCTGGAAGCATCGCCCAAGGGGCGCGGGAATTCCGGTTTCCGCGTCCCTTGTCATTTTCGGCATTACCTTCGCGGCCAAAGCCCTGGATGGGCGGCGAAAAGAGGGCTTTCCCCGGCAAATGCGGCTGTTGGCAATTTCGGCGGATTAATATTGCATATTTCAGGAAAAGAGGTTATAAGAACAGGATATTTGCGGGCTTGGGGTGGACCCAGCCCTGATTCAGCGACCTAAAAATATGCGAAAAGCCGCGATCATATTATTCGCAGGCGTGTTGCTTGCCGCCCTGGCCGGCTGCGAGCCGGGCCATACCAACAAGGTCGTAGCCGACCCCAAACTCGCGCCCGCCGAGCGGAACTATCAGGCCGTCTGGGACGCCGCCTGCCAGGTCCTGGACGACTATTATTTCCAGCTTGACCGCCAGGATCGCCGGGCCGGCGTAATCACCACCTATCCGCTGACCGGCAAGCAGTGGTTTGAGTTCTGGCGGAAGGACGCCGTCACCGACGACGACGGGCTGGAAAACTCCTTGCACGCCATCTACCGGGTGGTAAAGATTCGCATCGCCCCGACCAGGGATGACGAAACCCGCTTCCTCGCCGCCGTCGAGGTCCAGGTCTATCGCAGCAACAGGCCCAACCCCGGCGAGAGCGGCTTCTCCGAGGCTCTGTCGATGCTTTCGGTCTCAAAATTCTCCGAACGCCGCCAGCCCGAGGGGTTGCCCTCAGGCTATCTGATGGACGAGACCGGCAAGGCCGTGATCGAAAAAGCATACCTGACCGACCTGGGGCGCGACCGCAACCTCGAACAGCAGCTTGCTGCCCGGATCAACGCATCATCCCCCAAGTTCGGCCAGCGATAGGCCGCATTTTGTGGCGCGGGCATCTTACCCGCCTGCGGAAAGATTTTGCAACATCCGGCCCTCCCAGACGTTAAAATATATAGGATGGTTCAGGGAAAGGAGCATCCCATGATCGGGCGAAATCGCAAGATGTTGGTTTTGGCCGCCGCGGCTGGTTTTCTCTTCTGCGGCCTGATGCCGGCCGCCGCTGAAGACTTCGACAATCCCAAGGCCAAGGCCCCGCCGATGGCCAAGCCGCAGCGCCGCTCCGCCGCCGAGGGCGTGCCCCCGCTGCCCCTTCCGGCCACCCCGCTGCGCCGCTCCGAAAAGAAGCGCCAGCCCGCCCCGCCGGCCCTGGTCGGCATGATCAACTTCTCCGACAAGTCCTTCCAGGTCGTCGACGGCCAGCGAAAGAGCGTCGATGCGTTCCCGACGACGCAGATCGACATCGAGCGGCTGATGAACTTCGCCAACAGCAAGCTCAACATACAGTACCGCTTCGTGCCGACCAACCTGGCCGACTTCTCGTGGGACCCCACCGAGCTGCCGCTGCTCTACGTAACCGGCTGGAAGCCCATGCCCGCCCTGAGCGACGCAATGATCGAGAAACTCCGCCGCTACCTCTACGACGGCGGGACGCTGGTAGTCCACGCCCAGTGCGGCCGGCCCGAGTTCGTCAGTTCCGCCCGCGAGCAGATAGCAAAAATCTTCCCCAGCCGCCAGCTCGCCCCGCTCGACACCGACTCGTCCATCTTCCGCGCCTACTACAACATCGACAAGATGCGCGTCCGCCAGGACGACGACGACTTCAAGCAGATGCCGCCGTACATCGAGGCGATCTACCTCGGCTGCCGGCCGGCGATTCTGTTCTCGCCGATCGACCTCAACTGCGGCTGGGACGTCGCCGCCAACCCGATCAAGGGCGGAATTCTCTATCACCAGGACGACGCGACGCAGCTCGGCGTCAATATAATCACCACCACGCTGGCCAATCTCCAGTACGCCCGCGCGTGGGGGACCGAAAAGGTCTTCACGCAGCAGGGCGAAAAGACCCGCGACCAGCTTGTCATCGCGCAGGTGGTCCACTCGGGCGACTGGGACCCGACGCCCCACGGCCTGCCCAACCTCATGAAGTACGTCCAGAAGAACACCACGCTTAACGTCCAGTTCAAGCGCGAGACGGTGGACCTGGCCAACGTCGACGTCTTCAAGCACCCGGTGCTGTACATGACTGGTATGCGGGACTTCAAGCTCTCCGACGCGCAGGTCGCCAGCCTGAAAAACTACCTCTCCAGCGGCGGGGTGCTCGTCGCCGACTCGGCCGCCGGCAACGCGGCGTTCGACACTGCCTTCCGCCGCGAGATCAAACGCGTCCTGCCGCAGGGCGAACTGGCCCAACTGCCTCTGGATTCGCCCCTCTATCAGACCCCGTATAAAATCCGCAACGTGGACTATACCGACATGGTCAAGGCCGTGGACCCGTCCATTAACGCGCCCATCCTGCTGGGCATCCAGATCGAGGGCCAACTCGGCGTGATCTATTCGCCCCTGGGCCTGTCCTGCGGCTGGGAACAGCTCGGCTTCGCCTACAACCGCGGTTACTCCGACTCCGACTCTTTGCGATTGGGTGTCAACATCCTCGCCTACGCACTCACGCATTGATGAATCCATGACAAAGAAACGCAAATTGCTTTTAATTATTTCTATCTCTGCGATTGTGATAGGCGTTGCATGGTATGTGGCGATTCATAAAGCGGCAGACCGTGATTATTGGCTTTTTTGTGGTGTTGAGCAAATTGCCCAAGTCACGTTAGTATTCATCGACGACAAAGGTAGGTTGCCCCTAAACATAGATGAACTTGTCATAGAGGGTTACATACAACATAAACCTGACGGTACATGGTATCCGGCAAGTTCTATTATTGGTCGTCGCCCTACCGAATACGGCACAGGTATCAGAGACTTGCCTATTTTTCGTCTTGAAGAAATCATTATTCGATATAATAACTGGCCGGAACGCGATGTTATCTCCGTTCCAGAAGGCAGCCCCAAGGAGGCCATTTCTAATGCACACAGAATGTCAGTTTTCATAGATGAAAAACTGTCTGCTATTGCCCCCAAAAATCCGTCCACAACCTCCAAGCCGTCGGAGTGAGGTTGGTGGCATGTCCGGTTTTTGTGCCGAGATAAACAGATGCGAACATGGCACACGACAATATCAACTTGCGTAAAACCACTCAGATTCGTGCGGTGGCCGCCAGGAGCAGCAGCGCGGAGGACGCCGCGGGAACGGAACGAACGCGGATTTCTTTCAGGGCTGGTGGCATGGCCGAATATCGCGCCGGGAGATAAAAATGGGTGCCATCGCTCACATCTGTTTGTGAGCGTGTGCTTTTTTAACCTACAAAGATCGGTCAACGCGGCCAAGATGGCCGCGGCACACGCGGGCGAGACGCCCACGCCACATTTTCAACGGGCTGCTAATACTACAACGCTACAAGGACCATTTTTACCAACTTGATGGTCAACTCCAATTGCTTTATTGCGCCCTTTCAGGGCTTGAATATTGGGGGCGGCCGGTTTCCTGGGGCGTTGCCCCAGGCTTTCATATTGCGCCCCGTTGGGGCTGCACGATCTCGCCGGCATTGGGAAAATAGGCAATTCAACGTTTGATGAACCGGCCGATGGATGTTACACCCCGAAGGGGCAACCATATGACAGCCCAGGGCAACGCCCTGGGAAAATCG
>JACRIL010000201.1 GCA_016235825.1 Planctomycetota bacterium
GCCCCCGGCGGTGCACATACCGATAATGGCGATGACGAGCTGGTACGATGCGCAGATTCTTATGATGATGCCGCTGATCTTCGCCGGGCTGATCGTCATGATCGGCGGGATGGGCGTTTACTTCAGCACGGCGTTCAAAAAGACCTCCACCGCCGTGATGTTCACGATAGGCACGATGCTGGTCGTGTGGCTGTTCCTGCCGCTGATGATCCTCTGGGGCACGGGCTTCAGATCGTACGGGCATGACAACATCGGCACGCAACTGTTTTTCGACTCGAATCCGGCCGTTCAGGTCTGGGCGGCCGTCGATGGTTCATACCAGTATCACAATAAATATTACGATTGGAGCATAACCCCAAGTTCCGACAATGAGCGCGATCTCCGCAGATACGACTGGTTTGCCGGTCCGCTGGACGGCATCGGCTCCTTTTTTTACCTTCTTTTCTTCGCCTCGGTTGACGTTTTGATAGGGGTGCTGTTCCTGTTGCGGTCGGCGCTGCGCCTGGGGCGAAGGAGGTTTTGAAGGACGGCCATGTCGATTCTCGCGGGCATACTGGAGTTTCTGAGTTTCGGCTGGCTGACCGGCCCGATCTTCTCCAAGGAAGTTCGGACGGCAAGCAGGCGGGGGCAATACTACTGGCTGAGGCTGTGTTACATCGGCCTGCTGGCGGCGTACGTCGCGACGGTCTGGACGGGGGCGGTGGAGGATGTCAACCCCGCCACCGCCGAGGGCCAGGCCCGCATCGCCCATGCCGGCAAAACTATCGTCGGCTCGATCGTCTGGTTCCAGTTCCTGGCGATGCAGATTTTCGCGATCGTCCTCATGAGCGACTCCATCAGCGGCGAGATAACCGGCAGGACCATCACCGTGCTGATGACCACGCCCATCACCAGCCTCCAGATCGTGGCGGGCAAGCTGCTGGGCGGAATGCTTCATATATTCCTGCTTCTGGCGATCAGCCTGCCGCTGCTTGCGATCCTCCGCGTGCTGGGCGGCATACCGTGGGATTACCTCGCCGCGGGGCTTTGCCTGACGCTCTGCGCAAGCCTGCTTGCCGGAACGCTGACAATGCTGCTGTCTGTCCGCATACGCCAACCATATGTAACTATCATGCTGGCCGCGGCGATTGCGATTATATTTTTCGGCGTCGCGTTGTTTGTCAGCGAGATAACGACGAGCAGCAGAGGCATGAAAATGGTCTTTTTTGAACCTGTCGGCGGGCTGTATTTCATAACAGACGAATTCATGTCCAGCGAGCCTCTGAGCGTCGAAAAATGGGTGATTCCGTGCATTACGACGTTTTGCGCGTTTGTGGTTATTCTGCGCATCTGCGTGCTGCAAGTCGGGCGCCTCGCCCTGCGCCGCGAGCAGATGAAAGAGCTTCTCATAACGCCCGATGTCCGGCGCGACGATCTGGCAGGCGAATTGACGCGGCTGGAGAGGATTTCCGGCAAGTCGCCGCCGCCGCAATTGCTCGCCCCGGCCAGGACTTCGCCGGTTCAGCCTCCGCCATCGCCCGCGCAGCAGAGCAGCCGGATCATCGATGAACTGAGGGTAGCGGCTTCGACGGCCAGCAGCGAGCGGGTGCTCGAACTGGATTACAGGCCTATCAGTGAAATCAGGGCCAATCCGGTCCTTTGGCGCGAAATGAACAAGGGCGCGATAAAATGGTCGGCCTGGATGCGGTGCATCACCCTGTATATTTCCATTCCACTTGTCATTGCGGTTTTAACAATTACGAAAAACGGCGCGTCTTGTTTGGCAGCGCTGGCTGTTATAGCCATCGGCCTGAGCGTTTTTCACATATTCACCTCCCGGCAGCGGGCGAAACATATAATTTCCCTTTTGATAGCGCTGACGACGCTACCCTTGCTGCTTTTGCCCCAATACCTGGAGTGGGTCCTTTTATTGTTCTGCTCACTGGCCACGGCCGTCCCGGCGGCGACCAACATAGCCTCGGAAAAGGAATCCCGGACCCTGGAGTTGCTTTACACCACGGGCCTGACTGATTGGAAAATTATGTCAGGCAAGGCGGGCGGAGTGTTTCTCAAATGCTGGACTTTCTGGCTCTGCCTGCTGATAATTCCATTCAGTTACTTTGTCATCCACGCCCAATACGACTTGCTGCGATTTATCCTGGCGAGCCTGTTGACCGGAACTTTGCTGACTTTCGTGATAAGCCTGGGGCAGTTCTGCTCTGTTCGATGCAACAAGAGCACATCGGCGGTGTCGATGTGCGTCACGATACTCGCCGCCATATGGGTCGTGTTTCCGTTGATGGGGTATATAGGATATTACGATTCAAATTTATCCCGTGATATTATTCGCCTGTTCTCGCCCGTCCAGCTTATGGTTCCTGGAATATTACTGGGGCACGACCAAAGATCCGCGGATATTTCCTCCGATTACATTATGGCATATCTCGAAACAATCGCCACATATCTTATCTTGTCCGCAATCATGCTGCTGCTGGTCAAACTGTTGCTTCGCCGGGGGATTTATCAGCAGAAATGATTTCGCTAATCTGCCGGAATTCGCGGCCGGCGGCAGAGTTTGTCAGACGATGAGCATCGCGTCGCCGTAGGAATAGAACCGGTATTTTTCGGCGATCGCCTGGCGGTATGCGTCGAGGATTATGGCGATTCCGCCGGTCGAGCCGGGGGCGCAGAACGCCGCCACGAGCATCAGCAGCGTGCTGCCGGGCAGGTGGAAGTTGGTTATCAGGGCATCGACGGCATGGAATTCCGCCGGCGGATACATGAATATGTCCGTCCAGCCGGAGCACGGCGTCAGAGGGATTTTCTGATAAGAGCTGTTTGTCGTGGCGCGAGCGACCGGCCGGTGTGTTGGTGGCACGGGCATCTTGCCCGTGTGTTGCATGGGCGTCCCGCCCATGCAAGATTGCTTGTATTTCCAGGCTGACATTCCCTGTGTATTGTCGTTGGCGAGGCTTCGCCCGGCCGCTGTTTCCAGGACGCGGACGGAGGTGGTTCCGACCGCGACGACTCGCCGGCCGGTGGCTTTTGCCGAATTGATCTGCCCGGCTGTCTCGGCGGGCAGATCGAACCACTCGGCGTGCATCTTGTGTTCGGAGATGTCCGCCGTCTTGACTGGCGCGAACGTGCCCGGCCCGACATGCAGCGTCAGCGAGGCCCGCTCAATGCCGACCTGACCCAGCCGGGCAAGCAGGTCGTCGGTAAAATGCAGGCCGGCCGTCGGGGCCGCCACCGCTCCGTCGCGGGCGGCGTAGATCGTCTGATATCGCCTGCTGTCCTGCTCGTCGATCTCGACCTGACCCGAAGGCCGGCGGATATACGGCGGCAGGGGGGTATGGCCGAACCGCCCCAGCAATTCTGCCGCTGTCGCTTTCGCCCCTTCTGGCAGGACTTCGACCAGCCAGCCGCCCTGCCCGAGATTCTTCGCCAACCGCAACTGAAACTCATCGCTGCCTGCGATGCTGAAAATTTCTCCCGGCCTGCACTTGCCGGCGTTCCGCAGCATGACTTCCCATCGTCCCGGCGTTTTCTCGCCGACGAACAACCCCTCGATCTGCCCGCCGGTCTTTCGCCGGCAGAAAAATCGCGCCGGCAGCACTCGCGTGTCGTTGACGACCAGCAGATCGCCGCGGCGCAGCAGTTCGGGCAGGCCGCAGAAGAGATGATGGCTGACCTTGCCGCTTGTCCGGTCCAGCAGCATCAGCCTCGACCGGTCTCGCCGCCCGGCCGGCGTCTGGGCGATCAACTCCTGCGGCAGATCGTATTGAAATGTTTCGAGATTCAAAGCCATATCTTGGGCCGGGCAAAAAGGTTATCGTCGGGAATACCCACAGCCATGCAGATCACCCCTACTCACAGACAATTCACAAATTAAATAAGGGGGGTAGACGGTTAGCTCCCCCTATCGCAACAGACTGTGGTTTTACCAGTCATATCC